>JAHJIN010000500.1 GCA_018823415.1 Chloroflexota bacterium | reverse complement strand
GTCAAAGAGGGCGGTGGCCTCCCGATAGCACGCGTCGTGGATGCGGGTCTTGGCCGTCGTGCCCAAAGCCTGACATTGTTCCAGGTGCCAGGTAGCACAGCGCTGGCACTCGGCCTGCAAAGCGCCGAGTTGGGCAGCCTTGCGGCGGGATAGGCGCCCCAGGGGGATGGTCAAAGTAGTGGTCACTTTCATGCCTCACCGGCCTGTTGGTTCTCGATGTACCGGCGAATGGTCACGGCGCTGACCGTGCCCGCCGTGCCGATGTAGTAGCTGTGTGTCCAGAGCTGTTGGCGCTGGGGGCGGCGGCGTAGGGCCGGAAACTCCTGGCGCAAGCGGCGGGACGAGATACCCTTGAACAAGTTGACCAGTTGAGCTGGTGAGTACCGCGGCGGTGCAGACACAAAGAGATGGATGTGATCGGGCATTCCTTCAAACGCCAATATCTCCAGCCCGTACTGATCGGCAATGGCGACCAGGATCTCGCGCAGCCGCACAGCAATAGGACCTGTCAGTACGTGGCGACGATACTTGGGAATCCAGACGACATGGTAGTTGAGATTGTATACTGCGTGTCGCGTTCTTCTTGTCTGGGTCATAGCCACAGGATAGCACAAATGTTCGGCGCAGCCCCCTGTGGGTATTCTGTCAACCGGGTTGGGCTTTCATCCCCGCCGTGAACGGCGAGGTTTTCAGCCCAAGAGTTCTATAACCTGATGAACGCCTGGCAGGACTGGATGGCACCGGGCCGGCGTCTACCCCTGCTGGGGCCGGCCAGTCGGATCTGTACGACAGTCCTTCATCGGTCGCGGGCCGGTGGCCGATCCGGGCCTGGATTTGCTGCCAGGATCGGGTGATCAGAAAACTCGTCCATATGGTGCACCATACGGGCGAATTTGAGCCAGGGGACAGCCAGGGTCAGCTCCCTGGCTCCACGTAGGGCCGGGCAGACACGTCGAACAGGCCCAGGACGGCCCGAGGCTGCAGTGCTGCGAGTTCCCGGCAAGGGTACGACACGCTGGTCGCTGCCGGCCAGCGTGTTACCGATCGATCAGCCGCGCAGCAAACGATAGCGCCGGGCGAACGGCGTGTGACGAGTATGTCCTGTGGGGCTTGGTCACACGCTACGGGGAGACTGTCCGCCGGCCCAATAGCGCCAAACGTGACCACACACAGTATACGAGGCCGGTGCAATGATGAACGCCCATGATCGGTACGCGGACCGGATGCGCCAACTCAAATGGAGCCTAGTGGCCCTGGCTGCCCTGGCGCTTCTGGCCCTCGAAGCCTACTATTATTTCATCGAGGGCATGCCCTTTCTTGATGACCTCCTCGATTGGCTCCTGGGCATGGTCGTGGCGGTAGTGCTCATCGAGGTGTGCTTCTGGGCTGTGGCCCGGCTGCAACACCGCTTCCGGCACGAGCTGGCGAGAGAGGGGCTCGACAACGCGCGCCAAGAGTTCGAGACCACAGTGGAAGAACAGGCCCGCCAGCATACGTTTGACCTCCAAGTACTGCATGATCTGTCCCAGGAGATCGGCCACGTGCGGGATGATGAGGATCTGGTGCGCCTGATGTTGGGTCATCTGCGGCGGCCCATCCCTCACGACGTCTTTGCCGGCCTGCTGACCACGAACGACCACCAGCACAAGCTGTTCGTGCAACCCGCGCGGCCCCTGGACCCGGTCCTCCATGAAGAGCTGGAGAACCGGCTGCTGGATACCTTTGCCCGGCTGAGCGCTGAAGGCGCCGGCGACCAGGGGGAACCACTCGATGCCCAGAGGCTCACACTGGAAGACCCAGACCTCACGCAGCCAACCGTGAGGCATTTGCGGTCTACTATTCAGGTGCCGCTCATCATGGGCGATGGGGCCGGCGTGCAGGGCCTGTTCTTTCTGGGGGCCGAGGGAGACCAGGGATTCACCGAGACCCAGGCCCGGCTGCTCTACACGATGGTCAGCCAGGCCGGGCTCTTTCTCTCCGTCCGGCGCTCGGAAGCCGAGCTGCGGCAGCGCAACCGCGAACTGGCGCTGATCAACCGCATCGGGCAGGCGCTCAGCGCCACCATCGATCTGGATCAGGTGCTGCTGGTCGTTCTGGATGAGACGCGTCAGTTGTTGGGGGTGCAGGCCTCCTCGGTCTGGTTGGTGGACCCGGAAACCAAGGAATTGGTCTGTCACCTGGCCCCGGGCGTCGAGGGCGAGATCGTTCGGGACTGGCGGCTGCCGCCGGGCGAGGGGATCGTGGGTTGGGTGGTGCAAACCGGCGAGATGGTGGTGGTGGCAGATGCAAGCCAGGACGCGCGCCATTACCGGGGCGTCGACGAGTCCACCGGCTTTGAGACGCGGTCGGTGCTCTGTGCCCCGTTGCAGGCCGAGGGCCAGGTCATGGGCGCGATCCAGGTGTTGAACAAGATGAACGGCCCCTTTAACGCCAGCGACCAGCAGCTATTGACCTCGGCGGCGTTTCTGAGCGCCGCGGCTATCGAAAAGGCCATCCTGTTTCGCCGGACTCAGGAACAAGCCACGCTGGATGGGCTGACCCGGCTCTACAACCATCGGCCTGGCCGTGTTTCTCCCCACCGGCGTCGCCGATACCGCCCAACTGCAACAGGCCACCGGCCTCGAACGCGAACGGCTGCGCTATCTGCTCGACCGGCTGGAAACCCTGGCCGACCCGCCGCTCGTGGTCCGTGTGCCCCAGTCCATCCCCCGCCCCGGCACGCGCGGCCGGCCTCCGGCCGTCTACACCCTGGGCCACACCGGCGCCGCCTTGCTGCGCCGTCACGGCCACCCCACCACCCAGCCCTGTGGCCTCACCGACCCCATCGCCATCGCCCATGCCCGCGCCGTGCTCGAGATCCGCCAGGTGGCCCTGGCCGCCGGGCTGGCCGTCCAGACAGAACGCGAACTCGACTATGACAACGACCGGGTCTTGCGCCCCGACAACCTCATCACCTTGCCCAACGGCCGGCCGGCTCTCTTTGAGATCGAACAGGCGGCCCAGGTGAGCAGCCTGGACCGCATCCAGGGCAGCCTGCGCCGCAAATGCGCCTTCTTTCGGTCCGCCGCCAGTCACTCGCTGTCCAACACCGTGCGCGTGCTCATCGACCTGGCCCCCAGTCCCCAACGGGACCGCACGCTGACCTGGTGGGAACAGGCGGCCTATGCCATCGGGCAGGAGCAGGGGGCCGCAGGCTTGCCCTTTCACCTCGTGGCCCACCCCTTGCGCGACTTTGTCGAGCAGCCCGACTGGGCGGACCCGCCACGCGGCGAAGGCTGGCTGGCCCTGTACGAGCCGCCGGGGCCAGCCGCACCGGCCCGCCGCCGTCAGGCCAAGAGCCCCGCCACGCGCCAACCCGAGCCGCCCTTGCCCCCGGGCCTGCGCCACTCGACCCGCGACCAGCATCTCATCCTGCAGGCCGTCTGGCAGCAGTTGCAGGAGCGCGGCCCCCAACTGGGTGGGCTCGCCGAGGTCGAACCCGACCCGTTCTTTTTCCAATTGCTGGCCGGGATCTATGCCCCGTCCTACAACGCGCACGCCTCGTTCCTGGCCCGAGCAGCCTACCCGCGCTATCCCGTGTACCTGTTGGGACGGTATCGAATATGAATCTTCGTTTTGTGGGCAGCTCTTGACAGATATGAACATTTGTTCTATAATCGGGCTATGAAGCTGAGCACATATGCCCGCACAGTGGGGGTGTCGTATCACGCTATCGCCTGACAGGTCGTACCGCCTGGC
>JAHJIN010000499.1 GCA_018823415.1 Chloroflexota bacterium | reverse complement strand
GCCCCGCCCGCCGTGGGATTTCCCGTACAAGTGGTGTTCCAGTACACCGCGGCGCGGTTTCAGTGGGTAACCCGCACGATTCAGGAGTTGCCGCAGAGCCTGCCATAGCACCACGCCACAACTCGCGCGATTTCCAGACTGACCGGTAACGGTCGGTCTGGTCGTGCTGTCCGGCCTGGTCCGACTGGGCCTATTTGCCAGTGGGTGACACCGTCGCCCACTGGCTCTTTTTTGGAGGTAACCATGAACATCAAAAAGTCACTCGTTGTCGCCATCCTCACCGCCATCCTGGCGCTAGTCGCGGCGCTGCCGCCCACTGTCCAGGCGGCACCATCCCCCACCACCCCGACCCAAGGCCAGCGCGTGGCCTACGCCTCGGGCGCGCTCTATTCGGCGCCCTATGGCCGCGGCACCTACAAAGGCTGGACCTACGGCCAGCGCGTGCTTCAGTATGGCACCGGCGGCTGGTACTACACCGCCGCGGGCTGGGTCCAGGGTACCGTCACCTACCAATGGACCGGCGGCCTGGGCGCGAACCTCCAGGCCGGCTTGTCGTACTGGGGCTCCTACGGGCAGGCCCCGGCGGTCTGGTGGTGACGGTCTAGTACCGAGCACTCACAACCCTTCCGGCGGGGTCCCTGATACTCTCTATCAGGATCCCGCCAACCCGGTAGGCTTGTAACCGCCTATCGGTCCCCGAATGCCCTATACCCGGAGAACTGCACCAGGGCAACCCAGGGCCGGTCTCCCGACCGGCACCTCTTTAGCACGTCCTCCATCCAGTACTATCCCCATCCGACCGGGACGCCCGCCGCGTCCCCCCACTACCTTCTCCGGGTCAATCGCATCGAACGGGGGGCTGCTCGTGAGCCCCCACACCATCATTCTGCAAAGGGCAGCCACCGCTCTCGTACTCTGATGGCAGCCTGCGGAGGTCACCATGAAAAACAAACACAGACGAAACCCAGCCACCAAGTCGGCCGGGTCCGCTTTCCGACTCCAGGGCTTTGGCTTTCTCAGCCAACCGGAGCGCGCTCTGGCGCTCCAACTGGCCGGGCAACTGGGCCCGGCCCTGGAAGCCCGCGTCATCACCCCCGCCGATGCCCAGGAGTTGATCCTGGGCCGGCTGCGCGACCACCGCGCAGCCCGGCGATTTTTTGCTGCGGCGTAATGGACTCCTCATCCACCCCGGGATCCGGGCGTGGCCCTTGGTGTGGCCACCAGTCTGACTGACAACCACGCCCTCCCGATCGGCGGCACGGTGCGCGACTGGCTGCTAGACTGGCCGGCCGCTGATCGGGATGTGAATGGCTTGGGCAACCGAACGAAACCACTTGTGACCACCGGATGGTCCCAGACGGGCGCATCGAGGTCCAGTGGGCTAACCAATGGTGCCCACTCACCGCTATCTCACCACAGTTATAGGAGGACTGAACATGAAAGTATCTTGTCTGCAAGAGAATCTGGCCCGCGGTCTGGACATCGTGGGCCGCGCGGTCGCCGTGCGCAGCACGCTGCCCACGCGAAGCGTGGGTCACGTGGCGCTGTCCACGACCGCCGACGGCCGCCTGCAACTGGCCGCCACCAACCTATCCCTGGGCATCCGCACCACCATTACCGCCCAGGTGGACCAGCCGGGCGCGACCACGATCCCGGCCGCCCTGTTGGGCGACCTGGTCAAGGCCTTGCCCGCGGCCCCGGTCGCGTTGACGCTCAACGAGCGGACCGAAACCCTCCAGGTGGTGTGCGAGCGCTATACCACCAACATCAAGGGGATATCGGCCACCGACTTTCCGCTCATCCCCACGGCCGAGGGTCAGCCGGTCCTGCAGATCGACCCCGGCCTGCTGGGTCAGATGATCAGCCAGGTGGCCTTTGCCGCCGCTGACGACGAGGCGCGGCCCATCCTCACCGGCGCGCTCGTGGCCCTCGCCGGCAACACTCTGACCATGGCCACCGCCGACGGGTTTCGCCTGTCAGTCCGGGATGCCCGGTTCGAGGTCGCCGCGGCCGCAAACTTTACCACGGTCATTCCCGGCAAGGCCCTGCACGAACTGGGCCGCATCCTGGCCGGGGTGACCGAGCCGGTCCAGATCTGGTTGACCCGCAACCAGGTCGTGTTTCGAGCCGGCGCGACCGAGCTGGTGAGCTCCCTCATCGAGGGGCAGTATCCCAACTATGAGGCGATCGTGCCGACCAGTTGTACGGTCCGGGCCCGCCTGTCCCGGTCGCAGTTGCTCCAGGCGACCAAAATCGCGAACCTGTTCACTTCCGATGGGAAAAACGGCGGCGGCATCATCCTGACCCTGACGCCGGGAATCGATCTGCAGCCGGGGCGCGTGGTACTCGCTGCCAATGCCAACCAGGTCGGCGACAACCACAACGAGGTCGAAGCGGTGGTCGCCGGGCTCGACGCCGGGCAATCGACCCAGGTGGTGGTCAATGCCCGGTTTCTCGGGCAGGTGCTGGGCGCCGTGACCGCCGAAGAAGTCGCCCTGGAGTTGACCACCCCGCTGGCCCCGGTGGCCCTCAAGGCCGTGGGCGAGGACGGGTTCCTCCACGTGATCATGCCCATGCACCTGAACGAGGTCCAGCAGGCGGCATGAGCGCAGTCGCCGTTCGTCGCGCGAATCGCCGCGCCGCCCACCGACGGTCGGCGCGCCCCGGTCGCGGGGCGCGCTGCTGGGCTAACGTGCGGTTTGCCCACAAGATCCTCCGTGGGGCCACGGCCGGCTACACCGGGCTCCAGTGGCAGGACGGGGAGAAACAGTGGCACGATATCGCCTGCGACCCGGCCACCGGAAAGTGGGAAGATGCCGATCTGCCCTACTACGTCTGCGTATCGTGGGCCAACTGGACCCACACCCCGCTGCCGATCATCTTGCAGTGGGGCCAGCCCCAGTACCCGCTGCAGAACTGGGTCGTGCGCATCCTGGATCGGCTGGGCTGGCCGGCCATGCGCACGGCCATGGCTGCCTGCCGCTCCTACGAGAAGCAGGTCGATGGCTAACCAGAATCAGAACATCGTGCCGTTCTCTGACGTGCCTGTCGGGGAGCGGTTCTGGCTCTGGGAGCCGCAGAAGAAGCAGT
>JAHJIN010000498.1 GCA_018823415.1 Chloroflexota bacterium | reverse complement strand
TGGCCGGTCAAACTGAGCCGCGCCCAAGCTATAACCTGATCACCCGCAGCGTCCGGTGGAGGTACAGTGTATGACCTCTGCGCGGGTGGCTTCGGCCTTTTCTTCTTCGGTGCTGTGAAAAGCCCCCAGAATGGGGGCAGCGCCAGAAACAGGGGTTTTGCTCCGCTCGGTGCCCTGGCGCGGGCGTTGGGCTGGCCCTGGTCTCGCCGAACCTGGTTGATGTAGCCGGGCCCACGCCCGGCCTGAAGGAGACGAGTGCTACTGGCGTTGGTCCCCGATCTCGCGGGCAGTGACCATCGCTCGCTCATAGTATCCAATCGCCCGCCGTGCGTCGCCCAGGTCAGCGTAGGTCAACCTCAGGTTGCCCAGTGGGGACATTTCATGGGCCAACGCTGTCCTTTTCTCCCGTTGGCCCGGCCGTGACCGCGGTTGCCGACATCTGCTGGACCGCGGTCAGGGCGTCGATGAGCTGCTGGACCTCGTCCTGGTGGATGACGATGCTGGGCTCGGGCTGACCGTCGCGCCGCGCCCGGCGCAATACCAGTGCAGCCATGGCCGGGACGACGTCGAGCATCAGGTTGTTGACGGGCCGGTTCGTGACCGGGATGGTCTGGATGACACTCATGCGCTTCCCTCTTCTGGCGCTTGATGCGGCCCCCAGGCGCTGACTGCTTCCCAACAGGCCCGCAGCCAAAGCCTTTCCGGGTCCGTCATGATCAACCCCAGGGCCACACCGTCAATGACCGTGTACGGGGTCTCCCAGCCGGCGTCGCCAGCGTACAGCAGCCCGGCGCCGGTGGCCCGGTCGAGCACCAGGACCATCTGCTCACCGTATTCGTTCTCAAAATAGCCGACATATTGGCCCGGCTGCGCCTCGATGTGCGGCGGGACGCCGCAACCGGGGGCGTGGTGGTTGTGGATCTGGAGGATCGGCGGCTCCTGACCGGTCATTGTTATTCGGACCCGCCATTGGCGCAGCCGTACCCGGCATAGCCGCCATCCCGGCACGCCGGATCGGCCCAGCTCCCGTTTTTACAGTTCGTGATATAGCCGCCCCCGGCCTGGCAATCCGTGGCCCCGACGCCGGCTGCCGTGGCGACTGCCGCCAGGCTTACCGCACTGGGCCGGGCATAGCGCAGCCGGGCTGCCGGTGCGTGTGGCGCCCTTTGGTGCGTGTTTCTTGCCTGCATGTTCTTGACCTCCCAACCTGAATGAGCCGGCCGGCCAACTCGGCCGACGGCCGGTCGGTTCGCATCCTGTATTTGGGCGCTGGTGGTTGCCCTGGTGTTGGGCGCCGCCCGGTTGGTAGAGTCTCTCCGACATCTACTCAATCACCCCTGGTCAACAGTCTGGCGCTGCTGCAGTTGTGAGCGGCCTGTCATATGGCGAGTGACTGCCCAGCCGACCATAATTGCGCGGTCGTGGTGCTACGCTAGTGACTGTTTGAAAGCATCAGCGGTAGGTGGGCCTGGTGGGTAGCCGAACCTAGATTGTACAATATGCCGCTTTCACCCAGGATCAACATGTTCCCGTCTGCAACGATATACGGCGCGGTACGGATGTATATATGGGGCCGGATGCAGTATTCCCACAAAAGGGTGCCATCCGCAGCGAACCCATAGCACGATCCATTGTCGGCACAGGCAAATAGATGGTTCTCTGGGTCCACGACCAACGGAGCCACCACCCCGGGGTTCATGTTCCCACCACGGTGAACCGGGAATTTCCATTTGAGAGAGCCGTCGGGATTGATGGCATAGATATGGGCATAATCGGCCACTCCACCACAACACACATGCGTCCCAAAATAGATCGTTCCGTCCTGGCCTATGGCCGGCGGGGCAAAAACCGCCGAGTCAAAGTAGCGCGTTTCATCACTTTCGAACACCCATTGCTCGGTGCCATCCGGCTGGAAGGCATAGAGCTTGGCATGATAGGTCCCGATGTAGACGGTACCATCACTGCCGATAGACGCCGAGCTATCATAGGTCACGATCGCCCGTTGCCACAGCCGGTCACCGTCTGGACTGAACGCATAAAAGTTGTTGTCGCCCGAGCCAATGTAGATCGTGCCATCCGCGCCAATGGCAGGAGAGGCATGCGAGTACCAGCTAAACGGATAGACCCACTGGAAGCTCCCATCCTGGGTAAAGGAAAATAGCCCATCATGCGAGAAAATGATCGAGCCGTCTTTGGTGAGCGCCGGGGAGCTCGCAAATATATAGTTCATGGACAAATCGGTCTGCCGCCAGTCCACCTCGCCGATGGCGGTAAGGGCCACGATGCTATCGCCGTAGCCCCAATAGATGGTCCCGTCATCAGCCACTACCGGGGTGCTGCGGCTGCCCCCACCGCTAAATGTCCACTTGATCGCTCCATCTACTGGATCTACTGCGGAGAGCACCCCGCAGGCCGCGATATATACGGTGCCATCCCTGGCCTGGCTGATGCCCTTGCCAGATTCTCCACAATTGCCTGGCAGTTGCTTGACCCATTGTACCAGTGGTGACGACACAATCCCAACATAGGGGCTTTGGCCAGTATGACGGACATCATGCTGAAACATCGGCCAGTTCGAGTCCGCGCGGCCAGTAGAATCGTCATGGGCTGACGCGGTCAACGTAAAAGTCAACAAGATACCAGCCAGGATGATCGCCATTGCCATAGGGGCCAGTTTCATCGGTTCTCCAATTATCCACAACTCGGATGGTGGGACCGGGCTGCCGGTCTGTGGGGCAGGCAGCCCGGCCCAGGCCGGTGCGCGATTCCAGACCGGCTCATTATAGCACCTCCCACCCGGCCCAGCAATACGGCCCTGGTGTGGCCAGGGCAGCTTGGTCCAATAGCCAAGGCCAGCCCCGGTCACGTGACCGGGGCTTGAACCACGTGTGTTTTGAGACCGCCCGCCGGCAAGTTGCTCGGATGGGGGGCCGGTTACGTCACCGCAATGGCAGACGGCGGTCAGCAAGGCTGCCAGTTCCTTGAGCGCCTCGCGCCTGGATACTGAACCGCTGAGCACATGGAAGGCACTGAGGAACTCCCTCACGGCCTTCAGTCGCTTCAGGGCCGCAGTGGTGCTTTTCGCGTCGCTTTTTCGTTTGCGTGTGGCACCACTGCGGCTCTGGTGCTTGCTGAGGCAGTTGTCATTGGGCTCGACAGCGAGTATAATGGGACTGGCAACATGTCGGCTGAGAAAGAAGAGGTGAACATAGCATGGGACTACACACGATCCGGCTGTACCTGGAGCCCAATCCCGGCGGAGTTTACACGGTGACCAGTCCCGACGTGCCGGGCCTGGTCACGGAGGGGCGCACGCCGGCCGAGATCCTCAACAACGTTCAGGAAGCTCTGGATGCGTTGGCGGCTGCCTGGCAAACGGTAGGGCAAGCCTTGCCCCCGGCCCTCCGGCCGGTCCTGGTTGACCGACCACAAACCGTCGAGGCCCTGGTGAGTGCCTGATGCGGTACCGAGACCTGGCGCGTCGGTTGCATAAGCTGGGGTGCCGCGAGCTACGTGAGGGCAAGGGGAGTCATCGAGTGTGGCACAACCCGGCGACAGGGTTGGTGGCAGCTGTCCCGGACTGGGGCAGCAAAGACCTGGCTCCCGGTACGGTGCGTGCAGTGATCCGTGAGCTGGGCATTGATCGGTCCGAGTTTGGGCCGATCAAGTGAACGCGCCTGGACCACTGGGGCACCGACCCCCTTGAAGGCACGGCGGCAGTTCTCCTGGCGAGAGGCCATCCACGAATCAAGCCACGAAGCTCAGCGACGAATCTGGCGCCCTCGCATTCGTCGCTGGCGGTCGTGAGTCATTCGCGGGCGGTGCCTGGCCTCACCGCCCATCAGGCACGGTGGTGAAGGTCCACACAAATGCCCAAGCCAGCCGTATAGTCTGGCTTGGGCAACGCCATTCCGTCCCCAGCGTTGAAGACACGCTCGCTACGACAACTGCAACAGATCCTTGACGTGTTGCTGTAGTTGGCTCAGGTCCGATGCCCCAGCTGTCCGATCCGCCATTGCAGCCGCCGCTTGTCGATGGCCCGCAACTGGAACGCCAACACCACCGAGGTCGTGGTCAGGCCATTTTCCGTGTCGGGATGAACCACAAAGGTACCTGGGAACGACTGGGCGGCCAATTGGGAGGTCAAGGGCACGATCGGCACCGTCGGCAACTGCCGTTCGAATTGTGTTGCTTGAACGACGATGGCTGGCCGGGTGCCGGCTTGCTCGCGCCCACTGCTGGCCGGCATGGCGACGATATAGATGTCCCCCGGCGTCACAGCACCAGCCCCCGTTCGAACTCGACCAGCGCCTCATCGCTCAGTTGATCCCATTGGCTGATCTCGGCCTGCAGCGTCTGGGCTGCCTGGCGGCGTTGCTGCAACAGGCTCTCCTTGAACAGATGCACGATCTGTACCAGGGCCGGGAGCGTTTCTTCTGGCAGTTCCTGCACCTCGTCCAGCAGGGCCTGATGGTAGTCAACCGATAGGGTCATGGGTTCCGCCTCCATAAAAGTAGCCGTTGCATTAGAGTTGTTGCCAAATAACGTAGAGCAGATTTCTGGACGCAGACGCTCCGGCGCGCGGATCAGCGCTGGTTTTCTCTCTTGATCCGCGACACTTGCGCCTGCGCGCGGTGCAGGTGAAATCTGCGTGCATCCGCGTCCGATTTCTTATTCAGCAACAAGTCTATTGCCGAACGGCTTTATTGTACCTGGCATTCATGGCTTTGTCAACGCTTCCTGGGACCACCGGACCACCCCACTGAGCCACTGCACACCTTGAAGGCACTGCGGAACCCCCTCAGTGCCTTCAGTCGCATCAATGCTTCAGTGGTTCACCACTGCGCCTGGAGCATTGTCCTCCCAACTCCTCTGCGATGCCGGCCCCGGCCACAATGCATGGCCGGTCAAACTGAGCCGCGCCCAAGCTATAACCTGATCACCCGCAGCGTCCGGTGGCGGTACAGTGTATGACCTCTGCGCGAGTGGCCTCGGCCTTTTCTTCTTCGGTGCTGTGAAAAGCCCCCAGAATGTGGGCAGCGCCAAAAACAAGGGCTTTGCTCCGCCTGGTGCCCTGGCGCGGGCGCTGGGCTGGCCCTGGCCTCACCGAACCTGGCTGATGTGGCTGGGCCAGCGCCGCGCCTGAAACTGCATGGCCCGTAGCAGGCCGGATAGTCCCATGTGCGGCGCGTTTGCGCTGTGAGAAGCCCCCAGAATAGTTACAGCCGCGATGTTGGACCTGGAGGCCACGTTTTTTAACCCTGGCTGGCGCGCGCCGGGGGGCCAGCGGGAGCGGGCCGGGGGCCCGGCCGGGTGGGGCCGAGGGCGGGTTAGCGCCGGCGGCCCGGTCTGGGTGGTGCTGGTGGGGGCC
>JAHJIN010000497.1 GCA_018823415.1 Chloroflexota bacterium | reverse complement strand
GATGCGCTCCGGTCCTGCGGCTTCGCTCAGGGGCGGCTTGTGCTTGGAACACCGCTTGGGCGCAGCCTCATAGCTCGATTATAGAACAAATGTTCATCCTTGTCAAGGTCTGCCCACAAAACGAAGATTCACATTCGATACTCCAGCGACCAGCGATCGCCCAGAGCGCCCACGCCCAGGCCCTGTGCCGCCAGCCAGTCGCGCGCCGGGCCGGGCCGATGCAGTGGGTTCGTGTGGTTCAGATGGATCAAGCGCACGTCGCACGACAAGCCAGCCAGCCGCCGGGCGGTATCGGTGCCCAGGGGATGCGGGACCTGGCACACGTCGCGGCCGGGCAGCTCGTCGGCGCTCCAGAACGTCCCGTCCAGCAGCGCCACGTCCAGCGCGCCCAGGAACTCGCGCAGGCCGCCAGGCCAATCGTCCCACCGGTCAATGTCCGGGCAGTAGAACAGCCGCCGGGCCGGGCCGCTCACCACGAACACCAGGGTGTCGCTGAACTCGTCACGGTGGGGCACGACGTGGGGCGTCAGGCTGAGGCGCGGGCCGAGGGCCACCGGCTGGCCGGGCGACACCTCGTGCAGCCGGATGTTGCCCAGGTTCACCAGTTGCGACCAGGGGGCATTGCCGCG
The DNA here is from genome assembly GCA_018823415.1 of Chloroflexota bacterium. Classification (GTDB taxonomy): domain Bacteria; phylum Chloroflexota; class JAHJIN01; order JAHJIN01; family JAHJIN01; genus JAHJIN01. The sequence goes on along the minus strand of JAHJIN010000497.1, from coordinate 33,793 downwards.
CAGGAAATCGGCCATGCGCGCCGAGGCATAGACCGGCAGCCCGCGCGTGTTCCACGCCTCACGGCCCAGGTGAATGAGGCCGGCGTAATGGCCCATGTGGGCATGGGTCAGCGCGATGCCAGCCAGGGGGCAGTCGGGGGCTAGGTCGTGCAGGATGCGCCACTGTTCGCGGAAATCCGGCGTGGCGTCGATGAGCCAGCTCTGGCCGGTCGCGCGGTCTACCAGTCCCAGGCAGGCCGCGTAGGCACGCCGGGCCGGGTCGGCACAGTTGGCACACATGCACCCGGCCTGCGGCATGCCACCGTCCTGGGCCGTGCCCAGCAGGACCGCCTCGACGCTCATCAGAAGGCGGTCCTGCAGATGGGCTTGTCGGGCACCGCGAACAGGGCGTCTATGGCGCTGGCCTGGGCCGGGTCCGAGACGGTTATCAGTCCATAGCGATAAAGGTCCCGGAACGTCACCGCGCCCATCGCCAGCGCCGAAAAATGGGCAATGTCCAGGGCCACCTCGACGTCGGCCGGGCCATCATCGAACAGGTGCCGACGACCGTCGGCCCCGCGCAGGCAGAAGGAATCGTCGTTTTCGGACACAAAGCTATCGCGCACCGTCAACCGGACGCAGCCGGTCGGCGCGCCCGGGCCGGGCGCGGGCAGCAACTCCAGGGCACGGCGGGTGTCCAGCACCCGGTACATCAGCCCCACCCCCTGCACATTGCTCTCGTGAAACACGGACGGGATCATCTCGGGCGTGCCGTTGCGGGGGTCGCGGAGCACATGGTGCCAATATTCGTCCTGCGTATCCAGGACGATGCGCCGGACCTGGTCGGCCTGGCTGTGCAAGAACGTCAGCAACTCGCCCAGGGCCGCCTGGTTCTCATACACCAACTCGCGCACGTGGAGGTCGTTGACGATAAAACTCTCGCCTTTTTCAAAGCCAAATACCACATAGCCCTGGACCTGGCCGTCGCGCTCATAGCCCACGAATCGCATCTGGGCGTTCTTGAGCTGCTGGACTACCTCTGGCTCGTAGCGCTCGATCATGCCGTGGGTGCGGGAGGCGTAGCGATTGTAGCAGCCCAGGAGCGCCGGCGCGTCGTCTGGTCCCAGGTAGCGGACGTGGGCCTTGGACGGACCCTGCGGCAGCGCGGCCGGCAGCACGCGGTACTGGTTCATCTTGGTGCCCCAGCCAAAGCCCATGTGCTCATAGAAATTGGGGCGAAAGGGATAGAGCATGGCGATGGGGGCACCGCGCTCGCGGTAATGTCGCAGGAAATAGGCCACCATGTCCCGGGCGATGTGCTCTTTTTTGTGCAAAAACTCGACTGCTACCAGCCCCAATCCCCCGGCCAGGACCGGCGTGCCGTGCATGTTTAGCCGGAAATCGTGGAGCAACATGCCGCCCAGCAGGCAGTCGTCCCGAAACAGCCCATGAAAGTGTTTGGTCGGCACCTCCTCGTGGAGCCGGAGCAGGTGCTTCCGGGTGCGCTCGCGCCCCTCCTCGGAGGCGACGCCGTCCCAGCCGGGGTAGGCGTTGGCCAGGATGGCGATAAACGGGTCCAGGTCATCGGTCACAAACGGTCGAATCTCGTCCATATAGCTCTCCTAATGCGGTGATGATGAATGCCCGGGCTATTGTACTGTAAAGCAAAGGCCGGCGCAAGGTCCCCCACGAATGCCAGCGCCCCCGTCTCCTGTGCGGAAACGGGGGCGTGTATGCTTGTTGAACAAAGTTTTAGATGGACCTCCGTCTGGCGCTAGGGGCGCCAGGCCGGCATGATATCGCGAGCCGGGTCATCGGTCAGGCGTTGGACGTTGGCCGAACCTTGTTCGGCGCCGTCGGCGTCCATCACCCAGACGTCGTCTCCACGGCTAAAGAGGATCTGGGTCCCATCCGGCGACCAGACCGGCGACGCATCGAGGGTTTGCTCGTCGGTCAGGCGTTGCGGGTTGGTGCCGTCCGCGTTGATGGTATGAATCGACCGGGTCGTGCTGCTATGGTGCACGTAGAAAGCGAGCCGCTGACCGCCCGCAGGGGGCGACCAGTCAGGATACGCGTGGTCGATCCGGTCGTAGGTCAACCGCCGCTGGTCATCCGAACCTGGTTCGGCGCCGGCGGCGTGCGTTCCGTCAGGAACGTTCATGACATAGATCTCCAGGCGACCGTGGCGCTCGGAGGCAAAGGCGATGGTACCGCCGATCGTGCGTACGGCGGCTCAGGGCGTCTCGTTCAGCCACACCTCGTTGGGAAGCTCACTGTCCTCGTCCTTGCCCAGCTCGGCGTGCGCCACAAAGGCGTCCAGGTCCCCGTCGCCGTCCAGGTCTCCCAGCCCGACCCCGGAGCTAAAGCGGTTGCTCAGAGGCAAGCCGCTGTCGACAAAACGCCCGTCCCCCTGGTTCAGCCACACTTTGTCATTCGAGTTGTTCCAATCCCCCACGGCCACATAGGCGTCCAGGTCGCCGTCGCGGTCCAGGTCGCCGAAGGCGACGGTGTCGCCGGCCCGGCTGCGCAGGTTCTGCTCGCTCTGGGTAAAGGCCCCGGCGCCGTCGTTGAGCCAGAGCTGGCAGGGAGCGCCGGTCAAAAAGGCATCCAGGTCGCCGTCTCTATCCACGTCGCCCAGGCCCATGCCATGCATGTGGATGTAGCTGGGGCTCAGCGCCTGCCCGCTGTCCGTGAACGTGCCCGCGCCGTCGTTGAGCCAGACCTTGCCGGGCTCACCCCAGCCCGCTGTCAGCGCATCCAGGTCGCCGTCGCCGTCCAGGTCGCCCAGCCCAACGCCCGCCGAGTACGTCGCGCCCAGTCGTTGGCCGGTGTCGGTGAACATGCCTTGGCCGTCGTTCGACCACACCGTGTTGGCCTTGGCGTTCGCCACAAAGGCATCCAGGTCGCCATCGCCGTCCAGGTCCCCCAGGGCCACGTCCCAGCCCCCGGCGCTGCCCAGGCTCTGCCCGCTGTCCGTGAAGGCGCTGGCGCCGTCGTTGAGCCACACCCTGGCGGCTTCGTCCCAGCTCACGATAAAGGCGTCCAGGTCCCCATCCTGGTCCAGGTCTCCCAATGCCGAGCTCCGGCCGTAGCCCAGGCTCTGCCCGCTGTCGGCAAAGGCGCCCTGGCCGTCGTTCAGCCAGACGGCGTTGCCCGCGATTCCCCGCCCGTCGTTTGCCACAAAGGCGTCCAGGTCGCCATCGCCGTCCAGGTCCCCCAGATCCACGTCCGCGCTCCGGCCGTTACCCAGGCGCTGGCCGCTGTCCACCAGGGTGAACTCCAACTCAGGACCGCCTGACGTCGCGGTGGCAGTGGGGGAAATGGGTACCGCCGTCGGCTGGGCCGTCGCCGTGGCCTGGGCCGCAGGCGGCACCGGCGTCACGCTGACGCCTGATGATATCGGCGAGGGGGGCGTGCTCTCGCAGCCGACCACCAGGGTTAGAGCGATGAGCGCCACAGTTACTGCTTTCAGAAACCCGTTGTCCGTGTGATGAGCATGCATAGTTGGGCTCCTCTCGATCTCGAAATTGCTTCAGGCCTGGACACTCACGGCTGCCAGGCCGGGGTGGAATCGTCTGCCGGGTTGTTTGTCAGGTTGGTCAGGCCGGAGCCATCAGTATTAACGACATAGATCTCCCAGTTGCCGTCGCGGTCAGAGGCAAAGGCAATCTGGGCGCCATCGGGAGACCAGGACGGTGCCCGATCCTCCGCCGGGTCGGCGGTGAGCCGGGTCAGTCCCGAGCCATCGGCATTCACGATATAGATCTCCCAGTTTCCATCGCGGTCGGTCTCGAAGGCGAGTTGTGTGCCCTCCGGCGACCAGGCGATGGGGACGTCCGTGGCCGGGTTGTTCGTCAGCCGGACCGATTCTGCGCCAGCGCTCCCCTCCAGCGCGGCCGCCACGTCCAGCATATAGATCTCGGTGTTGCCGTTGCTGGACTTGGACACAAAGGCAATACGTTTGCCATCGGGTGACCAGAGGGAGTCTCCACCACCCGAGCCAGACGTCAATCTGATCGGCGCCGCAGCACCGGCGCTCGTCCAGGGCGCGGGAATCACATAGATGCCCGGAACGCCATCACGCACGGAGGTAAAGGCGATCCACTGACCACCCGCAGGGGGCGACCAGGCCGGCGACGAGTCTTCCGCCGGGTCGTTCGTCAGGTTGGTCAGCCCCGTGCCGTCAGCATTCACCGCATAGATCTCCTGGTTCCCGTCGCGCCAGGAGGTGAAGGCGATCTGTGTACCGTCCGGTGACCAAGTGGGAGCCTCATCAGTTGCCGGGTGGTTCGTCAGATTGATGGGTTCCGGGCTGGCAATCTCTCCCTTGGCGCCTCCGACCTGGGCCACATAGATTTCCTGGTTGCCGCCATCCTGCCACGAGACAAAGGCGAGCCGTGTTCCATCGGGTGACCAGACCGGGTCCGAATCGCGCTCCGGGTTGTTCGTCAGCCGGATCAGCCCGGCCCCGTCTGTCCCCATCAGGTAAATCTCGCCATTGCCATCGCGCCAGGAGGTAAAGGTGATCCGCGAGCCCGACCGGGGATAGGCGCTGGCCGGCACGTCAGAGGTCCGCCGGTCCATCCCTTGCAACAGGGTCAAGAGGCCCAGGGCCAGGGCTACCAGGGCCACCGCGGCCAGGGTGGTGCCCGCGACGGTGGAAAGCCTCGTGTACACGTGGCGGCGGACCGTGGTCCCCTGGATGCGTGAAAAGAGCTGCGCGCGCTGTGCCGGCGTCAGGACCAGTCGCGGCGTGGCACGAATGAGGCGGTCCTGCTCGGCATAGGCCCGGGCCAGGGCCGCACAGTCGGGGCAGGTTCCCAGGTGCCCCTGGACCAGGCGACGCTCCGGGTCGCTCCACTCGTCCGGGCGCAGCGCCAGCAGACCCCGTACGGTCTTGCATTCGTTCGTCATGCGCCCTCCTGTTGATAAGCCTGGCGAAACATCTCGCGGGCCCGGCTCAATCGCATCTTGACCGCGCTGTTCGAGAGGCCCATCGTCTCGGCGATCTGGTCCACCGTGCGTTCCTCATAGACATAGAGCACCAGGGGGATCCGGTACTTGGGCGAGAGCGCGTTCAGCGCCGCCCGGACGTCCACCTTTTCGGCGACCCGAGATTCGATGCTCTCGCTGTCGGCCCGGCTGGCGTGAACGTCCCCCAGTGGCAGCCAGTGCAGCAACCGGGCGCGGCGATAGTCATCGGTAGCCAGCCGGGACGCCACGCGATACAACCAGGCGCGCGGGTTGTCCCAGCGTTCTCCCCGGGCCAACGCCTGGTAGGCGCGCAGAAACGTCTCCTGGGCCAATTCTTGCGCGCGGGCTGGATCGCCGGTCAGCCGCGCCAGGTAGGAGCAGATGGGCTCTTGGTATTGGTGGAATAGTGCCTCGAACGTGTCTTGAGCGTTGATGGGCCCGGTTCCTCTTTCTATCCATTAAGACGAACAAAGGCTCGGTTTGGTCACAAATCTCACGCGCGGGTGCAGCCACCCCTATTATACTCCATTTTCTACGGGCTGACGCACCGGCATTGGCCCATTGGCCCAGAGGCTTTGACAAGGCGACCCGGTTCCTCTATAATGCCGGTGTGTCCCAAGATGTTGCTACCCCTCACCATCCCTTTTCGCAGTGGCGCGGGCGATTGGGCCGGGCCGTGGTCCTGGTCGCTGTTGCAGCCGGGGCCGGGTTTGCCATCTGGCAGGGCGTGACCGGCCTGACGCCCAAGACGCTGACTGACATTCGCCAGGAGCGCCTGGACGTGGCCGCGCCACCCCTATCCGACAGCGGCGTGGGCCAGACCCTGGTGTGCCGTCAGTCCAACCTCTGCGCCGTCGAGGTGCTGCTGGTGATCCACGAGGAGAGCCGTACGCCCGAATCTCCCGGCGTGATCACCTTTCACCTGCGCGAGACGCCCACGGCCACCACGGACCTGGTCACCATCCCCGTCGACACGGACGGCTGGGCGCACAACACCCCCTACACGTTCTCGTTCCCGCCCCTGGCTGATTCGGCCGGCCGGGCCTATGCCGTGGTCCTCACCGCCGAGCCGGGCACGCCGGTCACGGTCTGGGCCGAATCGGTGGACACCTATGCCGACGGCAGCCTGATAGTGGACGGCGAGCCGCGCGCCGGCGACCTCTACTTCAAGACCTATGTCCAGTACACGCCGCTCATGACCGTCACGGACACACTGGCGGTGCTGCCGGCGGCCCTGGGGCTGGCGGTGCCCCTGGTGCTGCTGCTGCTCCTGCCCGGCCTGCTGCTCTCTGCGGGCCTGCTCTCTGCAGGCCTGGTCTCTGCAGACCTGGTCCCGGCGCGCCTGAATGCCCTGGAGCGCGTCTGCCTGTGGCCCTGTCTGAGCCTGGCCGTCTGGCCGGTGCTGTTCTTGCTCACGCTGCTGCCCGGTGTGCGATTTGGCCCGGCGCTGGCGTGGGGATTCTGCGCCGTGCTGCTGGCGGCAGCCGGGGCACTGCTGGTCGCCACCCGAGGCCGGGGCGCGGGGCGCTGGCTGCGCGAGGCCAACACGCCGGTCGGTTGGGGCCTGCTGGTCCTGTTCCTGGTCACGCTGCTGGTGCGATTCGCCCAGGTGCGCGGGCTGGTGGCGCCCTGCTGGATCGACCCGGTGGACCACGCCCTCATCCTGCGCCGCTTTCTGGGCGCGGGCGGCATCCCCGCCTCGTACGAACCGCTGCTGCCGGTGCCCGACTATTTGCACCACTATGGGTTCTACACCGTGGCGGCCATGTTCCATTGGCTCACCGGGCTAGACGTATCGGGCACGCTGCTCATCCTGGGCCAGGTTATTGGGGCGCTGGTGGTGCCGGCCACGTACCTGCTGGCGGCCCGGCTGTCGCGGCGGCCGCTGGCCGGGCTGGTGGCGGCACTGGCCGCAGGGCTGATCTCGACGTTCCCGGCCTATTACGTGAGCTGGGGGCGCTATACGCAGCTCACCGCCATGATCCTGCTGCCGGCGGCGCTGGTCTGCACGATGCTGGCCCTGGAGTCACGCCGCACCAACTGGCGGCTCGTGGTCCTGGCGGCCCTCACCACGGCGGCCGTGCTGCTCACGCACTATCGCGTGTTTGTGTTCTATGCGTGTTTTGTGGCGCCGTACGTCCTCTATACGGCCTATCGCTGGCGGGCCTGGCGGCCCCTGCTGGGACGACTGGCCCTGCACGTGGGAGTGGTGCTCCTCATCGCCGGGCCGTGGCTCTGGCGACTGGCCGTGCGCTGGTTCGCCGGGTTTATCGCCCAGGGAACGCTGGTGCAAACGTTGAGCGTCGATCCGGCGTACAACGACGTGCCGTGGGGCTATCTCACGGCCGGGTGGAACCGGGAACTGGCAGCGCTGGCGTTCGCCGGGGCGCTCGTGGGCCTGTGGCGCGGCCGGCGCCTGGCGGCACTGATGGCGCTGTGGCTGGCGGTGCTGGTCATCGTTACCAACACCAACCGGCTGGGGCTGCCCAACACCTTTGTCATCAACAACGGCACGCTGCTCATCGCCGTCTACCTGCCGCTGGCGGTGCTCGTGGGCTATCTGGTCGACGCCGTGGCGCGATGGCTGCTGCGACGACTGGCCGGGCGCGGCCGGCGCGTGGCGGTCGGGCTGGTGGCTCTGGCACTGCTGGGCGTGGGGCTGCGGACCGGGTGGGCCATGATCCCCATCGTCAACCCGGTCACGGTGCTGATCGAGCCAGAAGACCTGCCGGCGATGGCGTGGATTCGGCAGCATACGCCGCCCACGGCCCGGTTCCTGATAAACGGCCACATCTGGCCGGAGGGCGAGTTTCGCGATTACGTGGGGTCAGACGGGGGGTATTGGGTCTGGCATCTGGCCGAGCGCGAGACCACGGTGCCGCCGTTGGCCTATGCCATGGCTCCGGCTGACTACCGCGACGGCGTCAACGCGCTGATGCAGGCCGTGAACGAGGACCCGGCCCTGGACAGCCCCGACCTGCGCCGCCGCCTGCGCGAGGCCGGCGTGACCCACGTGTACATTGGCGCGCGTGGTGGGGCCATCAGGCCCGAGGCATTGGCCCAGCAGCCCTATTGCCGCGTGGTCTATCAGCAAGGGCCGGTGTGGGTATTCGAGCTGGTGAACGAATAGGCCGGCTAGCGAGACCCAATTCCAAGATAGACATGGCTATATGACAGTGTTAGAGATAGGCGCCTCCAAGTATTGTCTTTGCATAGTGAATGTGTTATAATATCTCCAGAACATGCCAAGACCACCAGGAAATTGCGGCCCCCAATGACCAGCCCGCAACGATACCCCAGAGCAACGCCAACGCGCCACATTCCAATAACCCACACTGCCGCCGACGCTCAACCTTATCCAAAGGACTCGAAACCTGCCGTGAAACGAGTATGTGTGTTCTGCGGTTCTAATCTTGGGGCAAAACCCGAATACGTTCAAGCAGCCCGGTATCTGGGGAACGTCCTCGCGACCCGCCATATCACGCTGGTCTATGGCGGCGCAGGCGTCGGCACGATGGGCGCGCTTGCCAACAGCGTCCTGGAAGCCGGTGGGCAGGTCATCGGCGTCATTCCCCAAGCGCTGGCCGACAAGGTGGCCCACCCCGGTCTCTCAGATTTGCGCATTGTCAGCTCGATGCACGAACGCAAAGCCTTGATGGCCGAGCTCGCCGATGGGTTTATCACATTGCCCGGGGGACTGGGCACCTGGGAAGAGTTCTTTGAAATCCTGACCTGGGCCCAGTTGGGCATGCATCACAAACCTTGCGGCCTACTGGACGTGTGCCAGTACTATCAACCACTGGTCGATTTTCTCGACCATGCCGTTTCTCAGGGGTTTCTCAAAGCCGAGCACCGCTCAATGGTGCTGATTGATGATAGCCCTGAACGGTTGCTGGCCCAGTTCGCAGCTTATCATCCTCCGACCGTAGACAAATGGCTGGTTTGAGGCCTCGCTGAGGTCTCGCCAGAAAGGAGCAGGCGATGACGGTAAAGACAGTCCAATTGCCCAGATCGCTGGTCACGGCCATCGGGTTGCCTACCGACAGCTCGGATGACGCGCTAAAAAAGCTCGTGGTATTGGTGGGCAATCTGGGTGGCTTTTTCTTTTCGCTAGTCCTGATGTTGATCTATGTCTTGAACCACCTCATCGTACCGGCCGTGTTCGCCAGCATATACCTGGGGCTCATTGCCCTGGCGTATGTGTATTACTTGCGCACCAAGCACCTCAACATCACCGCTTTTCTGTTTTCGTTCCTGCTCTTTGTCCTGCTCGTGATCGAGCATGTCGCCCTGGGAGGGTTTGTGGCTTCCGGGGTGGTTTTTATCTGGGTGGCTGCATGCGCGCTCATGGCGATTACCGCTGGACAATCGCGACTCGCTGCCACCTGGATGATCCTGTTCTTGGTAACAACCAGCATATTCACGCTATTCGAACCCCAGATTGCCGCTTCTGGGCCGGTAGTGTCGGCGGAACTCTCCCGACTGTTATTTGCCATGAACTTTGGATTTGGATTGACGTACATGGTGGGGGCCTCGTTCTATTTCATGTACTTGTTGGAACTGGCTCGGGAACGGGCCGATGAACTACTGCTGAATATCTTGCCGGCTCCCATTGCCAGGCGCCTCAAGGAGGATCCGGGGATCATCGCCGACAGTTTCGTTGAGGTAACGGTGCTCTTTGCTGACATTGTCGATTTCACCCGGTTGTGTTCGGGCGCCAACCCGGTGGACGTCGTGAGTCTGCTCAATTCAGTGTTCAGCGACTTTGATGATCTGGCCGAGAGATATGGCCTGGAAAAGATCAAGACCATTGGCGATGCCTATATGGTAGCGGGTGGATTACCCGAGCCGCGTGTGGATCACTGCGCCGCAGTCGCCGCTTTTGCCTTTGATATGCTGCAAGCTGCTTCTAGACACACCGCCTGGAACAATGAGCCCATCCGCTTGCGAGTGGGCATGAACACCGGCCCGGTTGTCGCCGGGGTCATCGGTCGCCACAAGTTTATCTATGATCTATGGGGCGATGCGGTCAATACCGCTTCCCGCATGGAGTCGAATGGACTGGTGAATGTCGTCCAGGTTACCCAGTCGGTTAGGGACCAGTTGGGAGACAAGTACGAGTTCGAAGCGCGCGGACCGATTTACGTCAAGGGCAAGGGCGAGATGGTCACCTATCTCATGCGCGTGCCATAGGAGCGGCGGCGCGGTTGCGCCCAAGTAGACCCCCAGTGAAAGTGAGACGCCGTGAGCGATAGCAAAACCAGCCAGTTCGGGCTGGGGGTCATCGTCCTGATGCTGGTCATGCTGGCGTGCGGCGCCCCCGCACAAGTTGGCCGGCCTACCGCGCTCGCGACCATCGACCCGGCCGGGGTATGGCTGCGGGTCGCCGGTGATTATAAGTCCGACCAGTCCTGGGCAGTCGAGACCGATGACCAGGGCAACTTGTATTGGGGAACCTTTCAGCAGGCCCCCGGCGAACTGTTCACCGACATGGTCATCTACAAATTCGGCCCCGATGGCAACCTGTTATGGGAGTCGCGCTACGGCCAAGAATTCCAGGAGAAGCTATTCATTCTGGCGGTCAGTCCACCCTACCTGCTGGTCGGCGGCGAGCAGGACCACAGCATCAACATCGCCCAGGCCGACATGATCGTGCTGGCGCTCGACCTGGAGGACGGGCACGTGGTGTGGGAGTTCAGTTACGACCAGGGCTTTGGCTACGAGGAAGTCGACGGGCTGGTGGCCGACGGGGAGTTTATTTACGTCTCCGGCTGGACCACCTCGGAGCAGAATGGCAATGATGTCGGCGTGCTCAAGCTTGACCGCCAGGGGCGCCTGATCTGGGCGCAATCATGGGGCGGCCCGGGCTGGGACCAGGCCGACGGGCAGATGGTCGTCGACGATGAGTTCATTTACATCACCGGCCGCTACGACGGCGACTCCATCATCAGCGGCGGCTACGGGCTGATGGCCAAGTTTCGCAAGGACACCGGCGCATACGTCCAACACCTGGTCTGGAACGACAGCCAGTTCTACGACGGCTTTGGCATGACCAGCGATGGCACCTACCTGTACGTGACCGGCCTGACCATCGTCCCGCGCCCCGGCCTGTTCGGCGATGGGCAGATCTTTGTGCAGAAATGGGACAAAGACCTGAACCTACTGTGGGAGCGGCAGTGGGGTAGATCCGGCGGCGACCAAGCGCGCGCCATCGGCGTGGATGGCGCCGGGCGCATCGTGGTGGCCGGCAACACGACGATCCAGGGCGACCGCCGGATCGTGCTGCTGGTCTATGACGGCGAGGGCACGCTGCTGGCCGAGACGGTCTGGGGCGGGGCACAGGCGGACGTGGTCCACGGGCTGTGGATCGACGGCGAGTATGTCTACCTGGCCGGCCAGACGACCAGCCTCGGCGCGGGCATGTTCGACGCCTTGCTAATCCGTGCGCACATCCCGACCGCGACCTTCCCGCCCTTGCCGTGAGGGTGTAATTCGGCTAGTTTGGACGATTCCAGGTCGTCTCAAGCACCAATAGGAAAAGTGGCAGCCCAGAGCTGCCAGGAGGACACCGATGCAATCTGATGATTCAGCGCGCCAGCCCGCCGGCCTGCCCGAAGGAGTCGAGTATCCGCGCCGCTATATCAAAGCCCGCAAGGCTCGGCGTTGGTTCCAGGTGGGAGCCTGGGACGGCGCGGCAAACCGGCCCCTGGCGGCCGAGGCCGATGTGCGCCAGAGCGGAGGACCTTCGGCCTGGGTGGCGTACCAGCGGGGTTACGACGCCGGACAGCAGCAACGCGCGGCGTCATGACCCTGCGCCAGGTCTTCAAGACGATGTAGTGACGTCACTTCCGGGCGTAATCAGGGAGTGGTATTGAACCAGACCTCGGGCTGACCGGCCAGGCTGCCAACGAACACGTCCAGGTCGCCGTCGCCGTCCAGATCGCCCAGGGACGACCGGGTGCTCATATCCGTGTTCTTGCCCAGCCGCAGCCCGCTGTCGGCGAGGTGCCCGGCGCCGTCATTGAGCCAGACCTCGTTGGGAAGATCAAAGTTGGACACGAACACGTCCAGGTCGCCGTCGCCGTCCAGGTCGCCCACGCCAAACTCGCCCCCCATCGTCGCGTTCAGGCGCTGCCCGCTGTCCGTGAATTGCCCGCGCCCATCGTTCCACAGCAGGATGGTGGGATAGCTGCCCCCGGTGCGAAAGCCATTGGCGATCAGCGCGTCCAGGTCACCGTCGCCGTCGAAATCGGCCAGGGCGATAGCCCCATTCTGGGCATGGCTGTCTTCCATCTGCCAACCCTCAGCGAATTGCCCGGTACCGTCATTCAACCGCACCACGTACCCCTCGCGCTCGCGTTTGCCCAGCATGTCCGTGTCCCCGTCTGCGTCCAGGTCGCCCCAGGCAATGACATACTCGTCCAGCGCCAGCCCGCTATCGTTAAAGGTGCCGGTGCCATCGTTCAGGTATACCTTGTCGGGCTTGCCGTGTGGATCGTAATACACCACGTGCGCGTCCATGTGCCCATCGCCATTGATGTCGACCAGATTGAGGTCGGCCGCGCTGACGTTGGCATCTCCCAGGTCCTGGCCGGTATCCTGCAAGATGGCCTTGCCGTCGTTCAGATATACCCGGCTCGGATTGACGAACTGATGACAGGCGATGAATGCATCAAGGTCGCCATCGCCGTCCAGGTCAGCCACGCCGACGCCGTGCCCATACTGGGTCAACTGCTGGCCGGTATCGGTGAACTGCCCGGTGCCATCGTTCAACCAGACCCCGGAATAGCTTCTCATGGGATTGGCAAACACCGCGTCCAGGTCGCCATCGCCGTCCAGGTCGCCGAGACCGGCCTGGAAGGTGCCGGTGCGCGGGAATCCCTGCGCGCTCTTGGTCAACGAGAACGAGCCGGACGCGCCGGCAGGCATCGGTTTCCAGGCGGGCCAATAGTCGCCAGACGGGCTGTTGGTCAGCCGACTTGGGTTACTGCCATCAACATCCATGACATAGATCTCGAAATTGCCATTGCGATCGCTCTGGAAGGCGATCTGTTTTCCATCCGGGGACCAGGCCGGGTCCTCGTCAACCACGGCCAGCGTGTTCGTTAACTTGTGGACGTTGGTCCCATCGGCGTCCGTTCCGTCAGGAACGGCCATCACACAGATGTCTTGTTTTTGAGTGGGCCATTTCACCGAAAAGAAGGCGATCTGTTTGCCGCCCGCAGGGGGCGACCAGGCCGGAAAATAGTCGTCCAGGTCGCTATCGGTCAGCCGTCGCTGGTTACTGCCATCAGCATCCATCACATAGATCTCAAGATTGCCATCGCGATTGGAGCTAAAGGCGATCTGGGTACCGTCAGGCGACCAGTCGGCAAAGCGGTCATCGGCCTTGCCGTCGGTCAAAGGCCGGGGGGAGCTATTGGCCTCTTGCGCGTTGATGACATAGATGGCCCACTTGCCGTCGCCTTCTGGATCGGCGTCAAAGGTGATCATTGTGCCGTCAGGCGACCAAGCCGGGTGATCGACGCCATTGGGCAGGTTTGTCAGCTGCCGCTGGTCACCTGAACCTTGTTCGGTGCCGTCGACATTCATGAGATAGAGCTGGTACGTACAGTTGGGGGAACAGGTCCGGGGTTGGGGATCGTCGCGGTCGGAAGTGAAGGCGATCTGCTTGCCGTCGGGCGACCAGGCCGGCGTAAAATCGTCGGCGTTGTTGAACGTCAAGCGCCGCTGATCACTACCATCAGCGTTCATGATATAGATCTCGCCGTTGCCGTCGCGCTCGGAATAGAAGGCGATCACGCCGGCGCCGCTGCCGGTGAGCGGTGGCCCGGCGGTCGGGGGCGCCGTCGGCGAGACCGGTTTTGCGGTTGGAGCTGTGGTGGGTGGTTGCGTCGGTGTGTTGGCGGCCGTGGTGGATGTGGCAGGCACATTCTGGCTGTCACAGGCGGCAGCCAACAAGGCCACGGCCAGGATCAGAATAATCAAACGCTTTGTCATGCTAGTCCTCCAGTCCTCATTTGAAAGCCGGGGCGCTCGAGCGCGTAGCGATTGACGTCCATCCCAAAATAATTGTTCCGATCCACAAATGGCATGTCCAGCTTTTCGATCACGTGGTTGGAAGCCCAGTTGTCTGGGTGCACCAGAGCGATGATGGTGTCCAATCCAATATCCTCAAAGCCATAGCGTAGCGCAGCCCAAGCTCCTTCGGTAGCGAATCCTTTCCCCCAGTAGGCCTGGCCCAACAGATACCCTACCTCGGTCTCCTGGGTCTCTGGCAGAAACTGCAGCCCGCACCAGCCCATCAACTCGGGCTTCGCACGCGGTTCCACGGCCCACCACCCCAGGCGGTGCTCCTCCCAATGGGCCAACTGGTGGGCGATAAACTTTTCCACCCGATCCCGTGGCGGTGTATTGGGGTTTGGAAAGTAGCGCAGAACGTCCGGGTCGCTGAGGATGCAATACAGGGCGTCCACATCCTCTGCGGTGAATGGTCGCAGGGTCAGACGATCGGTGGTCACAGTAGGAATGTCCATTTCTCGAATTACACCTCATTCTGGCTGATTAGTGGATGCGCGTGAGATAATACCGTGCTGCGGGCAGGAAGGTTCATATCCACCTACGCCCCGGACCCAGAGGGTCAGGGTTTCGGGGCGCGCAGACTCATCGTTGATCAGGCTGGTCAGCACCATCTCGACCGGCGGTTGCTGGGGCGGCGCCGCATGAAGCATCACCAGGGCTGTCTGACCAACGTCTGCTTGCGAATGTCTGGTGCCGTGCTCGAGGCTGTTCGACAGGGGCACTGTACTCAGCTCAAGGGGAAAAAGTCAACCGACGCATGTACACGTTGGCGAGGCAGTGGAACGGGTCCGGACTGGAAACGATCAGCACACCTTTTTCGGCCCCGGGGTGTGGCTTTGTCCAAGTCGAGCGACCAGTCCCAAGGCGTCGGGCGCGAAGCAAAAGCACAGCAAGCGGATCAACGCAATGCCAATATTGCCAAGCCCACCATCACCCGGGGTGCATTTCACTTTTTTGGTACGGTGCTGCGGACGGGCACCATTTGACATGCGAATCCTTTGTCATTACAATAGCGCTGCCGTCGCGCAGGGACCCTGCGGGAGTCATGAGAACAGGGTAGCCCCTCACCCGGGAGAGGTGAATCAGAGGACACAATGCCGAGCCTAGGGCACCTATTTGCCCGACGTTCGCTAGAACTTTTAGGGTGTCGCCCACATAGCATGGGTGAATCCCCTACAATCTGTCACACCTGCACGTGCGTGCGGTGCACGTGTTGCGAGCCGCCAATGGCGGCGAAGCAACCTCGTTTTGCCACACGGCGATTGCTTCGGGCGCGCCTGCCCTGCGACCGAAGGGAGCCCTGGCGTAGTCGAGGGAAGCGTAGTCAAAGATGCACGCCCTCGCACAGTTCTACTCACGTCCAATACCAGGTACGCATTTGACCTCGACCAGCGATAGATGCTGTTCTTGGTCTGCCGCGCCGCATACGAGACGGCGGATTGCAGAGAGCCGTGCTTGTTCCCCGCGTGATCATCTCGCCTGTGCCCGAGGAGCCATGATGCGCGTTCACGCTAGAAATGCCATATACTCCGCACCACATAGGCTCTGTTATGGGTGCCGCTAGTGACGATCTTGATCATGGCACGGATGCGGAACATCCACCGCGCCGTTGTGCGGCCAATCGGCTTTCTATTGCAGGAGGTGCTATCGACATGAGCCCAACCCGGATGGCACGGTTAGAATCAGCGATGCGCGCGGTCATCGAGTTCAATGCGGCCTTTAACCGGCATGATGTCGCCGGTATGATGCAGCTTGTGAGCGATGATTGTGTCCTCGAAACCGCCGATCCAGCCCCCGATGGCACTGTGTACTCGGGGAAGGAAATAATAACTCGATTCTGGCAGGACTTTTTCCGCGAGTCATCCCATGCCCACATCGAGATCGAGGAGATTTTTGGCTTTGGTATTCGATGCGTGATGCGCTGGAGATACGACTGGATGGATACGGCAGGGAAAAAGGAACATGTCCGAGGAGTTGATATATTCCAGGTAAAGAACGGTTCCATCTGTGAGATACTGTCCTACGCCAAGGGATAGTGTGGACGCAAACAATGGAATGACGCTCACCTCGAAACGGAGAAGAGAATATGAGTGAAACTCGACAGCCATCACGGTTAACGAGGCCACGCTACGAGATGCCGGACTTTGTTCAACAAGCCCTGCTCGAGCATGAGCTGATGGAAGCGTATCGTAGCCGGCCGCCCTATCAGCAAAACGATTACATTGGGTGGATAACTCGCGCCAAGCGGCAAGAAACCAAAGAGAAACGACTTGGTCAGATGCTGGACGAACTGGCAAGAGGTGACAAGTACATGAACATGAATTACCAGCCAAAGCAATGTGGCTAAAAGAGTGGGCTAATCAGGGTCGCCGGGGCGATCGCCCACTGGGCGCCGCCGCCACCTCACCCGGCGAGCCGGGCGTGGACCCTTGCGAGTCACACAACCCCTCGGACAAAGGGCACTGGTCATGAGTATCGCGCTGCCTGAAGCACCGGCGATCCCGGGGCTGGTCTGGCGCCGCTTTCGTGGCGCAGCAGACTGGCCGGACATCGCCACCGTGATCAACGCCAGCATGGCCGCTGACCGGAACAGCGAGCGTATCACAACGGCAGGGCTGGCTAACATCTATGCGCATCCCGTCCATTGGGACCCACAGCAAGACACCCTGCTCGTGACGGTGGACGGGCTGCTGGTTGGCTACGCCCATACCGAGTGGTGTGAAGAGGATGACGGCGCCTGTCCGCACCTGATCCACCTGCACCTGGTGCCAGAATGGCGCGGCCGGGGCCTCGAACTGCCCATGCAGCGCCACATGGAACGCCGCGCACGGGTGGCGGCCGCCACCGGACCGGCCGGTGCACGCCATTGGTTCGCCAGCATGGTGCCGGAAACCTGGCCCGCCCGCGCCGAGATGCTGCTCGCCCGGGGCTATGCCCCCGGGCGCTACTATTTCGAGATGCAGCGCCCCCTGGACGACAACTTGCCCGAGGCCGTCTTGCCCCCTGGATTCGCGCTCCGACCACCGTTGCCCGAACACTATCGCGCGATCTGGGATGCCGGTGAGGAATGCTTCCGTGACCAACGAGACCATGTCGCCCCCAGCGAGGAGCGCTACTGGGCCTGGGTGGCATCGCCGGATCTGGACCCCACCCTGTGGCTGGTGGCCTGGGCCGGCGACCAGGTTGCCGGCGCTGCGATCAATGTCATCCACGAAGGCGCATGGGGCGAGACCGACGACCTGTTCGTGCGCCGCCCCTGGCGCCAGCAGGGCCTGGGCCGCGCGTTGCTCGTTGGCAGCCTGCATCTCTTCAAGGCGCGGGGCCTGACCACCGCGGGACTGGGCGTGGACGCCGAGAATCTAGCTGGCGCTCTGGGTCTATATGAAAGCGTGGGCTATTGTCCATACCAGCGCGTGACATCTTGGCGCAAGCTGATGTGATCTCGTTCGCGCGCAGCGAGAAATCGCAACGCGCTAACGGGGGCAATATCGACCAAATTCGGTCGATCTGGTACAATGAAGTCGCCGTCCCGGCCGCAGTTCTGAAGGAACTGCCAAGCCATCAAGAGATGGCCGGCATTTCGAGCGCAGCGAGAAACGGCCATAGACTCTTATTCCACCTCGTTGCGTGCGATGACCTGCGCATACCACTCTCCGCTGTCCTTGACGATACGCTGTTGCGTCGCATAGTCCACATAGACCAGCCCGAAGCGTTTCGCATAGCCATAGGCCCACTCGAAATTGTCCAGCAGCGACCAGGCGAAATAGCCACGCAGATCCACACCATCATCCATCGCCAGCCGGGCTTGGACGAGATGGTCGTGCAGGTAGACGATGCGCCGGGGGTCGTGCACGCGACCATCCGGGCTGACCCGGTCTGGGAACGCTGCGCCGTTTTCAGTGATATAGAGCGGCGGGATGGGGTATTCTTGCTTCAGACGCACCAGCAGTCGCCGGAAGGCCGGCGCGTGGACCTCCCAGCCCATGTCGGTATACTCGGCGCCGGGCACAGGCCCGACGATCTCGCCCTTTTGCACCACATAGCGCGAATAGTAGTTGATGCCCAGCCAGTCTAGCGGTTGCGCAATGAGCGCCATGTCCTGGGGCTGCACGGACGGCGCGCTGGAACCGTGCGCTTCCAATGCCGCTGGCGGGTAATTCCCGCGCAGCAGCGGGTCCAGGAACCAGCCCTCGTTCTCCTGCCAGGCAGCCTCGGCCAGAGCCAGGTCTTGCTCCAGGTCGGTGGCCGGCTCCACCGGCCAGGTGTTGAGCACGATCCCCACCTGAAGCTGCGAGTCGGTGGCACGGATGGCCTGTACTGCCACGCCGTGGGCCACCAGCAGGTGATGCGCCACCTGCAGCGCCAATTTTCCGTCCTGCAGGCCGGGAGCGTGCCGGCCGTCGCGATAGCCAACAAAGGCCGATACCCACGGCTCGTTAAAGGTGGACCAGAACCGTACCCGATCCCCCAATCGACGGACCATGAGGTCGGCATAGTCGGCAAAATAGCCGCAGGTGTCGCGCGCGCCCCAGCCCCCGGCGTCCTGCAATGCCTGGGGCAAGTCCCAGTGGTAAAGCGTGGGGAACGGCTGGATGCCAGCCTCCAGCAGCGCATCCACCAACCGGTCATAGAAATCGAGCCCGGCCTGATTAATCACCCCCCGGCCGGCCGGTATCACCCTCGGCCACGAGATGGAAAAGCGATAGGCTTGCAGGCCCAATCGCTGCATCAAGGCCACGTCCTCGCGCCACAAGTGATAGTGATCGCAGGCCACGTCGCCGGTGTCGCCGTTCTCGACCTTGTCCGGCGTGTGGCTAAAGCGGTCCCAGATGGACTCGCCCCGGCCGTCGGCGTCCCAGGCCCCCTCGATCTGGTACGCGGCCGTGGCCGCGCCCCAGAGAAAGTCCAGGGGAAAAGTCAGCGAGCGTGTGCTCAAGATTCTGCCTCCTTCATAGGCCAAGTTCGCGCGTCAGGGCGCGCAGACCCTCGGCGGTTTGCGGCACGTCCAGGTCCGCATACACCTGCCACGTCTCCACGTGAGTGGTGGCCTGGCCCGGCTCCAGTCGACACAGCGGCCCCAGCGTCTCCAACTCGATAAAGCGGTCCTTGCAGTACACCTCGGCGTTGCAGCCCCGGTCCGGGTACGGGCTATCGACCTGGGGCGAAAAGCGCTTGAGCAAGAACACGCCGTCGCGCAGGTAGCCCAGCCAGCCCCGGTGGTTCAGCGTGCCCACCTTGCAGGCGATTGGGTCCGGCTGACCCGCGATCCAGACCAACTCGTCATCCACTTGCAGCCGAGGGTCTGACCAGCGGGTGTAGGGCCACAGCACCAGGTGCCGATCCGGCAAGGGACCCGGTTGGTCCATTTGATCATCCCGCAGCGGTAACACGGCCAGCCCGCCTAATGGGAGCTGGGTGATGGCCCAGGGGGCCAACTCGGCCGGCTCTGGGCCGTCGTTCTGCAGCCGGTGGACCAGTGTCACACGCGAGCCGTCGTCAGGCAGGCGAATCTCGATGCTCTTGCGGATGCCGGTGACAACCCCGGCCGGCCCGGACAGGCATACCCCGTTCGGCAGTTCCTCGACGGTCAGCCCTTCATTGTCCGGGACATAGGTGGTGGTCCAGTCCTCCGGCGCACGCCACAGGCGATGGCCGCCGCGAATGAAATACTTGCCATAAGGCGTCGGCCAGCTAATGTCCGGCGTTTCGGCCAGCAGGTTCTCGTCCGAGCCGGCCAGAAAGAGCCGTACGATGCGCGGCCCGGCGGTCGCCAGGTATTCCAACCGCAGGTGCGCGTTGGCGATGATGTGAGTGGGCAGGCCGTGGAAATCGCCCATGCTCCCTCCGTTGTAGGGCAATTTCCCTACGCGCCCAGCACGACGTGGACCTCGTGCGTCCGACCGTCGCCCCGGGCCGGCCGTCCACCAGGACGGTCAGGAACGACCCCCGAGGCTTGCTGTTATCCTGCTCGGGCGACGAGTGGCAAATAGATCTCGTAGGTGGGCGGACCCGGCGCAGCCCCAATCTGGCCGGCACTCAGCGGGTCGGACACGGTGAGCGGATGATCGGGCGCATAGGATGCGCCGCCCGCCGCCCCCGAGGCCATGTCGCCGGCCAACAGGAGTTGATACACGGTGTCCCCCTCGGCCTGGACCTCCACCAGGTACGGCCCCCACCGGGGCGCCATCACGCCCACCGTATCCACCAGGCCGGTCCCGGCGGCCGCATAGTGGGGCCGGAAACCGCTCCAGGGTTGCCAGACGTACAGGTCCGGGTTGCCGGCGTGAGCGATGACGTTCCACACGGCCAGCTCGCCCCGATGCAGCGGGAACCGGTATTGGATGCGCTGCCCGGCAGCCAGGGATTGGCGGCTGGTCAGCAGGTTGGTCCAGGCCAGGCCCCGGCTGTCCTGCACCGACACGTTGCCGGCCGCATCCGCCAGCCACGCGCCCAGGTACTTGACGCCATCGCCCTCGGACAGGGTCCACGGGTAGGAGGCGCGATAAGGCAGCCAGTCGCTTTCCTGGGCCACGGCCCAGGTCCCGCCATCGGCATCCCACGTCCACTCGCGCAGATACATCTGGCGCGCGCTGGCGTCTGCCCCGATGTACAAACTCACTTCCCGGACGCTGGTGGCTGGGCGGCCGGCGATGCTCAGGTCATAGAGCACCGGCGGCACCACGTCGGCGCCGACGGGCAGCGTGGGGCTGACCGTCACCGTCGTCGTGACCACGGTCGTGGTTTGATGGGTGAGAAAGCCCGGGAGCGCTGCGGGCGGACAGTCGCCGGCGATGGGCCACGTTCCTCGGGCGGTCAGGGGCACGACCAAGGTCGCAGCGGGTGAGCCGGCGTCCACCCGCGCGCAGAAGCTCAAGGGCCGCTCCTGGCCCGGCCACAGGGTGCGCGGCGGCCAGGTGAGGGTCCGCGATGCCGGGGCATAGGCCCCGTCGCCGCCGATGGTATCCGGCAAAACCTCTAACCCCAGCGGAACCGCCACCGTGATGGGCACCCAGGTCTCCTGCCAGCCGGCGTTACGCGCGACCACGGAAAAAGTGACGGTTTCGCCGGGCCGCACCGTGGCCGGCTCGGCCCACAGGCTGCTGCCGGCGAGGTCGGGGGACTCCCGGGGCGGCCAGACCACGCCGGAGACAAAAGTGTGCAGCGGCTCCACGTTGCCGGCCCGGTCCTCGGCTTGGATGTCAAAGGTGTGGCAGCCGGCGCCCACCTCCTGGGTGGCGGTAAAGAACCACCGCTGGCCGACGACCGCGGTCGCCGGCACCCAGTCGGTGCCGTTGATGCGGATCGCCACGCCCTTGGCGCCGGACAACGTGCCGTCCAACTCGCCGGCCAAGCGCAGGGTTTGATTGCCCATCGTATCGGTGAACACTTCGGCCACGCAGTTGCCGCCCGGGTCCCAGCAGCCCGGCCCCGCGACGGAAGTGGGCACGGTCAGGTCCAGGCCAAACGTGGTCGAGACCGGCTCCGAGGTGTGCCCCACGGCGTCAGTGGCGCGGGACCAGAGTGTAGTCAGCGGCCGGTCGGTCTGGTACACCAGCGGGGCCGCGTAGGGCTGCCAGATGACGCCATCGGCGCTGACCTCGACGCTCACCACACCGGAGCCGGTCTGCCCGGCGCTGGTCGATGCATCAGTGGCGGTGATGGTGGCGGTCACGGGGACATTATACCAGCCGCCGTTGTCGCCGGGCCGGGGCGGGTCCAGCGCGATGACGACCTGGGGCACGTGGGCGTCCAGGCGCACGGCGCGATGGGCCGGGGCGCTCCAGTCGCCGTCCTGGCCGCGGGCGCGCAGGTGCAAATACCACAACCCATCGGCAAAGTCCTGGTAGGTGGTGGTGTCAATCAGTCCCTGGCTGAACTCGCTGGGGATCGTGTCTGGATGGCGGTCCAGGTACCAGCGGTAGCCATTCACCACGGCCGGGTCGCCGGCCGGCTGCGTCCAGGTAAAGACGACGGTGCTGGTGGGATACCAGGTACCCGGGTCCGGATGGCTGGGGCTGGCGATGAGGGGCACGCCCGGCGCCACACCCGGAGCTGCGGCTGAGGCGGCGGCCTCCAGCGGTACCGGGCCAATGTAGGGCACGAGATAGTCCAGCACCATGTAGGCCTGCGTGGCGCCATCGATGGACAGGGCCTCCTGCATGTAGGTAAAGGGAACGTACTTGTATTCC
Organism: Chloroflexota bacterium; assembly: GCA_018823415.1. GTDB lineage: Bacteria > Chloroflexota > JAHJIN01 > JAHJIN01 > JAHJIN01 > JAHJIN01. Next base: position 11,570 of record JAHJIN010000497.1, on the reverse strand, counting down.
ATTTGGTGGGTGGCTGTGGGCGGCAGGCCCGACGTCTGCCCCTCCATGTACCAGCCCTTGTCCCAACTGATGCTCTGGGAGCTGCCATCCTCAAAGCCATAGCTGGTCGAGCCCTCGACGCCGATGCCCATGAACTCGGCTTCCCAGCCCACCTCGATGTTGTAGGATTTGCTGGTGCCCGAGGTGTGCTCGGTGAACTGGCTATGGTCCACCGACCAGGTGGGGTTGGCGCCGCCCACGCTCACCACGATGGGCGGGTTGGCGGCGTCCCAGCGCCAGTTGAGGTCGCCTTTGACGTTCCACCATTGGTCGTGCGCATAGATCTTGAACTCGCCGGCGGTGGTACTGGTAACGACGGCGGTGGGGTATTGATCCGGGTCACCGGCCAGGGGCCAGTATTGGCCCACACGCAGCCAGGCCGCGTTTGCTCCCGCCGGGTTGTCGATCCAACCGACCACCAACTCGGGCCGGTTGTCGCCGGTCACCAGGTCGGCAGCAGCGAGGGCGGCGAAATCGGTCGAACCGCCTACCCAGCCGGCGACGGGGTGGCCGGGCACCCAGGAACCGACGTAGGCGTTCCCGTCCAGTTCCTCGCCGATGGCATAGGCCCACTCGTTGCCGGTTTCCTGATGGCGCACCCAGGCCGCGATCAACTCGGGATGCCCGTCGGTGTCCATGTCGGCCAGCGTCAGGCCCAGACCCTGGTCTGCGGGACCAAAGGCGCCTTCGATATGCTGAGGAGAGGCCCACCAATTGCTACTGTCGCCGTTGGCGTCCAGGTCCCACCCCACGCGATAGTAGCCGTGGTTGACGTCGGTGGGGTTGTCGATCCAGCCAAAGAACAGCTCGGGCCGGCCATTGCCGTTGAGGTCGCAGGTGTCCAACCCGGCACCCTGAGTAGAGCCGCCCACCCAGCCGGGGATCGTTTTCTTGCCGCTCCAACTGCTGGCTGCGCCGGTGGCGTCCAGGTCCCAGCCTACGCAATACGCGGCCCAGTTGTCGCCGTCGGGGTTAGCCACCCAGGCCAGCACCAGATCCGGGACGTCGTTGCCGTTCAGATCGGCCACGGCCGCGCCCAGGCCGGCGGTTTCCCAGCCCACGCCATTGGTGCCGGGTTCGGGCATCTGATAGGTGGCGCTCCAGCTCGCGGGTTTGCCGTCTGCGCCCGGGTCCCAGCCGATGCGATAGTGGATGACGTTTTCGCCCGCCGGGTTGTCGATCCAGGCAAAGACATAGTCGGGCGTGCCTTGGTCATTGATGTCGTAATAATCCGCGCCGGCGCCCTGGCTCGAATCTCCGATGGGACCGGCCACCCTGACCTGGTCCATCCACCCAGATCGATAGGCCGGCACCCACGTGGTGGGCGCGAGCACCCGCTCACCAGCGGGGTCATTCCAGTAGCTCATGGTCTTGGCGTCGGTGGCGGCATCCACCGGCACGCCCACGCGCGCCAGCGCGCCATTATCGCGGCGCTTGTATTGGTAGCTGTAAAAGGTGACGCCGTTGAGGGGCACGAACCCATCCCCATTCATGGACCAGCCATCGCGCGTCTCGATCTTGGTGCCCGTAACGGTGGACGACGTGATCGAATGCTCCCAGTCTTTGGTGATGGACGGCCCCAGCTCGATGTCGTGGGTCAGGAAAGAGAGGTCGAACGTCACGGAGGAGCCGTAGGAGGTGGTGACTTCCTGGTCGTTCTCTTTTTCGCTGCCGGCAGATTTGCCATAACCCACCTCGTTGTCATCCGGGTTCAGGTCGGCCCAGTACGGCGCCCGGCCCACCAGGGCCGTCATGCGTACCTGCATGGTCTCGGTGCAGACCCCGGTATAGTCGCCATAGATGCTATCCCCGTTCACATCCCCCAGGGCCACCCCGAACGGCACGAACATGTCGCTGGAGCTGCTGGTCTTGGTCCAGCCATCCCGCCGGATCAGGCCCGAGGTACCATCGTCGGTGCAGGGGCAGTCGGGGTTGTCGTTGTACGAGACCACCTGGAGATCAAAGTCGTGGTCAGCAAAAGTGACCACCACCTCTACCTGGCCTCGGCCGTCGAGGTCGCCGGCAGCCACGTCGACAAAAGACACGAACGAGAGCTCGCCGGCGCCGCTGGCCCAGGAACCGTGCAGGGTGGGGTTGGCGAGTTCGGCATCCAACGTCACGCAGGACAAGTGATTATTGCCGTCCGCAAAGGCCGAGATGATCTCCTCGTTGTTGTCCCCGTCGATGTCTCCGGCGGCCACCGAGACGGATGCGACATCGTTGCGATTGTGGCTGGTATCGCGCCACCAGCCCGAGCAGGTGACGTCGCCGCTGATGGGATCGTACTGCACCTGCATGACCTGCAAGGCCTTGCTGGCATCCCGAAAGGCGACGGCGATCTCGTCCGTGTAATCCCCATCCAGGTCGCCGGTCGCCACGTCAATGGACAATCGGTCCGATTTCCAATCGATGTTGCCCCGATAGTTGTCCGTCCAATAGTTCCAGCCCATCTCGGTCACGCCGCCCTGCTGATTGAGCTTGAGAACGACGACCTGGACGTCCTTGTCACCGTCCACAAAGGCCAGGACGATGTCGTCGTCATAGCCGTTGCTGTCCACGTCGCCGACGGCCACCGCGATGGGTGACAGGATATAGGTCCGGCCGTGAGCGGTGCTGTTCCACCAGGCCATGTATTTGATCCCACCATCAGACTCGCCGTCCAGCAGGACTATCTGGAGGCGATTTTCGGTGTCCTGGAAGGCCAGAACCACTTCGTCGGCCTGGTCGCCGCCGGCCAGGCTGCCGTCCAGATTGCCGGCGGCGATGCTAACGTGAAAATACCCATATCGACCGTCGGTCCAACTCGTCCAGGAATCGGTTTCGAGTTGGCTGGGGTCATCTACCTCGGGGTTCTTGAGCGAGACCGCCCCCAACTCGCCGCGCTGCACGCCACCAGCGGCTTCATAGGCCATGACCACTTCGGCCTTGGTGTCGCCGTCCAGGTCAGCGGTGGTTACACTAGCCCCGGTGTAAGTATGGTACGGCCAATCCCAGTCAAAGACGAGGTCGTCGGACCCGTCGCTCTTGTTGTCCAGCTTGTCGATGTGGATAGGCGTGCCCAGGCCCGCAAAGGCAATCATGATTTCGTCGTTGTCGACGATCTTGGCCACCTGACCCGGGAGTGGGTTGGTGCAGTCCAGGGGTGAGGGATCGGCGGCCGGGGCCGTGATGGGCGCGCCGGGCGATGGTAGCGTGTGGTCGCCGGCCAGCGCCAGGTCTGGGGCCGGGACCGGCAAAGCGAGCGTGAGCGATGGTAACACCACCAGAGTCAGAAGCACGATCAATGTTCCGCTGATGACTTTCATGTTCGACCTTCTTTCTATGATGCGCTGGGAGAACAAACCCGCCAGCCGGTCAACCGGCCACAAACCGTGCAAAAACCTCGTTGCCCAGGAGCCGGCCCGGCCGCGTCAGGCGCACTCGTTCGGCGTCCACTGCCACCAGCCCCAGCGCCTCCAGCTCGCGCACCTGCTCGCGGTACACGGCGAGCAGGTTCTGACCAAACCGGGCGCGAAACCGCGCCAGCGATATCCCCTCTTGCAGCAGGCGCAGCCCCATGAACGTGGTCTCGGCCATCTCGCCGGCCCGGTCGATGGCCTCCCGGCCGGCCACCGGCGGCCGGCCCTCGCGCAGCCGGGCGATATAGTCGCCCGGGTCGACCACGTTCCAGCGCCGCTCCCCGTCAATCCACGAATGCGCCGCCGCCCCCAGCCCCCGGTATGGCTCGTTGCGCCAGTAGGTCAGGTTGTGTCGACAGGCAGCGTCATTGCCTGTGGCCCAGTTGGACAGCTCATAGTGCATGAACCCGGCCACTGCCAGCCGGTCCTCCGCCAGCTCGTACATGTCGGCAGCCAGGTCGTCGTCCGGCGCCGGGAGGTCCCCGGCGGCGATGCGCCGGCCCAGCGGGGTGTCCCCGTGCACTTCGAGCGCGTACAGGGAGAGATGGTCGGGACACAGGGCCACGGCCCGGTCCAGGCTGCGCGACCAGTCGGCCAGGGTCTGGCCTGGCAAGCCATAGACAAGGTCCAGACTCACGTTGGCAAACCCGGCGGCCCGGGCATTGTCATACGCTGCCACGGCCTGGGCAGCGGTGTGGATGCGGCCGAGGAGCGCCAGCTCGCCGTCGGCAAAGGACTGGACGCCCAGGCTGAGCCGGTTGACGCCGGCCGCGCGGAGGGCCGGCAGATACGCCGCATCGACGGTACCGGGGTTGGCTTCCATCGTGATCTCGGCGGCCGGATCCACGTCGAACGCAGCCCGGCAGGCGTCCAGGATGGCCTGCACCTGGGCCGGCGTCAGCAGGCTGGGGGTGCCGCCGCCCAGATAGATGGTGGGGACGGTGGCTCGGTCCTGCGCGGCAATCTCGCGTGCCAGGGCATCCACATAGGCCGGGATCAGGGCCTCCAGACCGGCCGTGGACGCAAAATCGCAATACGCGCAGCGGCGCCGGCAAAAAGGGATGTGGATATAGATGGCGAGGCCGTTCACGGGGTTGAGGTGGAAGGAAACATCCCGGGATAGAGCCGGCGCGCGCAATCCGGGCATATCCCGTGGGTAAACTCGGCTTCCGAATGCTCCCGGATGTATTGTTCCAGGTGGTTCCAGTAACCCTGGTCATCGCGGATCTTTTTACAACTGGAGCAGATGGGGATGAGACCGCTCAGGGTTCGGACCTGGGCCAGGGCATCCTGAAGCCCCTGGATGAGCCGGCGCCGTTCCTCCTCGATTTGCTGGCGCTCGGTGACGTCACGTGAAATGCCCACGAGGCCGACCACCCGGCCATCCTGGCCCACGATGGGTGCTTTGGTGGCCGAAACCCAACGCCATTGCCCGTCGGCTCCCCGGAGCCGCTCGATCTTGTCTATCAGGGGTTGCCCCGATGCCACGATAGCCTGCTCGTCGGCATAGGCAGCCTGGGCATGTTCGGAGGCAAAAAAGTCCTGGTCGGTCTTGCCCACAGCCGCTTCTGGGTCTTGCGCCCCCAGCAAACGGGCCTGGGCCTTGTTGATCCGCGTAAAGCGAGAGGCTGTGTCCTTGAAATAGATGGTATCCGGGATATTGTCCATCAGAGCGTAGAGCAGGTCTCGCTCGCGAGTCAGGGCCTCTTGCACCTGCTGACGCCTGGCGATCTCGTGCCGCAACCGCTCGTTTGCCTGTCCAAGTTTGACGGTACGTTCCTCTACCAGATCCTCCAGGCGCACGCGGTATCTCGCCAGCTCGTCTTCGGCCTGCACCCGATCTGTTACATCCCAAAAGATGATCTGCACGCCCATGATCGTCCCATCTGCGTCACGTACTGGCGTCTTGAGGACCTGTACCCAGGCGCTCTGTCCACCCAGCGGGAGATGTTCCTCGATGACCTCCAGGTTTTGGCCGGTCTCGATCACCCACCGATCATCGCGCCGGTATTTTTCCGCCAGGTCGGGGGGATGGATGTCCAAGTCGGTCCGGCCAATGATCTCGTCCAGCGTTTTGTTCAGCGAATCGCAGAACCGGCTATTCGCAAACGTGAATCGCCCCTCCAGGTCCTTGCGGCATAGGCTCTGTGGCAGGGCCTCGACCAGAGAGTGATAAAGGGGCTCGCTGGCTCTCAGCGCATCCTCTGCACCCTGGCACATGGCCCCGGTCGTTGCTGGTTCGACGGATCGGACCTCTGTTTTGTCTGGCTCACCCAGCATCGCGTTTCCTCATCTTGTTGGCGCGCTCGCCAGAAACGGCACAGGCTCCAGGGCTGAGGCCCGGGTGCACAAATGCATCATAAAGGCCGTGCCCAGGTTCGTGCGGGCCAGCGCCTCGGCCCGGGCAGCGTCCAGTGCCTCGCCTTGCCCGACCCTGTCGTGCGCGTCCATATCATCCACCCGAGACCACCGGCACCAGTTCGAGTACATCGCCTTCGCGCAGGATGGTGTCCTCGGACACCAGGCGCTTGTTTACCAGAGGCAACGCCTCTTCCCGGCTCACCGCCGCCTGACGCATGGCCGCGTCTACCATCATGCCGGGGCGCACTTGCCATTCCTGGTTCTTGAACGTCACTTTGACCATCGTTTTCCTCGTGGCGCGGAGAGCGGTTGGCGTAAAGCAACGCCCGCTCTCCGTTTCGCACTAGACGACTTCCGGTACCGGCGCGATATACCCCTCGCGCATCAGACACTTGGTTTCCTCGCGGGCGCGGCGAATGGTCGCCTCAGCCCGGGCATACAACTCGTCGCGGGTCATGACGATGCCGGCAATGCCCTGCTCGATGGCCTTCATGCCCACGGCCGTGGCCTCGCGCGGGAACACCTCCCACTCGTCCATGGTGGGGGCGATGTTGTTCTCGTCGATGCCGCGTTCCCGGGCGCAGGCCGCCAACTCGTGGGCCGCCGCCAGACACATCTCGTCGGTGATGGTGCTGGCCCGCACGTCCAGCGTGCCGCGAAAGATGCCCGGGAACCCCAGCGAGTTGTTGAGTTGGTTGGGGAAATCGCTGCGGCCGGTCCCCACGATGCGCGCGCCGGCCTCTAACGCCTCCCACGGCCAGATCTCGGGGATGGGGTTGGCGCACGGGAACACGATGGCGTCAGGGGCCATGCCGGCCACCCAGGCTGGCTTGATGACGTCTGGCCCGGGCTGGGAGAAAGCGATCATCACGTCGGCGCCACGCATGGCCTCGGCAATGTCGCCACGCCGGGCCTCCTCGTTGCTCTCCTGGCATAACCGCCACTTGTCCGGGAACTCGGTCTGGCGGGCGCGGACGTCATCGCGATCCAGATGCAAGATGCCCCGGCTGTCCGTGGCAATGATGTGGCCCAGAGGCACGCCGCTGGCCCGCAGCAGGCGCACCGTGGCGACATTGGCTGCGCCCATGCCGATCATGGCGATGCGCACATCTTCCATCCGCTTGCCCACGATGTGCAGCGCGTTGATAAGCCCGGCCAACAGCACCGTGGCCGTGCCCTGCTGGTCGTCGTGCCACACCGGGATGCTCATCTCGGCGCGGAGGGTATCCAGCACGCGAAAGCACTTGGGCTGAGAAATATCTTCCAGGTTGATGCCGCCAAAGCTGGGCTGGAGCCATTTGACCGCCTGGATGATCTCGTCGGGGTTCTTGGTGTCCAGGCAAATGGGCACAGCGTCCACGCCGCCGAGGTATTTGAAGATCAGCGCCTTGCCTTCCATCACCGGCAGCCCGGCCTCTGGCCCAATGTCGCCCAGGCCCAGCACGCGCGTTCCGTCCGACACCACAGCGATGGTATTGGCCTTGTTGGTGTGATCATAGACGCGCTCCGGGTGCGCCGCAATGTCCCGGCACGGCGCGGCGACGCCCGGCGTGTACCAGATGGCAAAGTCATCCATGCCCCGCACGGCGCACTTGGGCACCACCTCGATCTTGCCGCGATAGAACGGATGCAGGTGCATGGCATCCTGGGCCGGCTTGTTGGCCCGGGCCAACAATTCCTCTTTGGTCAACGTTGACATGGTTCCTCCTCGATAGGCTACAGATTGCATGATGGCAGGTGCCGTTATTCTACCACGCTAGCGGGATAAACACAACCGTTTTGACGCGCAGGCGCGCATGGTGGTGATTATCAAGTGCGTTGGCTGTCCTTCAGCTGACAATTTTTCACCACAGAGACAAGAGAGTTTTCTGATCCTCCTCCGTGCGCTCCGTGCCTCCACTCGTTCACGACGGACCACAGTCCGTCGCCGGGGCAGAGGCGCGGACTGTGGTCCGCGCCGAACTAGGTTTTCATGCTATGCGGCGCCCCGCCAGGCACGGGGGCTCCTCCGTGGCGAGGTGTGGGTAATCACCATGCGCATGGTCTTGACAGACGGCCCCAGTTGAACGATAATGCACGGGCCAGACATCACCACGCCTGGAGGCTCTGTGCGCATTCTCTTTGTCTATCCCAACGCCACCAACACCGAATACATTTCCTATGGCATCGCCTATCTGTCGGCGAACCTCAAGGCCCACGGTCACGAGGCCGGCTTGCTGGACCTCACCTGGGGCCGCGGCGTGCGCCCGGCCCAGGTCCACCGCGCCATCGACGAAACCGGGCCGGACCTGGTCGCCATTGGTGCCATGAGCGTGGATTATCCCCTGGCCCTGGAGGTGGCCCGCCACGTCAAGGCCTACCGCGACCTGCCGGTGCTCGTGGGCGGCATGCACGCCACCGTGGCCCCGGAGGCCGTCATCGCCGAAGACGTGGTGGACCTGATCGGTGTGGGCGAGAGCGAAGAGGCGCTGGTGGATTTGTGCGACCGCTGGGACGCCGGCCAAGACATTGCGGACACGCCCAATTTCTGGCTCAAACGCAACCCTTCGACAGGCTTTGCACAGCATCCCGAGCGTGGCGAGTGGACAGGACAAGGCGGGCAGGTGATCCGCAACGCGCCGCGCCCGCTCACCCAGAACCTCGACAGCCTGCCGTTCCCCGACCGCGACCTATTCGAGTTCGACCGCTATATGACGGCCCTGAACGGCCAGTTGGCCATCCTGGCGACCCGAGGCTGCCCGTATAGTTGCACCTATTGTGCCAACAACTATTTGCGGCGGCTGTACCAGGGCCAGAAATATGTGCGCTCGCGCAGCGTGGAAAACGTCATCCAGGAAATCGAGGCATGCGCGGCGCGCTACCATGTGCGGGCCATCGATTTTATGGACGACGTGTTCATTGCCAACCGGCGCTGGATCCTGGAATTTTGTGAGACCTATGCCGGGCGCATTCGCCTGCCGTTCCGCTGCGGCGCGCGGGTGGAATACGTCAACGACGAGGTGTGCGCGGCGCTGGCGGCGGCCGGCTGCACCTGGCTGTTCATGGGCATCGAGGCCGGCGACCCGGTCATCCGCCGCGACGTGATGCATCGCACCTATGGCGACGAGCAGGTGGTGGAGGCATTCCGCATCGCCCGGGCGCACGGCCTCAAGGTGGCCTCGTTCAACATGATTGGTCTGCCCCGCGAGACCCGCGACACCATGAACAAGACCGTGCAGCTCAACAAGGCCGTGCAACCCGACGACCTGCGCGTGAGCATCTTTCAGCCGTATCACGGCACCGAGATCCGCGACCTGTGCATCGCCGAGGGGTTTATCGACGCCGATACGCCGCCCGGCGACTTTTTGGAGAGCGTGGTCCGGCTCCCGGGCCTCAGCGCCCACGACATCGAGGCGTTCCGGCAGCGTTTTGCCTTTCGCGTCTACTGGCCCGAGCAGCCCCTAAAGGCTCTGGTCTTTTACCTGGCCGGCCTGGCCCATGCTCCCTATGCCCGGTTACGCCGCTACCTGCCGGCCCCGCTGGTGAAACTGGTAAGCCGGGCCTTTAACCGCTAACCTGCACCACGATAATAGACGAATACACCTCGCACCAGCTACGCTGGCGCGCCGGCACACCGGCGGCGATATTGCCTTCTATTCCTTGATACGTTATAATGAGCACATGCCGATCACGGGTACCAAACCCCATATCAATACGTAATTTGGACTAGATCGAATACTCGATCTGGTTGATGCGCGGACCCTGGGGGCATGGTATGATCAAAGCAGCAAGTGACGCGGTATTGGGTTTTTCTAGTTTGAAAGGAGGCAAGGACATGCGTCTTCAAGGGTACTCGCGAACCGGAGTCATTCTTCTCGCAGCGGTGGTGATTGGCCTGATGGTGGCCTGCACGTGCGTGCCGCCCACACAGGTGGGGCAGACCAAACCCTCCGTCGTCATCGTATCGCCAGCCGAGGGCAGTTCGTTCCTCGTCGGTGAACCAATCTCCGTCCAGGTATTGGCAACAGACAGCCAGGGCGTGCGCCGGATCGAGTTGCAGGTGGCTGGTGGCACCGTAGATACGGCCAGCAGCCCCAGCCCGCAACCGTCGTTCAACGCCACACTCTCCTGGACACCCAACTCGGCCGGAACGCACGCATTGGTGGTGATGGCCTATAACGCCACCGACACTGCCAGCGACCCGGCCATCGTGCGGGTGAACGTTCAGAACAGCCAGGCCGGCAACGGTGCCGCACCGACCATTGTCGCGTTTGTGGCCGACCCACCAGCCATCACCGCCGGCGACTCGGCCACACTGCACTGGGAAGTGGCCGACGCCACGACCGTCGAGATCGAGCCGGGCATTGGCCCCGTAGCCCTCAGCGGTTCGCAGACCGTGAGCCCCGGCACCACCACCACCTATCAACTTATGGCCTATAGCGAGGGTGGAAACGCCACGACCAGTGCCACGGTCACGGTCAACCCCGGCGGCGCGCCCGGCACCATCCCGGTGATCCACGTGTTCGCGGCGGACCCGCCGGTAATCACCGCCGGCGACTCGTCCACGCTGCGCTGGGAAGTCACAGACGCCGCCTCGGTCGAGATCGACCACGGCATTGGTACCGTGGCCCTCAGCGGATCGCGCAGCGTAAACCCCGGTAGCACCACCACCTATGTGCTCACGGCCCACGGCACCGGCGGCAACGCCACCGCCACGGTGCAGGTCACCGTCAACGCGGCTGCGCCCGCCGCCTGCGTGCCCAACCTGGTCTCGCCGGCGAACGGCGCGACCCTGGACAATGGCCGAACTGACCACCTGGACAGCATGGTGTGGGATTTCAACTGGTCAGACTGCCCCGGCGCCACCCAGTACCACCTGTACGTGATCGGGAGCGGCGCGTCGGTTCCGGCAGTGGACAAGGACGACATCGCGGCTTCAGCGTACCAGCACAGCTCCGCCGGCTATGTCCCGGCCGGCAATCTCACCGGCTGGACCTGGAAGGTACGCGCCCGAGTGGGCGGAACCTGGGGTCCCTGGTCGTCCACGCGCACGTTCAACGTCGAGCCGCCAGACACCGATGCAGCTTCCGGCGGCACCATCAACGCCACCCTCACCTACCACAGCTATGACGCCAGCAGCGGCTGGGTGACGTTCAGGGTGCAGAACACCGGCAGCCTGGCCCTGGAAAGCGCCCGGTGCCAGATCATCAACCGCAGTACCAGCGCCAACTATTACGGGCCGGGCACCTCCAACTCGCCCTTCCGCGACAACCCCACATCTGACACCCTGGTGGGCAGCGTCGCCGCCGGCGCCACCAAGTATATGCGCTACAAGCTCTCGGGCAACCCCACCGGCGTGCCCTGCCGCGCCACCATCACCCTGTACAGCCAGGACGGCTCGGGCGGCAGCAATGTCCTCAAGACCGTGGACTTTGACCTGCCCGGCAGCAGCGGCACCATCAATGCCAACATCACAGCGCACAGTTATGACGCCAGCACCGGCTGGGTGACATTCCAGGTACAAAACACTGGCAGCCTGGCCCTGGAGAGTGCCCGGACCCAGATCATCAACCGCAGCACCAACGCCAACTATTACGGGCCGGCTACCTCCAACTCGCCCTTCCGCAACAGCGCCACGTCCGATACCCTGGTGGGCAGCGTCGCCGCCGGCGCCACCAAGTATATGCGCTACAAGCTCAGCGGCAATCCCACCGGCGTGCCCTGCCGTGCCACCATCACGCTGTACAGCCAGGACAACTCGGGCGGCAGCAGCGTCACCAAGACCGTGGACTT
>JAHJIN010000496.1 GCA_018823415.1 Chloroflexota bacterium | reverse complement strand
GACCGCCCGGGCGAGATCGAGATCACCGCCGAGCGGGGCAGCAATGAGACAACTTTTACCATCCGCGACAATGGGCGCGGGATCGCCGCGGAGGATATGGACAAGGTCTTTGCCCCGTTTCGCCGGGCCGGCAAGCAGGACGTCCCCGGGGAGGGGATGGGCCTGGCCTATGTGCAGGCGTTGGTCCGGCGCCACGATGGGCGTATCTGGTGTGAATCCACGCTGGGAGCGGGAACCACGTTCAGCTTTACCATTCCCCATCATCTGGAACAAGGAGGGCATCATGCCTAGCGTCCGCGAAGTAACCATTCTCCTGGTGGAAGATGATCCCGGTCATGCGCGACTGATCGAGAAGAATCTGCGGCGTTCAAACATCAAGAACGAGATCGTCGCGGTGAGTGATGGGCAACAGGCGCTCGATTACTTGTTTGGCGCCGGCGACTATGCCGGCAGCGGGCGGGCCTCGCCCCTGCTGGTGCTGCTTGACCTGAACCTGCCGGTGTTGGATGGCTACCAGGTGCTCCAGCGCATGAAGGCCGACGAGCGCACCCAGCGCATCCCGGTCATTGTGCTCACCACCACGGACGATGCCCGCGAGGTGTCTCGGTGTTACGAGCTGGGTTGTAGCGTCTATGTCACCAAGCCGGTGGACTATGTGCAGTTCTCCGAGGCCATCTGCAATCTCGGCCTATTCTTATCGGTGGTCACCATACCCAATGGAGAGTGATCCCGTGTCCAAAACTATACCGGCCCCTGTGTCGCACGACCCCTTTCACCAGCCTTCCAACGCCGCGCCGGACGACCAACCGGGACCGGCAGAGCGCCGCATCCTGTACCTGGAAGATGACCCCGGCGCGGCGCGGCTCGTCCAGAAGCGATTGGAGCGGGCGGGCTATACCGTGGACCTGGCTTACGAGAGCGAGACGGGTCTCGCCATGTACAATGCAGGTTCCTACGACATTGTGGCCGTGGACCAGAATCTGCCCATCCACGATGGCCTGGAGGTGATCCGCATCATGACGGCGGGGGGCACCCCACCCCCGATCGTCATGATCACCGGCACCGGCAGCGAAAAGATCGCCGTGGCTGCCATGAAGCTGGGCGCGGCCGACTATATCGTCAAAGATGTGGACGGCGTTTACCTGGAACTGCTGCCCACCGTGATCGAGCAGGCGGTCCAACGGCAGCGCCTCGTTGAGGAAAGCCGGCAGGCAGAGGAGGAAAGGCACCGCCGCTTGCTCCGCGTGCAAGGGCAACAGCAGGCCATCGTCCGGCTGGCCACGCACGAGGCCTTGCGGCTGGGGGATTTCGCGGCAGCCGCCCGGGCCACTACTGAGACCGCGGCCGAGGTCATGGATGTGGCGCGGGTGGGCCTCTGGCTCCTGAATGACGACGCCACCGAGCTGCGCTGCGTGGATCTGTTTGAGCGGCCGGCGATGGCGCACTCGGGCGGGCAGGTGCTCCAGGCAAAACGCTATCCCCGCTATTTTGAGCACTTGGAAACCGGGCGCAGCGTGGATGCCCACGACGCCAGCGCCGATCCGCGGACCAGCGAATTCCACGAGGATTACCTCCGGCCTCTGGGCATCACCGCCACGCTGGATGCCCCGGTTCGGGTGTCTGGCCGGTTGGTGGGCGTGGTCTGCCACGAGCATGTAGGCCTCCCCCGCCGCTGGTCGGAGGATGAGGTCTCGTTCGCCAGCGCGGTGGCCGACCAGGTGGCGCAGGCGATCCTGAACAGCGAGCGCAAGCGGGTGGAAGACCGGTTGGCAACGGTCCAGGCCCTGGGTCAGCAATTGGTGCTTTCCCGTGATGTGGCCGCCATCGCGCAATCGGTCGTCGAGGCGGCCGGGCAGGTGCTGCGCGTCCCCATCTGTGCCCTGTGGCTGGTGGACGTGGAGCAAAAGGCTCTGGTCTGTTGGGCAGTTCGGGCTGGCCCGGATGTGCCGTTTATATCCACCCTGCCGCTGGACGGTGAGCGGGGCGTCATCGTGGCTGCCGTTCGCGCCGGCAGCATGGTCTATCTGCCGGATGTGCGCCAGGATCCTCGCTATATAGGCGACTCGCGGGTTCGTTCCGAACTGTGCATCCCCATCCAAGCGGACGGGCGGGTCATTGGCGTGTTGAACGCCGAGAGCGAGCAATTGGACGCCTTCACCCCGGCCGACCAGCAACTTCTGGCGGCCCTGGCGAACGCCGCCGCCATCGCCCTGGAAAACGCCCGGCTGATCGATTCCCTGGCCCAGGAAAAGGGGCGCTTGGAACTGCTCTACCGCCTGAGCCGCAAACTCGCCGCGAGCCTGGATGTCTATGATCTGGCGCAACGGGCGCTGGACGATATCTGCGTCGGCGTGGGCGCGTCACGGGGCGCGATATTCGTGCGCGCGTCGGACAGTGATCGCCTGCCGCCGGTAGCCATCTCGGGCTACAATGCCGAGTCTGTCCAGGAGGTGGGGGTGCGGCTCTCCTTGCGCCTGGGCGAAGGGCTGGCCGGCTGGGTGGCGGCGCACCGGCAGCCGATGCTGGTGGCAGACGTGACCCAGGACGAACGCTGGTTCTTTCTGCCAGGACTGGACGACTGGGTTCGCTCGGCGCTGATCGTGCCGCTGACGAGCGGGGACGAACTGGTGGGGGTGCTCAGCCTCTACGCCGACCAGCCGGGCTTTTTCACCGCGGAACACCGCCGATTGACCGAATCGGTCGCCGCCGGCGTGGCCGTGGCCCTGGCGAATGCCCGGCTCTTTGCCCAGGTGGAACGCTCCGAACGATTGTATCGCACCATCCTGGAAAACTCGGCCGACGCCATCATCTCGGTGGATCCAGACCTGAAGGTGATGGCCTGGAGCGCCGGGGCCGAGCGGATCTTGGGCTATGCCCGGGACGAGATCATTGGCCAGACAATGCGTATCCTGATTCCCGAACCGGACCGCCAGCAAACTATCGCCATGCTGCACGAGGCCCGGCAGCAGGGCTTTGCCCAGAGCCGGGAGACCCGGAGGCGCGCCAAAGACGGCCGTCTGGTGGACGTAGAGGCCACGGTCACAGACCTGGGGCCGGTTCTGGGCTTTACCACCATCCTGCGTGATGTCACCGAGCGCAACCGTCTGGAAGCACAGTTGCGCCAGCAGGAACGACTGGCGGCCGTGGGTCAACTGTCGGCCGGCATCGCTCATGACTTTAACAATATCCTCACCGGGATCATTGGCCTGGCCCAAATGCTGCAAATGAGCGCGGCAGTGCCTGACTCGGCCAAGGCTGACCTGGCCCGCATCGCGCAAGGGGGCCAACGAGCCGCGCACCTGGTCCGGCAGCTCCTGGACTTTAGCCGCAAGTCTATCCGGACCCCGCTGCGGCTGGACTTGGCCTCGTTCCTCCAGGATGCCGGCCGGTTCCTGGAACGCACCATCCCCGAGAATGTCAGCGTCACTCTGGAGATCGCGCCCGGCGAATACCCCGTCACCGCCGATCCGGTCCAAATCCAGCAAGTGTTGACCAACCTGGCGACGAACGCCCGGGATGCGATGCCGGAGGGCGGGGAATTGCGGGTGCGTCTGTCCCGACTCACGCTGTCGCCCGGCGACCAGCCACCCATTCCCGATATGCCGCCGGGCGAGTGGGTAGCTCTGGCCGTGGCGGATACCGGCACAGGGATTCCGCCGGAGGTGCGCCCCCACATCTTTGAGCCGTTCTTTACCACCAAAGAGGTGGGCCAGGGGACCGGGTTGGGACTGGCCCAGGTCTATGGCATCGTGAGGCAACACGCAGGCTATATCGATCTCGAGACCCAAGAAGGGGCGGGCACCACGTTCACCATCTACTTGCCGGCCGCGGGCAGGTCAGCCGAGATGTCGCCCCCGGCCGCAACGGAGGATCCCCCGGTCGGGCAGGGTGAGTTGATCCTGGTGGTAGAAGATGAGCCCCTGGTGTTGGAAGTGATCCAGGCCCAGTTGCAGCAATGGGGCTATCAGGTGGTGCCGGCGCTCAACGGCCAGGAGGCCCTGGCAGTATTCGACCAGCACCGCACCAAGATCGCCCTGGTCCTATCGGATATGGTCATGCCCGGGTTGAGCGGCCCGGCGTTAATTCAGGCGTTGCGGGCGCAGGCCCCGGCATTGCGAGCGATCATGGTGACCGGCTACCCTCTGGGCGCCGAGCTCGAGCAATCCCTGACTCTGGAAGGCACGCTCTGGGTTCAAAAGCCCATCGAGGGGGTGCAATTGGCGCGGATGGTACGCCAGGCGCTGACGAGTTGATGCGGGAGCCCAGTCGGCCAGGCCTGAACCAGATGGGGGGGCAAAGGTGAGTATCGGAGGCATCGCGGTGAACAAGCCCGGCGAGTCAAAAGATAGCCAGGGTTACTGGAATTGGACTTTGGACAAACGAGTAGCGCCCGAGCGGCGGGCACTCGGTTGAAAGCAGTGCGATATGTAGCAGGACCAGTGATTTGCCGTGGCTAGGCCGCTTGGCGGCGGGTCCGGGCGGCCTTTTTGACCACTTTTTGGCGCGGCCGCCGTACCAGGTGCGTCCCGGTGGCCCGGCCAGCCGCTTTACCCCGCCGTTTGGGGGCCGGCGCGGGCGTCCCACGCAAGGCGAGCCGAGTAATCCGGGCCCAGTCCCGTTGCACTTGGCTGGGGGCTGCCGCGCCCGCGGCTTGTGGCGGCAGGTAGCGTTCGCAGGGATAGAGCTGGACCTCGACCAACTCACGGGCCAGCCACAGTTGGATCAGGGCCAGTTGGACCAGATACAGCCAGTTCTCTTCGTGCTCGACCACGGGGGTCTGGTAGGCCGCCAGCAGGAGGCGCTGTTTACCAAAGCGGAAAAAATGCTCCAGGTCATACCGTTGGCGGTAGGCCGTCCAGGCATCCACCAACGTCAAGATAGCGCGTTGCTCGCCCAGCACGACCAGCCACAGGGCACGTTTGAAAACTGGCTGACCGTGCTGATCCCGGATGACGGCCCGGATCAGGGTAAAAGGGTGCTGCTGCATCGGCAGCCCGCGCTTACCGCGCATCAGTAGGTTGCAACGCCAGGCCTTGCGTGGTGCCAGCCCTGCAACTCGACGGTGTACGAGTGTCCATGGCGCGTCAGGATCTGGGTCGTGGCCGTCTCGGCGGGTGGCCCCCAGGTGGCCGCGTCCTTGAGCGCGAACCGTGCGCCATACCAGCGGGGATGGCCAGCCGGAGCAGCCTCCGTTGCCGCCACAAACTGCCGATAGCAGACCCGATTCTCGGGAGTGCGCATCACGCTAATCAAGTTGGTCAGTGGCCCCACGCGGCCCAGGAATTCGGCGGCGCTGTAGGCACTGTCGGCCACGTGCACGCAGCGGTCCTGGTGAAAGGGCTGCTGCTCATCCGTCAACAAGGCCTGAAGCTGCGCCGCGCCCACGACGGTGGCTTTTTCAGTGCTGGTCACGCGCCCCCTTCGGGCGACCAGGGGGATCACCCACGGCGGGTCCGCCGGGGCCTTCTCGGGCAGGCCACTGGTCAGCGAGTAGGCATGCCCGATGGTCACTGGTTTGTTGCCCGCCACGGCGTTGGGCTGGTAGACATAGGTCTTGTCCCCCAACGTCGGTGCGTAGGGCCGGGGCACGGGCACCACGTCGGTGCCCACCCAACAGCCAGAAGGGCCGCTGCTGGGGGACCGGCAGATAGCGCCCAATTAGCCGGGCCAGGCGTTGGTCCCAGGTGCGCGTTCCGCGGCCGCTTGTTCGGGACTACTGGCCTGGAACAGGTTGGCGATGGCGTCGTAGACGCTACAATACTCGCGGCGGAACAAGGGATTCAGGCTCAACTCCACCACGGACCGCGCGTGCGGGCTGCTACACAAGGCATCCAGCAAATCCAGCACGGCATCCCGCCGGGCGGGAAAGAGCTGATACAATTCCTGCCGAAACTGCTCTAATTGGGCGAGGCGGGCAGTGGTTGCGGGATCGTTGGGCATCAGATTTCACCTGGGGCAAGATTTACAGCCCCGACTATGCCACAACTGGCCCGGTTTGTCTAGTTCGATCAACCCGCCAGGAGACGGTAGATTTGTCCAAAGTCCAATACTACCAGACCCATACGGGCAAGTTCAGCTCGGCCAGCTACCAGGACTTTCTGCGGCAGGTGTTGACGCAGACCACCCAGCCCTGGTTCATCATCCAAGATGGGGCCTCCTACCACACCAGTAAGGCCAGGCAGGAGTTCTTCGCGGCCCACAACGACCGCATCACGGTTTACCAACTGCCCCGCTACTCGCCCCAGTTCAATCCCATCGAGTTCCTGTGGCGTAATGTCAAGAAGCACGCCACCCATCTCCGCTACTTTCCGACCTGTGAGGCATTGACGACCAAGGTGGATAGCAAGCTCCAGTATTTCGCTGACCTGCCGCAGGCGATCAAAGCCCTGATGGGACAGTATTGTGAGACCCTGGGCGCAATGGCCGCGTAGCTCGCCCCAAATCTTGATCTGAAAAGCTATAGCTATCGCAAGTATACCCGATGGCACAGGTTTCTGTCAATGCGCGGGACCCTGCATGGCGGTGACAAAAGCGCGCAGGCGCTCTATTTCACGCTGTAGCTCGGCAAAACAGGACTGGGTGGAATCGTCACAGCAGCCATCCTGGGCCAGCACTTCGAGCCGGGCCGCTACCGCCCACAGGGGTTCTGCACCCATGTTGCCGGCCGAGCCTTTGATGCTGTGCGCCAGACGCCGCACGGTTTCGGTATCCTGGTGGGCCAATGCCTCAGCCAGACGCGCTTGTTCTTGCTCGGCGTCCTGCGCCAGACTGACTAGCAGGTCTTCGTACAGGTCGCGGGGCACGCCCAGCCGCGCCAGGGCGCCATCCACATCCACGGGCAACACCTCGCCCAGGTCTGCCTGGATGGCTTGGGTCGCGGCCGGCGCGGCCGCTGAATGGGTCCACCGGGCGATGACCTGGAAGAGGTCAGCGGCACGCACGGGCTTGCTCACGTAATCGTTCATGCCGGCCGCCAGGCACCGCTCGCGGTCGCCCTTCATGGCGTGCGCGGTCATGGCGATGATGGGCAGCGTGGCGTGGCGCGGGTTGGCGCGGATGGCCTGAGTGGCTTCCAGACCGTCCATCTCGGGCATTTGCACGTCCATGAGCACTGCGTCAAAGGGCTCACGTTCCAGGGCCGCCAGGGCCAGTCGGCCATTG
>JAHJIN010000495.1 GCA_018823415.1 Chloroflexota bacterium | reverse complement strand
CTAGGGCGGTGTCGGTCAACTCCGCGCGGATCGGTTCCCAGGTTGCCGGTTCCAGGTTAGCAACTTTGAGGATGGTGCGCTCGAATGCGCCACCGCTGAACCAGGCCAGATAGGGGAGGGCGGCCCGGGCGTCGGCGCTGAGATGGCGCTTGGAGAATTCCAGCGAGGCCAGGAGGGAGCGGTTGCGGCCCTCGTAGGCCGTCTCGTCGGCAAAGCGCGCCAGCAGCGGGCGGTAGTCGGCACGGATCTCGGCCGGCGTCAGCGTCCGCAGGTGGGGCGCCACCAGCTCCACGGAGCGGGGGTTATCGGCCAGGGCGTCCAACAGCTTGTGGATCTCGGCCCGCTCGTAGCCCTGGCGGCCGGTGTCGATACCCTTGAGGTCCAGGATGGCGGCCAGGAGGTGGAGGGTGTCGGGCCGGGCCAGGCCGGCCAGGGGGAATTCCTTGACGCCGGGGAGGCCGGTGGCCTCGGGCCGGCAGGTGACCAGGAGCCGGCCCCGGGGCGAGCCGGCGGTGAGGTCGCGGTAGAGTTGGAGGAGGCGGGCGCGGGCCTCGGGGGTGAAGGCGGTGGGACTATCCCCCCTCTCCGGTCCCTGTGGGACCGGACTATAGCCCCCGGCCCCCTCCTGGGAGGGGGAGGCGTCGCGCTGGTAGATGGGCAGGGTGGATTCGAAATTGTCCCAGACCAGGAGGACCGGGTGGTCGTGAAAGAGACGCACGGCGGTCTGCCACTGGTCGTCGGCGGAGCGGGCGCTGAACTCGTCACCTTCCAACGCCTGGCCCAGGAGCTGGACGGCGCGCTCGGCGCCGGCCTTTTGCTCGAACGAGCAGAACACGGCGGCGTCGAACCGGCCGGTGCGGAGCCACCACGCGGCGGCCTCGCGGGCCAGGGCGGTCTTGCCCATGCCGCCCATCCCGGTGACGACCACGGCCGGGTGCTGGCGAAAGGCGCGCTCCAGCAGCAGCAGCTCCAGGGCCCGGCCGTGAAAGCGGTACATGGGGGCCGGGGGAAAGGCGTGCAGGATGCGCCCCCCCTCCGGCTCCCCCCCGTCCCGACGGGGGGGAGGGCCGACGTCGGACGGGGCGACGTCGGACGGGGTGACGAGGGCCGGGTCGGGGCCGATCTGGTAGAGCTGGGGGATGAACCAGTCTTGCAGGTCGATGGTGTCGGCGCCGGGGCCAAGGTGGAGCCAGCGGGCGGGGTTCGCCCGGAGCGCGGCCCGGGCCTCGGCCAGGGTCTGGCCCACGGTGAGGCCGCTCACCAGCTCGCGGTAAAAGCGCTCCACCAGGATGCGGGCGGCCTCGATGTGGACGGCGTGACTGAACGCGACGACGCTGCCCACGCCGCTTTCCAGGAGGGCCGGGGCCACGGAGCCAAAGACCGGCCGGTCCGACAGGTCGGCGCTGCGGCAGGCCTCCAGGAGCACCAGGGGCACGTCCAGGCGGGCCAGCAGGTCGCCAAGCTGGGTGCCGGTGACCAGGTGCGTCGCCGCGTCCTCCCGCTCGAAACACAGCGCGCCCACGCCGGTTTTGGGCAGGTAGGTGCCGTGGCCGTCAAAGTGGACGATGTGATAGGGCCGGCCGTCCTTGCGCGCCTGGGACACCATCTCTTCCAGCCGGGCCAGGGTGGGCGGGTCGCAAAAGTCCACCTCGGCCTGGCCGGGCAGCGCGTCCAGGGCGTCCAGGATGGGCGGGATGCTGTTGCGCGGGTCGATAAAGCCCACGTCCGAGGGCCGGCTGACGATGAGGAGCACGCGCACCGGGAGGGCCATCGTCAGGTCGCGGCGGGGGCGGCGCGCGCCCTGGAGCTGGCGGCGGACGGTGACACCCTGAAAGGCCAGCGGCCCGCGTGGGTCGCGCATCATCTCCCAGGGCTGCACCAGCACGTCGGGGTCCACGGCACCGATGGTGAGGAGGCGCGGCTCCGGGGCGGCCATGAGGTTGTTATAGACCTGGACGCCCTCGGCGGTGCGGAACAGCGCGTCATAGAGGGCGCGGCCCCAGTCCGTGAGCTTGATCTCGACGCCCCGGGCGCGAACGTGGTCGCCGGCGCCGGGGAACTGGTAGTACTCTTCCAGGTACCAGCGCAGCTCGGCGGCGTCGCCGGGCGTGATGGGCAGCTTGAGCGCGAAACGCTTGGATTCCTGACCGGCGGAATCGGTCCAGCGGGCGGTATAGCCCTTGCCTTTGCGGTCGATGATGAGGCGGATCTCGTGCATGGGCGGCTCCTGTGGGATGATGCGTCAGGCGTCACACGCAGTGCGCTGCGCGAACGTGAAACGTCAACTGGCATCTGACCGCTTCGCGTGACGCGTGACGTTTCACGGGATGACAAAACTCACGTGGGCGTGAGCCTCTTCCGGCAGGCCCAGGCGGACCCGGCCGAACAGCTCCGTGTCCACGGTGGCGGTCAGGGTGATGGTGGCGCGGGCGCCGCCGGCGTTGGACCGGGCCGCCACCACCGCATAGACGCACTGGCACCCGTCCAGGGGATGGGCGGCGTGCGGTTTAAAGACCCAGGAGGGCGACGGCTCGCCGGTGCCATAGGCCTGGATGACCGGAAAGACCTTGCGGTACTCGATGGTGGCGCCCACCTCGCCGACCGTGATGCCAGCGCCATCAGCGAATTTCAACTCTGGCCCCAGGCTCACGTCGAACTGGGCCTTGTTTTCCACGCCCAGGCGCTCCGGGTAGAGGTCAAAGGCGTAAACGTCCCGGTCGCCAGCGACCCGGTCGCGGGAGCGCAGGTGCAGGGTCTGCGTGGCCTCGACGATGGCGCTGCGGCCGGGCGGCTGACGCAGGGTGCAGGCCAGCCGCACCAGCCAGTATTCGGCGTCGCCCAGGGGCGCTGCCCACTTTTGGCCCACCTTGACGTCCAGCGCTTCGGCAGCGGGCCAGATTTCTGGCTGTCCGATGGTGGCGACGGGCCGGTCGGCACTGCCGCCTCTCGTCGTGCGCGGGGCGACCAATTCGCCCTCCCAGGCCACGGTCTCGATAGCAGCGGGGGTAACGAGTCGCATGGGGACCTCCTGGCGAGTAATAGGGGGACCGGCGCCGGCGCGGCCCATCTCCCCGCACTCATTCTATCACATCGCCCACAAAAAGGCAATGCCGCTGCATGATGCAACGGCATTTTCGATGGCTGATGTCCCGGCCTCGTAAGGATCGGGTCAGCGGAACGTCCCCTCGATGACGGCCTGCCCCTCTTGCAGCTCAAAGCGGGTGATGATCACCGGCCAGTCCTGCCCGCTGAAATCGAGCTGGGCGTCCAGCTCTTGCTGGATGCGCTGGCGGATAGGGTCCGGCACGGCCAACCCGGCCATGCCCAATTCTTCCACGATGATGACCGGTTTGCCGTCTTGCAGGCTGGCCCGGGCGCGCCCGTGGAGGCTGATGCGCAGCCCGGCCACGCGCGCCTCACCCCAGGCCTCCGCCCAGCCCGGGTGAATCTCGACGCGGGGGTTGGCAAAGGGGATGTTGGGCCGGCCGGCGAGGTACCAGGCGATGCTCTCTTCCACCTCCTGGTTGGTGACGACGACGGTGAACGTCTCGCCCGGGTTCGCGCCCTCGCCGAGGCGCTGCCGGAGCGCGACCAGGTCCGGGGCCAGGCGCGGCTCCACCACGCGGACCTCCTGGGGCGTCAGGGCGAAAAACCAGGCCACGCCGTTGGCCATCAGCAGGGCGAGCACGATCCAGAGGTTGGGTTTGCTTAGCCAGTGCCGGAAACTATACATGGGCTTCTCCTTGAACGGCTGACCGCCGACGGCCGCTAGAAGGGGGTGGCAGAATCGCATTCGTATGATGTTGGCTCTTCGCGAAAACGGGCGTCTTTGTCCCCGACGAGCGACGCGCGGAAGGATTGGAGTTTGGCGAACAGTTTTTCGCTTGCCTGGTAAGCATCCCGGAGCGGCTGGGAATCCTCAAGGTATTGGCGGCGGTGTACGAGGTGCTGGCAGGTCACCGTCTCGACCAGCGAACGCAGCGCGAACCCGCGGAACCGGGCTTGTTCGGCGTCGCTCTGGCTGGTTGAGCCTTCGGCGATGTTGAGCGCGATGCTGGTCGCCGCCCGCGCCATCTGGCTTTTCCAGTTGTACTCCTCTGTACGCGGCAACTGTTCCCCAATGGCATAGACCAGATCCACGTATTCCAGCGCCAACTGCCACACCTCCAGCCGCTCAAACTTGTAGGCCATCATCCCTCCCCATTCTTGATGACTATGGATTGCCCCCGGCGTTATCCGTGGCGGTCGGCCGTCCGCCGTCGGCGGTCAATCATGGCAGCCATATCGACCGCAAGATGGTCAACCCCACCAGCACCAGCACCAGCAGGCAGACCAGCGCCCACACGGCGATGGCCCGCTCGGCCGGCATGGACGCTGCTAGGGACTGTTCCTCGTCAACCGGGAGGAGTCGCCGGGTCAGCGTCCGCGCCCCCACCCACACCGCCGCGCCTTCCACGGCCAACACCGCCAGCAGGACGCCGGCCTCGGACACGCCGAGCAGGTTGACCGTCGGCGCGCGCGAGCCAAACACGTTGGCCCCCACCAGCGCCAGCACCAGCACGATGCCGCCATTCCACAGGGCGTGGATGCCCACGGCCAGCCCATAGCGCGCCAGCCAGCGCCCGGGCGCGCCCGGCCGGCGATGCAGCAGGTCGTGCCAGCCCCAGGCCACCAGCCCAGACCCCAGGGGATGAATGCCCGCGCCCATCGCCCGCAGCAGCAGGATGCCGGCCCAGACGTGCAGCCCGGCCCCGGCGTACAGGACGTTCTCCAGCGCGGCGAACCCGGCCCCGGCGATGGCTCCCACCAGCACCGCGTCGCGGGGGCGCTTTAGCCGCTTGAGCAGCGGCAGCGTGATGAGCGGCTTGGCGATCTCTTCGGCCAGCGGCGCAATGATGGCGATTTCAACCAGCGCCACCAGGAATCCCGGCGACGTGAGCGCGCCGGCCACCTTGCCGCCGGCCAGTTCGTCCAGCAACAGCTCCACGGCCGGCAGCACCCGGTCCCCCAGGTCGCGCACCAGCACCAGCACCAGTGCCGGCAGGACGATTTCCAGCACGATGGCCAGCCCCACGGAAACCGTGGCCCCGGCCGCGAACGTCACCAGCGCCCGGCGCCAGGTCACGCCCCCGGGCTGGCGATCCATCATCCAGGCCACGGCGGCCACTGGCGGCAGCGATACCGCCAGCAGAAACACCGGCGGGAACCCAAACGGTGCGCAGAACACGGCGGCGTGCAGCCCCAGGCCCATCGCCAGCAGCAGGAAAAAGCCGCCGCCCAGCGCCCACGTCGGCGGCAGGCGCAAGGCCCGCGAGGGTGAGCCCGTCAGCGAGAGCAGCCCCTGAAAAAAGGCCACCCCGCCGCAGCCCAGGGTCAGCACCAGATAGACCACCCATCCCAGGCTAAACTCGAGCGCGCCGGATTCCCCCTCGACCAGCAAGAGCAGCGGGAGCACAAACCCCAGCAGCGCCGGCACCCCAGCCAGCATCAGGAGCAGGCCGCTCAGGGTGGTGAGCCACTTTAGAAGGTCTTTCATGTCGTTTCGCTCCTTGGCTATTCCCAGTCGTCCAGCCGTTTGGTAAACTCGCGCGAGACCTGTTTGAACGCTTCCAGCCGCCATTCGACCAGGAGCGCCAACAGCAAGAGCAGCAGCCCTACGACGCCCAGCGCCACCGCGGTGCCCAGGCTGCTGAACGAGCGCGTCATCAGGTTGACGAGTTGCCCGGCAAAGGCCAGCACCACGGCAGCGAGGCCACTGTAGAGAAAGCGTCGCAGCCGGCGCACGCCGCCCCACAGCAACCCGATGACCAGCCCCTCAGCGACCATCAGCAGGGCATAGCCCCACGCCTGCGTGCCGGTGTGCGCCAGCGATTGCCAGAACGCCGACCCGAACAGCAAACCCAGCGCCGTCCAGTCGATGACCCGGGCCAACCGGCGGTCGCCGATGCGCCACTCCAGATACCCGATGCCCAGCAGGTACACGCTGGCCGGTATCGCGTACCACTGGACCTCGCGCTGGCCGCAGAACAGCAGCACTTCCAGGCCATAGGCGGCCAGCAACATCGCCACCGCGCCATAGCCAAACCACCGCCACCGCTGCGCCAGCGCCACGGCCAGGTACAGCAGCCCCACCACGGCCAGCACGGCCACGGTCATCTGCAACATGGGCACTTGACTGGCATACAGCACCGATTCCTCGAACAGTGCGCGCACGACCAGCCAGACCACGTCCCACGCGCTCAGGTTCAGAATCATGAGCAGCGCAAACATCGACATGACCAGGCTCACCACCGTCAGCGGGTCAGCCCAGGTGGACAGCCAGCGCGGGATGGCGCCCCATCGCCGGCGCGAGATAGTCAGCACGCTGCCCACCACGCCATAGACCAGGGCCAGGAGCGCCAGCGCGACCGGCCACTGGATGACCGGCACCCGATACCAGTCCAGCCCCTGGACCAGCGCGAGCACACCCAACCCCGCTGCCACTGCCATCGCCGCGGGCAGCGCCCACGCCGAGGCCAACACGGCCACCAGCACCGCGTACCCCAGCGTGACCAGGCTACCCGGGTCACTGTTGTACAGGGCCGCCAACTGACCATAGCCCAGGTCCATCACCACCAGCAGGTACAGCGGCCGCGACCAGCCGACGACCGGCGTTAGCCAACCGGCAAAGGGCGAGCCTTCGCCGCGCCGCCGCTCGACGAGCAACGCCAGCAGCGCCGTGGCCGCCGTGACCGGCAGAAAGGCCAGCGCCGACCGGGCCGGGTACCAGAACAGCCCAATGGTGTGGTCGATAAGCGCCAGCGCGGCCAGTTGGGTCACGGCCCCGGCGACCAGCAGCCATACGCGCAGGCGGAAGCGATACGCAGCCAGGCCGTAGGCGACCGCCGCCAACGCCAGCGCCGCCGCGACGCGGAGCATATCGCCACCCCAGAGCCACGACAGCCCCACGCTCACGACCGCACCCAGGTAGCCGGCCACGTAGAACGGCAGCGCCGGCCAGGTATCCAGCCACCGTTCGGCGACGGTGGGCAGCCAGCGGTCCGGCTCACGCCACGGGAAATCGCGCGGCGCGCCCAGGCCGGCGTCCAGCGCGTGGGCGACGACCAGCGCCGCCGCGATTCCCGGCCAGAGCCACAGGCCATAGTCGGCGGCCGGCGCCGGCGAACGGTAGAGGACCACGCCATAGGGCACCGTCGCCAGCGCCAGGGCCGGCGTCAGGAACAGCGGTTGCTTGAGCCAGACGGCCGACAGCCCGTACACCAGCGCCGCCCCGCCATAGCCCACCAGCGCCCCGTCATAGTCCCGGGAAGACGGCGGCAGCCCCAGAGCCACGGCCACATAGGCCACGGCCATCAGCGGCAGGCCATAGCGGATCTGGCCGATCTGTCGCAGCGCGTGGGCCACCGCCAAATAGACCGCGCCCAACGCGATGAGCGCCCAGCCGTGGCGGTTCGGGTCCACGCCATAGTGCGCCAGCGCCAGCCACAGGGCCGCGATGGGCAGCGCCGCCGCCGGGTAGCCCCACAGCGGCTCTTTGTGATACCACGCGGAAACGGCACACAGCGCCGCGTCGAGCAGGAGCGCGGCGATGAGCCACGGCCGGTCGTGCGCCACCAGCAACGTGCCGACCAGCGCGCTGCCATAGGACGTCAGGTAAGCCGGATAGGCGTCGGCCGGGCTGCCGTTGGGCGTGCGGCGCAGCAGGACCCCGGCCAGCAGGCCGGCCGGCCCAAAGGCCAGCAGCAACAGCCCATAGTCGAGGTGCTGGGCCGTGGGGACGAACTGGGCCAGCAGGTACATCGCCCAGACCGGCGTCAGCCCCGCCGCCGGATAGATAAAGCGCGAGGCCAGCGCCCGCCAGGGCAGACGCACGTGATCCACGACGGCCGAGACGACATAAAAGGCGACGCCCAGGCCCCAGGCGATGTAGGCCGTCGGCACGTCGGCCACGCACCAGAGCAGGCTCAAGGGGACCAGCACGTGGGCCACCACGCGGGGCGCGAATCCATAGCGTTGGGCGCCGCGCCATTCGAGGAGCAAGCCCAGGCCCAGCAGCAGCCACGCCAGGGCCAGCCAGGCCAGGGCATAAGCCGGGAGGCGCGGCGGCTCGGGCAGCACGAACCAGCCCAGGTATGTGAGGATGGTCCACGGTGCCACGACCAGGACCGCCGCGAGCCAGGCGAACAGGGCGCGGCGGAACAGCCGGGCCGACAGCGCATATAGCCCCACGACGACGAGCAGCGCGACGGCAGCCCAGGTCTGCTGCGTGCGGCCGGGGTCCAGCAACACCAGGTTGCGGACCAGGGCCAGCGCGATGGCCCCGGCCGACACGGCCCACCCGGCGATGAGCAGCGGCCGCTGGTACAACCACCAGGCGGTAAAGACCCGCGCCCAGCGGTCACGCAAGGCCCAGAAGGCTCGCTCGGCCAGCACCAGAGCGCACGCGGCCAGCGCGGCCTTGGCTGCCGACGAGCCGTGGCCCTCGCTGTACACCATTGCCACAATGCTCCCGGCGCTGACGGCCAGCCAGACGGCCACGTGCCCCCAGCGTTCCAGGCGAAAGCTCCAGGCCGCCACCGCATACGCCACGACCAGCAGCAGTTGACCCCCGGCAGCCCACAGCCGGTCCGGGTCGGACCACTCGAACCCGTAGAACAAACGGTACCAGAGCGGCACAAGGCTCCACAGCACGACCAGCGCCGCCAGCCCATGCGCCACACCGTTGAGGGGCAGCATGAACCGGGGTTCCACGCGCCGGGCGCTCACCAGCAGCGCGCCGACCAGCAGATAGGCCGCCGGCACCAGGGCCAGCAGCGCGCCGACCTGCGCCGGCGACAGATCCGAGAGGGTTTCATAGTGGGTCAGGACCAGCAGCCAGGCCACCGGCAGCGTCAGGCCGGCCGGCGCTAGCCACCAGCGCTGCCGGAACCGCCACGCCGACGCGAAATATAGCCCGGAGACGAGCAGGAACGCCAGCGCCAGCACCAGCCTGTCGCCAGCATAGCCAGCCCACCCGGCGACGAGTGCGACCACGCTCGTGACATACCCCACCACGTACCACGGCAAGGAAGTGAGAAACGAGAAATTAGAAATGAGAGTACGTGGCTCTAATTTCTCATTTCTCATCTGCAATTGCCGCCCCAGGAATACCAGCCCGCCGGCCAGCACGGCCAGCGCCACGCCCAGCCACGCCGGGTCGAGGCGGCCAAACGGCCACTGGTGCATCCAGACGAGCCAGAGCCAGACCGGGGTGGGAACCGCCGGCGCCCAGTGGGGCAATGACACGCCCAGGCGTCCCAAGGGCCGCAGGAGCACGTTCAGCCCGGGATGCTGCTCCGTGTACGCCAGCCACGCGGTCCATGCCGCCAGGCCGATCCAGTTGCCCAGGACATAGATGAGCAGCGCCCGGTCCAGGCTGACGAGCGGGGGCAACAGGGACAGTGCCGCCAGCGCGAATCCGGCCACATAGACCGGCGTCGCATAGCCAGGATGTTTCTGCAGGCGCACCGCCAGCCCCAGGTGCAGCACCGCCAGCAGCGCCCAGCCCAAACCCAATTGGGCCAGCGTCAACTCGCGCGCCCACATG
>JAHJIN010000494.1 GCA_018823415.1 Chloroflexota bacterium | reverse complement strand
CCCACGGTGCCGCCGCCCACGGTGCCGCCGCCCACGGTGCCGCCGCCCACGGTGCCGCCGCCCACGGTGCCGCCGCCATCTGCTGAGATACCGGAAGCAGACACACTGCTCCTGTTTGGTGGTGGGCTAAGTGGATTAGCCGTCTGGAGTGGATTAGCCGCCTGGATCGGATGGCAGTGGCGCAAGGTGCGCGCGCGCAGCAAAGAATAGCAATTCATTTTTCAAGTCCAAGCCTTGCGCGATAATGGAGAACCCCCGGCCATTCCCGGGGGTTCTCTTGTGGGGGCCATGCGCCGGGGCTAACCGCCGCAAGCCACCAAACAGAATAGGATAACGGGGCCGGGCGGGGGCCGGCCCCGATTTGCGTGCCGGGGGAATTGAACTCGCCGGGTCTTGTCGCCACAGAAGAAATAGTGTAGAATGAAACCACAGTTCTCATTGCGGCAAACTATGCGTGACAGGAGACGAGATGGTTAACGCTGAGGATGTCATCACTATCTACCAGCACCTGCTGGCCCACGGCATTCAGGTCTGGCTGACCGGCGGCTGGGGCATCGACGCCCTGCTCCAGGAGCAGACACGCCCCCACAAGGACCTCGACGTGATCATGCTGGTGGACGACGTGGTGCGGATGCGCGAGCTATTGGGCCGCGACGGGTACACCCTGAAAGAGCTGTGGTCCGAGAACCGCTGGGACATAGACGCGCGCGGCGTCGAGATTGCCACGGCCTTTGTGCTGCACGACGCCGCCGGGCGCGAGATCGACGCGCACGCGATGCGTCTCGACGACGAGGGCAACGGCATCCCGGCGTGGGAGAACCCGGAAGGGCTGTTCTTTACACAACAAGACCTGTCCGGCGTGGGTCAGATCGCCGGAGTTACGGTCCCGTGCCTGACGCCCGAGAAACAGGTCGAGTGCCATACCGGCTATGACCTGCCCGACCCGCACCGGCGCGACCTGGAACGGCTCCACGCGCGATTTGGCGTCGGGTATCCCGACAATTGGGGGCCAGCCTGATGACCCTGGACAGAAGCCGACGCACCACATTTAACGACGCAGCCCGGCTCTACGACGAGGTGCGCCCGGGCTACCCGGACCAGCTCGTCGAGGATGTGATTGCGCTATCCGGCATCCTGCCTGACGGGCGCATCTTGGAGATTGGCTGCGGGCCGGGCAAGGCGACCCTCCCGTTCGCCCGGCGCGGCTATGCCATGCTGTGCCTGGAGCTGGGGCCGGACCTGGCGGCCCTGGCGGCCGAGAACTGCCGGCCCTATCCGCGCGTCGAGGTCCGGTGCACCGCTTTTGAGGACTGGCCGGTGGAAACGGCTGCCTTTGACCTGGTCATTTCGGCGCAGGCGTTTCACTGGATCCCGCCGGAGGTCGGGTACGCCCGGGCCGCTGAGGCATTAAAGGACACCGGGGCCATCGCCCTCTTTTGGAACTATTACCCAGGATCGGACACACCGCTCATCCAGGCCCTGGACGAAGTGTATCGGGCGCGCGCCCCGCAACTGGCCCTGGACGACAAGGGCGGCCTGTTCCAAGAAGAGTTGGTGGAAAAGACCCTGGCCGATTTCGCGGCATCCGGTTGCTTTGGCGAGGTGATGCTGCGGCGTTACCCCTGGTCGAAACAGTACACCGCCGACCAGTACGTCAAGCTGCTGCAAACCTACTCGGACCACCGGAGCCTGGACGAGGAGACCCTGCGCTACCTGTGCGCCGGCGTCCGCGAGACCATCGAGCAGCGCGGCGGGACCGTGGAGCGGCCGTACCTGTCTGTGCTCTATATTGCCCATAAACAATGCGATCAGAGGAGGGAAAATGTCCACCACAAGTAGTTCTGCTGTCACGATTGAACAACATTCGCTCTTGCGCTCTACCCTCTTGCACCTGCTGCCCGGCGTGCCCTTCCTGTTCTTTTTCGTCATTGCTGCGCCGCTGGCCGAAGCCAACGGCTTTCCGTCCGCATTGGCGCTGTTCCTGGATATCGGGTTGGTACTCATCCCGGTCGAGTTGGGCTATCTACTCTACCAGGGCAAAAAGACAACGGGACGATTCTCGTTGGCTGGCGTGGTGCTGTATCGTGAGCCAATGCCGGCCTGGCAGTACGTCGCTCTGGGGATACCGTTGTTCATCTGGCTGATCGTGATCCTGGTCGGCCTATCTTCCTTCATTGACACCTATCTGATCGAAAAGCTATTCTTCTGGCTGCCCAACTGGTTCTTTCTGACGGGGATGGTGGAGAACGTGGGGCGATACTCGCAGTCCGCCTTGCTGGTGACGGCGATATGCGGCATGGTGCTGAACGGGATCGCCGGGCCTATCGTCGAAGAGTTGTATTTCCGCGGCTACCTGCTGCCGCGCATCTCTCGACTGGGCGGCTGGGCGCCGCTGGTCAACGTGGTGCTCTTTTCGTTGTACCACTTTTTTTCGCCCTGGCAGAACCTGGGCCGGATCGTAGCCGTCTTGCCGATGGTCTACGCGGTATGGTGGAAGCGAAACATCTACCTGAGCATGATCGTGCACTGCACGGCGAACACGCTCACCTCGCTGGCGTTGTTTGCCTTGCTGCTCCGTCCGACCTGAGTCGCCACGGGGAGCCAAGCGATCCCGATAAGGAGGTGTCACCATGCGCGTGAGCGAGATCGTCCGCTGCAAAACGTTCCCCTGCGCCGACGTGCGCCACGAACGCTATGTCGTGCCGGACATTGACGTGCAGCCGGAAAACGTGTCGATTGTTCTCATCTCGGAGGCAGCCCCGGCCGACCTCGGCAACTATTACTATGCGCCCGGCGACCCCCTGTTCCAGCAAACCACGGTGCAGGCGTTCCAGGACGCCGGGGCAGACGTCGCCTCCATCCAGGACATCCTGGGGCTGGGCGTGTATCTGACCACCGCCGTCAAGTGCGGCAAGACCGGCTACGGGATCAAGGCCGGCACGATCAAGGAATGCTCGCTCCTGCTGGAGCAAGAACTGGCCCTGTTTCCCCATGTGCAGGCGTTTCTGCTCATGGGCGACGTAGCCATCCAGGCGGTCAACGCCATCGCCCGGCAAGCCGGCGCGGGCCGCGTGATCCCGGCCGGCTCCACGTACAAGATCCGGGGACCAGAGTTCACTTTCCGGGGTGCGCGGGCCTTTCCTTCATACCTCCAGGCCGGCCCCAGCTTTTTCATCGAAAAGACCAAGCGCAAGATGATCGCGGAGGACATTGCCGCCGCGCTGCGCCTCGTCGGGTGAACGCAGCCCGTCGTCAAGGAGTGGAACATGGTCACAGATGCCGAAATCGAGGAGCAACTGGCCTACGCCGGCTATTGTCTGGATCAGGCATATCTGGAACGGGAAGAGGAAGAGCAGCAAAAGGCCCTGAAAACCTGTACGGCAGCCATCGAGATCATGCAGCCCTTGCTGGCCGAGGCATACAACCTGCACGGGATCATCCTGGAAGAACTGGGGCGCGACCAGGAAGCCCTGGCATCCTACCAGCGGGCGCTGGCCGTCAAGCCCGGGCTGCGCGCGGCCGCAGATAACCTCGTCGCGCTGGAATCCGAGCTGGGCTTTGAGGATCGCCTGATCACCATCGCCGCGTTCAGCCACCAGGCAGAGGCCCATATCCCTCAAGCCCGGCTGGAGGCAGAAGGCATCTGGTCCTTTATCGCCGATAGGGAAACGGTCGGTGCCAACTGGCTGTATTCCAACGCGGTCGGCGGCGTCAAATTGCAGGTCCGGGATACAGACCTCGATCGGGCCATCGAGATACTCGGCATCGAGCCGCCCGAAATCGAGTTTGACGACGCAGACTGGATGGACGAAGAGCAGGATGACGAATCCACATGCCCCAGTTGTCAATCGGACAATATCCACTATGAGCGATTTGCCATGCGACCCCTGTTTGCCACTTGGCTGTTGTTCGGCATTCCCCTGCCGTTCCTGAAGAGAATGTGGAAATGCAATGACTGCGGCTACGAATGGCGTTGGGACGAGTTGCCAGAACAAGTCAGTGACCAGTAACCAACCACCAACCACCAACCACGGAGGAACCCCCATGTCTGACGAAATGAAACCCCAGCCCTTTGACACCCTGCTCCACTGGATCCTGAACGAATACGAGACCAACCAGTCCATCTTTGGCATCCCGCGCGCGCTGTTCCACACGCCCCAGGCCGACGCGCCTTATGCCCTGGACCTCTATGGGCACCACCTGGCGACGCCCATCGGGCCGGCGGCCGGGCCGCACACCCAGCTTGCCCAGAACATTGTCTGCGCCTGGCTCTGCGGCGGCCGGTTTATCGAGTTGAAAACCGTACAGATCATGGACGAGCTGGAAATCCCCCGGCCCTGCATCGACATGGAAGACGAGGGCTATAACGTCGAGTGGTCGCAGGAGCTCAAGCTGGAGCAGTCCGTCGACGAGTACGTCAAGGCATGGGCGCTGATCCACGTGCTGCGCCGGCTGCTGGGCTGGGAAGCAGCACCGCTGGGCACCGTGTTCAACATGAGCGTGGGCTATAACCTGGAAGGCGTCCAGCATCCGCGCATGACCCGCTTTATGGACCGGCTCCGGGACCCGGCCGAAGACCTCGCCGCCATCCAGCAAATTCTCAGGTCCCAATTCCCCCAATTCGCCGATCTACCACTCCCCAATACTCCAATTACCGACAACGTCACCCTGTCCACCATGCACGGCTGTCCCCCGGACGAGATCGAGCGCATCGCCCAGTACCTCATGGAAGAGCGCGGCCTCCACACCACCGTCAAGCTCAACCCCACGCTGCTGGGCCAGGAAACGGTGCTGGGCATCCTCCACAACACCCTGGGCTTCACCGAGATTGACATCCCGGCCCGGGTGTTCGATCACGATTTGCAGTACGGCCGGGCCGTGGCGCTGATCCGGTCGCTGAAGCAGGTCGCCGCCGCGCAGGGGCTGGTCTTGAGCGTCAAGCTCAGCAACACCCTGGCGATGGCGAATCGCAAGGGTGCGCTCCCCGGCGACGAAATGTACATGTCCGGTCGCGCCCTCTACCCGGTCACCATGAACCTCTTCCGTAAGCTGGCGCGTGAATTCGATGGGGATTTGAACGTCTCCTACTCGGCCGGGGCCGACGCCCTCAACGTGACCAACATCCTGGCGGCCGGCGCCCGGCCCATCACCGCCGCGTCCGATTTGCTCAAGCCCGGCGGCTATGCCCGGCTCGCCAACTGGCTGGAACGCCTGGCGGCCGACATGCAGGCGCGCGGCGCCGCCAGCCTGGACGACCTGGCGCGCGACCGGCTGGCAAACCTGGAGCACGCCGCTGCCGAGGCGTTGACCAACCCGCGCTACAAGAGAGCCTACAACCCCTACGGTCTGCCCAAGGTCGAATCGCGCCTGGACCTGTTTGATTGCATTGCCGCGCCGTGCGTGGAACAGTGCGCCGTGTGCCAGGACGTGCCGGACTATGCCTGGCTCATCGCCCGGGGGGAATATGACCGGGCGTTGCAGGTCATTCTGGCCCGCAACCCCTTGCCGGGCATCACCGGCTATGTCTGCACGCACCTCTGTCAGACCCGCTGCACCCGCTCGGCCAGCAACTATGACCAGCCGGTGGCAATTCGGGCGCTGAAACGTTTTGCTGTCGAGCGTGGGAATTCGGAAGATCAGCGTTCGGGAGAACCGAGTCCCGACTCCCGAATCGCGGTAATCGGCAGCGGGCCGGCCGGGCTCGCAGCGGCGTATTTCCTGGCGTTGAACGGCGTCCGGGTGACGATTTTCGAGGCGCAGGACCGGGCCGGGGGCATGCCGGCCATCGCCCCGGCGTTCCGCATCCCTCAGGCCACTGTCCAGGCCGACGTGGATCGCACGCTTCGCGTAGGGCTGGGCGTCGAGCTCAAGCTGAACCATCCCGTCACCGTGCCGCCGGAGGAATTATTAGCGCAAGGCTATGACGCCGTGTACGTCGCGTGCGGATTCCCGCAGGATGCGCGGCTGACCATGCCGGGCATCGAGGGTCCGGGCGTGTTCGCGGCGCTGGACCTGCTGGCGCAGGTGGCGCGCGGCGAGCAGCCGGTTCTGGGCGACCGGGTGCTGGTCATCGGCGGGGGGAACACGGCCATGGACGCCGCCCGCACGGCCCGGCGACTGACCGGCCAGCCGGTGACGGTGGTCTATCGCCGGACCCGGGCCGAGATGCCGGCCGAGGCGGAAGAGCTGGACGACCTGTTCGCCGAGGGCAACGCGCTGGAAGAACTGGCCGCGCCGGTGCGCGTCATCCGGCAGGACGGTCGGGTGACAGCCCTGGAGTGCGTGCGCAACGCGCTGGGCGAGCCGGGGCCAGATGGCCGGCGCCGGCCGGTGCCCACCCCCGGGAGCGAGTTCCAGATCCCGGCCGACTCGATCGTCGTCGCCATTGGGCAGGCGGCGGACGTGGCGTTCCTGAACGGCAGCGGCGTGGTGCTGGGCCAGAACGGGGCCATCATCGCCAACCCCGCATCCCAGATGACGAATACCGAACACGTTTACGCCGGCGGGGACGCGGTGCGCGGCCCGGCTATCATCATCCAGGCCTGCGCCGACGGCCGCCGCGCCGCCGAGGCCATCTGCGCGCAGTTGGGCATCCCGTTCCAGCAGCCGCCAGCGCAATCGGCCGACCTCTCGGCCGAGGACGTGTTGAAAGTCAAGCGCGCCCGGGCGCGCAAAGAGGCCCGGCGCGAGCCGGCCACACTCCCGCCGGACCAGCGCGGCGGCTTTGACCTGGTGGAGCAGACCCTCACCGAGGAGGCCGCCCGCGCCGAGGCCGCCCGCTGCCTCCAGTGCGCCACCGTGTGCGACAAGTGCGTGGAGGTGTGCCCCAACCGGGCCAATTACACGGTTCGCGTCGAGCCGGTTTGCTGGTCAGTGCCGGTGCTGGCGTGTCCGATTGACGAACCGATCGTGGTCGCCACCGAGTCGTTCCAGGTGACACAAACGCGCCAGATCATCCACGTGGACGATTTCTGCAACGAGTGCGGCAACTGTGCCACGTTCTGCGTCCACCCGGGCGAGCCGTATCAGACCAAGCCTCGGCTCTTTTTGCAAGAGGCCGATTTCCGGCGGGAAAAAGACAACGCCTTCTATATCGCCGGCAATACCATCCGGCAGCGGGTGGGCGGCCGGGAAGCCCGGCTCACCGTACACGACAGCGGGTTCGCCTACGAAAACGCGCAGGTGCGCGTGAACCTCGCGCCGGATTTCGAGGTTGAACAGATGGTGCTGAAACGAGCATTTGCCGGCCTGCTCTCGCTCCGGGATGCAGCCGAGATGGCCCTGATCTGGCAGGGCGTGACGACCTCGCTGCCCTGGGTTGTCTGATGACCGTTTCACGCTCACAAATCGAGGAGGAGCAATGACCCATCCGCTGGTTGCCCAACTGCGGTTCGCCCGCAGCGAGTTTGTGCGCTGCCTGGACGGGGTCTGCGCCGAGGATGCTGTACGGCGCATCGAGCCGATGAACTGCATCAGTTGGATCGTCGGCCACCTGACCAACCAGGAGCACGCGTATTGGGTATTGGTAGCGCAAGGCCGGAACCTGGCCCCGGACCTGTACGGGCTGGTGGGCTATGGGCAGCCGGCCAGCACCCCGCCCCTGGACGAGATGTGGGCGCTGTGGCGCACCGTCACCGGCGCAGCCGACGAGTTCCTGGACACCGTGACGGTGGAGCGCTTGCAGACGCACCTGGAATGGCAGGGCCGGCCCCGGCCGGAGAGCATCGGGACCCTGTTGCAGCGCAATCTCTACCACTACTGGTTCCACCTGGGCGAGGCTCACGCGATCCGGCAACTGCTGGGACACCCGGACCTGCCCCAGTTCGTGGGCGACATGTCGGCGGCGCTGTATCGGCCGGAATGAGGATCCGAGCAGAGAAGGCACGGCGAGAGGTCGTACCGTGCCGCGAGCACGTTTCCCCCTTTGTGAAACACACCGGTCTACATCAAGGAACAAGATGAACACCACCCACGAATCCATCATCAACGGCGAGATCGGGCAGACCCTCGACGACACTCTATCACCTCTCGTCCAGAACGCCGTTCGATCCTGTGATCTCCCCGGCGTGGCTATCGGCATCGTCGCCGACAACGAGATTGGTTATGCCCGGGGCTTTGGGGTGCAGAACAGCGAAACCCAGGACCCCGTCTCGGTCGAGACCATCTTTCACATGGCCTCAATCTCCAAGCCTTTTGTTGCCACGGCCATTGTGCAGTTGGTCGAGCAAGGGCAGGTTCAACTCGATGCGCCGGTCATCGCCTATCTCCCCTTTTTCCAGTTGGACGACGACCGGTACCGGGACATTACCGTGCAGCAAATGCTCAGCCATGTGTCGGGCATGCCGGACGTGGAGGATTATGAATGGGGCCGACCGCAGTACGACGACGGCGCGCTGGAACGATACGTGCGCAGCCTGTCGTCCGAAAAGCTGATCGCGGCCCCCGGCGAAAAATTCGCGTACAGCAATATGGCATTCGAGTGTTTGGGCGCGGTCATCGCCCAGGTGTCAGGGCTGTCTTTTGACGAGTATGTAAAACGACACATCCTCGATCCGGCCGGCATGGTCGAAAGCACGTTTCTGAAACCGGCGCTTTTGCCGGCGAACTGGGCCGCGCCCCATGTGCGCGTGTTGACCCGCCAGGCGTGGGCCGGCTACCCATACAATCGGATGCACGGGCCTAGCTCCACGCTGCACTCGAACGCCCCCGAAATGTGCAACTGGGCCATCGCCAATTTGAACCGGGGCAGCTTTCAGGGCCGGCAGATCCTCGATCCGGCATCTTATGACCTGCTCTGGACGCCTCGGGCCGCCGCTGGCGATGAAGGACAGGTGGGATTGAGCTGGTTCATCGGGGCATACCGGGGTGAGACCACCATCAGTCATGGCGGCGGGGATATTGGCTTTGAGACGAATTTCGTGATGCTGCCCGACCGACAGGCAGCGGTCGTGGTGTTGTGCAACCTGATACCGGCGCCGGTGGACCAGATCACTCACGCAGCCCTGGACATCCTTCTCGGCTACGAGCCCGGTCCCATCCTGCCATATGCCAGCATCGTCGTCGGCAAGACAATGCGTGAGCAGGGCCTGAACGCGGCCGTGGCCCAGTGGCGTTCGCTCCAGGCCCAACATCCCGACGAGTATGACTTTGGACCGGCGCAATTCGACAGCCTGTTTATCGCCACGAGCCTGGGCAAGGTGTCGGACGCAGAGCGCATCGCTCGCCTCTGTGCCCGGGTCCTCCCAGAACCCGACGTGCAAACCATTGCCAACGACCTCGCGCGTTACGATAACCGGGCCGCGATGGCCGTTTTGAGCGCGATTCGGGAGCATCGCCCCGGGTCAAGTGCCTGACAGCATTCAGCCCCGACCAGATCGACCAATCCAGAAGAATGGTACCAATCTAAAAAGAGGAGGAAACAAGATGTTTGCCAAGATAAGCAACAGTTGGGCGTTGATCAAGGCCAGCGCAGCGGTGCTGCGCGCTGACAAGGAGCTGATCGTGTTCCCCATCGTATCTGGGATCGTCATGCTGGTGGTGACGGCCACATTTGCCTTTCCCATGATCCTGACCGGTATGTTGGAATCGCTGTTCCTGGGCGATTCGCAGGTGCTCGGCGCCATCGTGGCGTTCCTGTTCTACGTGGTGCAGTATACCATCATCATCTTTGCCAACTCGGCACTCGTGGGCGCGGCCATGATCCGGCTGGAAGGCGGGGACCCTACGTTGAGCGACGGGTTCCGCATCGCGTTCCGGCGCATCATCCCGATCCTGAGCTATGCCCTCATCGCAGCCACGGTGGGCATGATCCTGCGCTGGATATCGGAACGTGTGCAGTTCGTGGGTCCCCTCGTCGCCTCGCTCTTTGGGCTGGCCTGGGACCTGGCGACGTACCTGGTGGTGCCGGTCCTGGTGGTTGAGGGCGTGGGGCCGATAGAGGCCGTCAAACGGAGTGCCATCCTGCTCAAGCAGACCTGGGGCGAGCAGATCGTCGGCAACTTTGGCATCGGCATCATCTTTGCCCTGGTGGCGGTACCGGTGATCATCCTGGGCATCGTGGTCATCGCTCTGGCCGCCTCGGCCGAGTCGCTGGCGATCATCGTGGTGACGGTGGTGGTCATCGCCGTAGTGCTGGTGCTGATCGGACTGATCAACTCGACGCTAAGCGGCATCTACCTGGCGGCCGTGTATCGCTACGCGGCCCAGGGCCAGGTCAGCGGCTTTTTCAGTGAAGACATGGTGCGCGAGGCGTTCTTGCCCAAGAAGTAAGCAACATACCGCTGGTCGCAACTCCACCAGGTTAGGCGAGACCATCATCTTGGACTGGCGTGATCGAATACGCCCTCGGGACTTTACAGGCTGACCGTGCAGGGTCCCGATGGGGAGAATCAGGTGGAAGGTTTCCGTCTAATCGAGGCTTGGGCGGCCAGATTGGAGGACAAAGATGGACGATCAAGTCTCCATAGCGTTCATTGCCGAGATCGCGAAGATGGCCGAGGTGAAGCTTGGCCGTTCCCTGACTGACGCCGAGAAGCAGAGAATATCGTCGCCCAGAAGCTATCTAGGTCTTGAGATGATACTCGATCACGTGAGCGATCCTGATTCGTCCGCCGAAGATATAGCCTTGTACTTGCGGGAACTGTGACAGATGGCCAATATGAGTGGGAGTACGTTCCTCGTTTCCTCGTTCCTACGCTCCGCGTAGGAACACCTGAAGCGACGCTCCTCCGCGTCCACAGGTAACATGCCCCGAAGCCGCTATCGAATCTGCAAGGACCAATTCCCTCACTCGCAAGGCTCCCCGGCTTGTTAAAAGTCGTGCAAGCATGGTGACGCGGAACGTTAGGGGAGCGTTCCCACGCTCTGCGTGGGAACGCGGCCAGGAGAACAACCAATGAGTGAAACACAGCAAGACTTGCGGGTATCGACCTCGGTTCATGCCATGGCGCGTAACGTTATTTTCGTCCTCTTGGGCGTTGCGGCACTTGTACTCAAGAGGCATTACTCTGGACCCTTTGTGGAGATTATTTACAGCTACGGCGGCAACGTCTCGGCCTCGTTTGCTGTGTACTTTGTGTTTAGGATTTTTACCTCTAGCTGGATTTTGACTTCTGGCTGGAGATATGGAAGGCTAGTAACTGCAGGCATTGCTCTTCTGGTCGTAGAGCTCTTTGAGGCTACAAATGGATTCGGTGTAATGACGAACACGTACGATCCAGTCGACTACCTGGCTAACGCGCTTGGTATTGCCCTGGCATACTGGGTCGATCTCATTTCAGCCCGCCTCATACAAGCCAATTCACCCAGGAATTGACCCGCGAAATACTGCCTGACACCGGCTCCAGCGGACCGGGCTGCCCTCTCAGGAATGCACCTGGTTTGCAGACAGTTGTGGTTACGTATACGCAAGAGTCCCGCCGTTCCGCCCGGCCGCTGAGCCACACCATTAGGCAGCCTGATACGAACAACGTGTCTGACTATACGT
The DNA here is from genome assembly GCA_018823415.1 of Chloroflexota bacterium. Classification (GTDB taxonomy): domain Bacteria; phylum Chloroflexota; class JAHJIN01; order JAHJIN01; family JAHJIN01; genus JAHJIN01. Next base: position 55,355 of record JAHJIN010000494.1, on the reverse strand, counting down.
CGAAAGGAGCAAGGCAATGAGCGACTACAAGATCGAGATCGAGATATATGAGGGCAAAGGTGGTCATCTGCAAAAAGACGGAGACACGTTCATCGTTCCCGATGTGGTCAAAGAAGGGATATGTGCCTGGATGTATGGTGGAGATCGGGAACAGAGTTATCAAGTGGGCCGCAGGTTCTCTTATCCTGAAGATGCTGATAAACTATGTCCCTGGTTGCTCGACAGTCTTTGTGGCTTCATTGAAGTGCTAAGTGCAGGAGAGACCTTGAGGTGGAAGTATGAAGGCACACCCTATGAGAAAGTCATTGACCTCAACGGGATAACGACCGAGTATGTGCGTTGTCCTGACCCTACGGCTTCGGGGATTGTGGTGAAAGTGATCCGAACCAAGCTGTCACCATGAGGTGGCATGGGATGGCGGCCTAACGACACCGTTGGGCCGTCCTACTCTGGGTTCGTCAGCGACAAGAAAGGAACCAAGCATGCACTCGATACAGGAAGACATGGCCGAGTTGCGGAGGCAACTCGAGAAGGGTTCGATTCAGAAAGCGTATGGAGCACTGCTCTCCTATATGATGGGCCTGCGGACGCATTTGGAGAACGTCTACGGGGATTCCGCCATCTCCGGTCTCTACCAGGGATACATGGACATGACGTATTTCGCGCTCTTTCCGCCTGCGCTCAAACGTCGCGACCTGAAGGTGGCCATCGTCTTCAACTACGACGCGTTCCGGTTCGAAGCCTGGCTTGCGGCCCGCAACCGGAAAGTCCAGCGGCAGTACTGGGAGCTGTTCAAGGACAGCCAATGGAACGAGTACCGTGTGGTCGCGCCCACCCGAGGTATTGACTCCATCGTGGAGTGTGACTTGGCCAGCGACTTTGATCTGAGCAACCCGGATGCCTTGACTTTGCGCATCGAAACAACCACCGCCGCGTTCGTTGACGACATGGAGAGATTCCTCTCTCAACACCAGCCGCCTGACCCACGTGTCTAACCAGGAGCTTTTTGGCGGTTTCTCGGCGGCCACTGCGCCTCTGCGGTGCTCCCGTGGCCGACGTATCGGCGATCAGGAGGCAGAATGCCAGAGCATCAGTGGGTGAACGAGTTTCCGGGGACGATTGAGGTGTGCGACCCGGACGGCATCTTGTTGGAGATGAACGACCGGGCCGCAGAGCAGGAAGGCGGCCGGCAGTTGATCGGAACAAACATCCTCGACTGCCACCCGGAGCCGGCGCGCACCAAGCTCCGGCGGCTGCTCGAAAGCGGCCAGCCGAACGTCTATACCATCGAGAAGCGGGGCAAGCGGAAGCTGATCTACCAGGCGCCCTGGTACGTAGATGGTCGCTACGCAGGATTCGTCGAGCTGGCGCTCGAGATCCCGGAGACCATGCCCCACTTTGTCCGGGGCGGCTAACCTGACGAGAGTCCAGTCGGCGAGCAGATTGCTCTTTCCGATTCAACACTTCTCTTGGAGGAGGTTTGATCCAATTGGTAACAAAACGCTTATCAACGGGTTGATCGTGCTGGGGGCCGGGCTCCTGGCCTCCAGTGCGTCATCCTTTCTGGCGCACTTGGCCATCCTGGGGCCGGGACCACGTCCGCCGGGCTCCGGGCCGGCGTGCCGTCCGTCGTGGTGCCCTTCTTTGGCGATCAGCCATTCTGGGGGCAGCGCATCGCGGAACTGGGCGTGGGGCCGGCGCCCATTCCACGGAAAAAGCTGACGGCCGAAAAACTCGCGCAGGCGATTTAGCAGGCGGTGACCGATCAAACAATGCGTCAGCGCGCAGCCCATCTGGGATCCAGGATCCGGGCCGAGGACGGGGTGGGAACTGCAGTGCGATGGATCGAAGCATTCGCTGGCAAGGAACATCTGGGCTCCAAGGGATAAGCGAGGAACCATGGATACCGTTCCCGCATCTGTTTAGTGTGAGAAGAAACACCATCGTTCAAGCGCAAGGAGGTGCCCATGCCCCCCACCCGACGCGAGTTTATCCAGAGCGCGGCCCTCGCTCTGGCTGCATTGGCCCTGGCCCGCTGCAAGCCCGGCCTGTGGGTCGCTGACGATACGCCCCGGGGCCGCCTGCGGGCCTGCTGGCTGTGGCTTGGCTCGCTGGCCCAGGAAACGCGCCAAGACTATGAGCGAGCCGAAAAGACGCGCGACCAGTTGCTGCTCGATCACCAGTCCGCCCTGCGCGATCTGGTGACGGCCGGCACGCTGACGCCGGCTGTGTCCGAGCCGGTGCAAGAAGCCTATGTCGAGGCATCCTACCACGTCTGGCGGTCCAACGCGCCCATCACCTGCTACGAGCCGGTCATGGTGGATTACACGCCGACCAGCGCCGACCAACTGGTCAAGCAGGTCGATCTGCTGGCCGAGATGGCCGAACGCGGCGACCTGAACCCCGAAACCGTCGCCCGGGCCCGGGCCGCCATCGAGCGCGACATGGCCTTCCTGGCCCTCTCAGACCCGGAGGTCGAGGCGCTATACGAGCGGCTCAAACAGGCCGGCGGCGACAGCTATAGCTTTCCCACCTTTGAGCAACTCGAGCTGGACATCCCCCCGGACGTGATCGCCGCCGCCCGGTTCCTGGTCGATCTGCTGCTGGAAGCCTAACACTTATCGGAGGACACCCATGCCCCTTTCACGACGTGATTTCATCAAGACCGTTGGCGTGACCCTGGGCGCGCTCGTCGCCAGCGGGGCCGCGTGTACGCCCGGGCTTCGCTGGCCCGACGATAGGCCAGCCGACCCCCGGCACCCGGCGTGGGGTCGGCTGCGGCAGTGCTGGCTGGACCTAGGCGAGCCAGTCTCGTTCGATGCGTGGGACCAGTTGGACGAACGCCCCAAGACCCACCGGGCCATCCTCGACGAGCTGGTAGCAGCCGGGGAACTGGACGCGCCGGTGGCCGACCAGATGCAGATCGCCTTCCAGGAAGCCGCCTACCACATCCAACGGTCCCTGGCGACGTGCTATATCGCGCTGCCGTTCGAGTACAAGGTCCGCGAGGATCTGCTCCAGCAGGCGAAACTGCTCGAGGAGATGGCCGGCGACCTGGACCCGGACGTGGCCGCCAAGGCCCAGGCGGCCCTGGCCCGCGACATGGCCTTTTTTGACGCGCTGACCGCCGGCGAGCCGGCCAGCGAGCTGTACAAGCGCTACGACGCCGGCGAGATCGTCGCCAGCCCGGAGGCCATCGAGGCCGCGCGCATCCTGGTAGACCTGCTGCTGGTGAGACTGGTTTGATGACGCGCCCGCCAATGCGACCGCGCCTCCAGACGCTCATCTTTGAGGTGACCCAGCGCTGCAACCACGCCTGCCGCCATTGCTACAACGTCTGGAACCCGGCCGCGACGGACCCGGCCCCCCTGTATCCGCGCGGCGAATTGGACACCCCGCAAACCCTGGCCCTCCTGAGCCAAGCCCTGGACGAGACCATCTGCCGCCACGTCACCCTCACCGGCGGCGAGCCGCTCCTGCGCCCGGACCTGCCCCAGATCCTGGACCTCTTGCGCGGGCGTGGTATAATAACCACGGTCATCAGCAACGGACGGCTGCTGACCGAGCCAGCCGTCGTGGACTTGCTGGATCGGGGCGTGAGCCTCTTTGAGTTGCCGCTGCTCAGCCATTGCCGCGAGACCCACGACCGGCTCTCTGGCGCGCCCGGCGCGTTCGACGCCGTCGTATCGGCCATGGCCAACATTCGCTACCACGGGGGGCAGTTTGTCGCCGTGTTTGTCGCCACCCGGCCCAACCTGCCGGACCTGTACGAGGCCATCAAGCTGGCATTCGCGCTGGGCGCGCAGGGGCTCATGCTCAATCGCTTCAACCCCGGGGGCCGGGGCCGCGACCATCTGGCCGAGCTGTTGCCCATCGCCGAGCAGATGCGCCAGGCGCTTGCCGTCGCCAACGCGGCGGCAGCCGAATTCAACCTGCCCATCTCGTGTTCCATTCCCATTCAGCCCTGTCTCATCGACACCGGCGCCTACATACACCTGAATTTTGGCTTTTGCGCCGCCGGCACCGACCGCGCATACTATACCCTGGACCCGCTGGGGAACCTGCGGCCCTGCAACCATACGCCCACCATCCTGGGCAACCTGCTGACCGAGCCGTTCGCCGACCTGGTCGCGCCGGCCCGGCTGGCCTCCTTTGTCGAAGCGGTCCCGCCTTTTTGCGAGCCGTGCGCGCTGCGGGACACGTGCCAGGGAGGCTGCAAGGCCGCCGCCCAGGTCTGTTATGGTTCGTTGATGGCCGAGGAGCCGTTCTTGCATCGCAATCGAGAGCACGCCCAACCGTTGTAACGAGGACCCGAGCCCCCGGTGTAAACGGCGACCTGCACCATACGCGGTGTGGGTCGCCGCCGTCCGGGGCCGTCCGGGCCGGCTTGACGCTCAGCGATATTTGCGCTATAGTATCACTTGCCCGCGTCGGCAGTTGCGTAGCAGCGGCATGACGATATGGCATAGCCCGCAGCAGTACCACAAAAGCCGGTGGATGCTGGTAGAGGGGAGGAGTATACGATATGATGCCGGCAGGACTGGTCGAGGAAATCAAAAAGCTTACGGTGGCAGAGCGCCTGACGATCATGGAAGTGACATTGCAGTTGGTCCGAGAGGACCTGGGCCAACTAGAGCCACCATCCCGGGCAGAGAGAAAACGGCGGCTGATTGCGGCCGCCCAGGCGCTTTTGCCAGACTATGCGCCGGGCGGCGAATTGACCGTCTTTACAACGCTTGATGGTGAGGATTTCCATGCATAGAGGGGAAATCTGGCTCATCAACCTGGACCCGACGATAGGTGCCGAGATCAAAAAAACGCGCCCGGCGGTTATCGTGAACGATGATGCTGTCGGTATCTTGCCACTAAAAGTCATCGTTCCCATCACAGATTGGAAGGATCGCTACGCTGTCGCGCCATGGATGGTCCAACTGGAGCCAGACGCAGAGAATGGACTGGGCAAACCCTCGGCAGCAGATGCTTTCCAGGTCCGCTCGGTAGCGCAGGAGAGATTCGTGCAACAACTAGGCACACTTGGCGTCACTGCGATGCGCGAAATTACAGCAGCGCTGGCTGTTGTGCTGAGCATCGAACCGTAATGAGGCATAACATGATCTCGATCATCGTACCCACCTACAACGAAGCGGAAAGCCTGCCCCGCTTGGCGGAACAGGTCTTTGCAATGCTGCGCGAGCACGACATTGAGGCCGAGTTGGTCGTGGTAGACGACAACTCGCCGGACGGCACCGGCGATGTGGCCGAGCAACTGGCGCAGCAATACCCCATCAAGGTGCTGCACCGGGCTGGCAAGCTGGGCCTGGCCTCTGCCGTCATCGACGGCTGGAACACCACCGACAGCGACATCATTGGCGTGATGGACGCTGACCTGAGCCATGACCCCAAGGCCATCCCGGCGCTGATCGCAGCGGTGCGCGACCGGGGCGTGGAGCTGGCCGTGGGCAGCCGCCACGTCCCCGGCGGCGGCATGGAAAACTGGCCCTGGACGCGCCGGTTCGTCTCGTGGACGGCCAACCAGTTCGCCCGGCCTTTCACCCCCATCCACGACGCCACCTCGGGCTTTTTCTTTATGCGGCGCAGCGTGGTGGACGGCGTGACCCTCAATCCCATCGGATTCAAGATCGGGCTGGAGGTGATGGCCAAGGGCCACTACACCCGCTACGAAGAAGTGCCCTATGTCTTTACCGACCGGCGGGTCGGCAAGAGCAAGTTTGGCAAAAAAGAGATCCTCAATTACCTGAAGCAGTTGGCCGGCATCGCCGCCATGCGCCTGCGCGGGACAAATCGTTGACCGGCGACTGCACGCTGGAGAAATCACCATGCAATTGCCCTACATGTGGGATGTTCCCGACACGATAAGGGCGCGATTTGGGCAAAAAAGCTCGGGCAAGCAAAGAGCCATGTTCTCCGATGGGCACCTGCTGCTCGTGCTGCACAGAGCCCCCCGGTACGGCGAGCGGGAACGCGAAGGAACCCTTTTTTGGCGCAAGCCAGATGGTGAATGGGAATGTACCAGGCGCGATCTGGGAAAAGGTATCCGCGCACTGAGAAAACACGTCCAAGAATACGAAGCGACAGAAGAGAAATTCAGAGCCGATTACGAACAGGCTGATAGCGCCGAGGACTATTTCCGCATCCTGGAGAGGATGGCCCCCTTGCATCACGCCGCGCGCAGTTTGCACACCACGCTGCAAGCAGCGCGAGAAGCAATACCAGGAGACCAAGACCTCATCGATTTGCGCGATCAGGCGTATACGCTGGAACGCACCCTGGATCTGCTTCATGTGAACACCAAAGACGCGCTCGACTTTGGCATTGCCAAAAGAGCCGAGGAGCAGGCCCGGATCAGCCTGCAGGCAGTTCAGACTGCCCATCGACTGAACATCCTGGCAGCGTTGTTTTTTCCATTGATGGCCATTTCCAGCGTGTTCGGGATGAACCTGAGCAGTGGGCTTGAGGGCATCTCGGTTTGGATATTCTGGTTCATATTCCTGAGCGCGATCCTGTTGGGCTTGGTCATCAGCTTGTGGGTTTTGAGTGGTTCTGGCATTAAAGTGAGATGGCGACGATGAATCTGACAGATGCATTGAATATTCAACGCGGTGATGTGGTCACATTCGTAGGGGCCGGGGGCAAAACCACGGCCATGTATCGGCTGGCTGACGAGTTGGCCCAGCGGGACTGGCGCGTGCTGGTGACGACCACGACCAAGATCTGGCCGCCAGAGCCGGGGCAGGTGGGCGGTCAGTTCTTTGCGCCCAACGCGGCCACGGCCCGCAAACGACTGGTCGACATGATGACGCCGGGCCGCCGGCTGCTCATGACCGCCGAGCTCGAGGCCGCCGAGAACAAGCTGCGCGGCGTATCGGCCGAGCTGGTCTGCCAGGTCGCCACGGCGGACCTGGTGGATGTGGTGCTGGTGGAGGCCGACGGCGCCAACGGGCGCAGCCTCAAGGCGCCAGAGCGCTACGAGCCGGTGGTGCCGCCTTGTACGACGCTGCTGGTGCCGGTGGCCGGCCTGGACGCCGTGGGCCAACCGTTGAGCGAGGCCATCGTCCATCGGATCGGGCGGGTGAGTGCGCTGACCGGCCTGCAGCCCGGCGAGATCATCACGCCGGCCCACGTGGCCCGGGTGCTGACCCACCCCAACGGCGGGCTCAAGGACGCGCCGCCGGCCGCTCGTGTGGCGGTGCTCCTCAACAAAGTCGACGAGCGCGGCCGGATGCGCCCGGGCCGTGAGGTCGCACATCTCATCCTGGAACTAGGCGGCGTGGACCGGGTCCTGCTGGCGGCCGTGGGCACCGAGGACGCGGTGCGTGACGTACACACAGTGCGCGACGTTCTGACCAGTGAAGAAGAAGCGTCATGACTGCCAGACTGCTGGCCGATACCGAAACCGGCTGGCAAGAGGCGGCACGACTCTTGCGCGCCGGAGGTGTGGTCGCGTTTCCCACCGATACCGTCTATGGTCTGGGGGCACACGCCTTCCAGCCGGCCGCCGTGGCTCGCCTGTACACCATCAAGGACCGGCCGTGGGACCGCGCCATTCCGCTGCTCCTGGCCGAGCCGGATGACGTGCGCCTGGTGACAGACGACGTGCCGGCCATCGCGCGCCGGCTCATGACCGCATTCTGGCCCGGCGCTCTCACCATCGTGCTGCCGCGCAATAGTCGCGTGCCTGATGTGGTGACGGCCGGCGGTGACACCGTGGCCCTGCGCGTGCCAGACCACGCGCGGGTTCGCCGGCTCATCGCGCTGGTGGGCGCGCCGCTGGCGGCTACCAGCGCCAACCCATCCGGGTGCACCGAACCGGTCACCACGGCCGAGGTGCAGGCCGGCCTGGGCAGCCGCATCGCGGCCATTGTCGCCAGCCGTGATCCGTGCCCCGGCGGCGCGCCCTCGACCGTCGTCGGACTGGCCCACGGCGAACCGGTCATCCTGCGCGAGGGACCGGTATCGCGCGCCGACCTTGCCGCCGTCTTGTAGCAGCCCAGGCCACCATTCCCGACTGGGACAGATCCCCGAAAAAGGAGCCCGGCATGCCCCAAAAGCCCCCCGCAGTCGCCACCGGCGCGCCGCCCAGCCAGCAACAGCTCGAGCTCTTGTACAACCTGAGCCAGGATCTCTCCAGCAGCCTGGACCTCAACACCGTGGCCCGGCGAGCCCTGGACGACATTTGCACCATCATTGGCGCGCTGCGCGGGCTCTTGCTGGTATGCGACCCCGATTGCGACCGACTGCGCCTGGCGGCCGTATTTGGCTATGACGCCGAGCCAATGGCCGAACTGGATCAGCGACTGGACCCGCACATCTACGAGGGGCTGACTGGTTGGGTCATCGCCCATCGCCAGGGTGTCCTGGTAGACGACGTCAATACCGATGCGCACTGGCTGGCCGTGTCCGGGCTGGACGATTGGGTACGTTCGGTGTTGAGCGTGCCCCTGGTCAGCCGCGACGATCTGGTAGGGGTGCTCAACATTTACAGCGAGCATCCGGCCTTTTTCCACGACGACCATCGGCGGCTGGTCGAGCTGGCTGGGGCCACCATTGCCGCCGCTATCGCCAACGCTCGTCTCTACGAACAGGCCCAGCAACGCCTGCAAAGCCTCACCAACCTCAACCGTGTGTCGCAGATCATCACCTCCTCCCTGGACGTGGGCCAGATCTTGCAGCAAATCGTCGACCTAACCGGGTCGGTCGCCCGCTCGGACTATACCAGCGTGGTGCTGTTGGACGAGGACGGCCAACCCAGCACGAGGCTGGAAGACTTTCGCGGCATGCCCCCTGTGACGCGCCGCATCCGCGACGGCGGCGTGGCCCGGCACGTGCTGGACACCGGCCAGCCCGTCGTCGTTGACGAGATTGCACCCGACGGCGCCACACGGCCGGCCCTGCACGACGCTGCCGGCCAGCCCATCCTGGCCAACCCAGCCGTCATCGCCTCTGACATTCACTCCTTTGCCGCCGTGCCCATCCAGGCCAAAGACAACATGCTGGGCGTGCTATTCGTTCACAGCCGCAGCCCGCACGCCTTTGGCGAGCACCTACCCTTGTTGACCACTTTTGCCAACCAGGCCGCCGCCGCATTGGAAAACGCCCGCCTGTACCAGGCCGAGCGTCTATCGTGCCAGCAGGCCGAAACCCTGCGCCAGGCCGCGCACATGATGGGCGCCAGCCTGGAACCAGACGAGATCCTGCGGCAAATCCTGATCTCGCTCAAGCAGACCCTGATCTATGACACCGCCTCGGTGCTGGTGCTCCGTCAGAACCACACGCCAGACCTGGTGGTGGGTATAGGTTATGCCGACGAACAACTCGTGAGCCGCGAGGCCGGCAACCTGTTGCAACACAGCCCCATCTTGCGCCGCATGGCCCAGGACCTGCAACCCGTGGTCAGCGCCGACGTGCGCACACTGGACGGCTGGATCTGGGTGCCGGGGGCCGAACACGTGCGCTCGTGGCTGGCAGTGCCGTTGGTGGCACGCGGTCAGATGATCGGCACCTTGATGCTCGACAGCACCCAGGACGCCGCTTATGGCGAGGCCGAACTGCAAATCGCGCAAGGGTTGGCGCAGCACGCGGCCCAGGCCCTGGAAAACGCCCGCCTGTATGAAACCGTGCGCCAGGAACTGGCCGAACGCAAACAGGCCGAGGCCGCCCTGCGCGTCAGCGAGGCGCAGTACAAAGAGCTGTACCGCCTGGTCCGCCTGATGTGTGACAATGTGCCTGACCTGATCTGGGCCAAAGACCTGGAAAAACGCTACGTGTTTGCCAACCAGGCCATCTGTGACAAGCTGCTGTTCGCCCAAGATACCGAAGAACCCCTGGGCAAGACCGATATGTACTTTGCCGAACGGGAGCGGCGCGCCAGCCCCGACGATCCCAACTGGCACACCTTTGGCGAGATCTGCGCCGACTCGGACACCCTGGTGATGGGCACGATGCAAGCCCAGCGATTCGACGAGTTTGGCAACGTGCGGGGCCAGTTTCTATACCTGGACGTGTACAAGGCCCCATTTCTGGACGAGGCCGGCCGCATGATGGGTACGGTAGGCTGTGCCCGTGATGTGACCCTGGAGCGCGAGATCCAACAGCGCGTGCAGCAACAAGAACGGCTGGCCGCCGTGGGCCAACTGGCCGCCGGCATCGCCCACGATTTTAACAACATCCTCACCGGCATCATCGGATTTGCCCAGTTGTTGCAGCGCCGGGCCGATGTGCCCGAGTCGGCCAAGACCAGCCTGGACTGCATCGCCAAAGAAGGCCAACGCGCCGCGCACCTGATCCGGCAAATCCTCGATTTCAGCCGCCAATCTCTCTCCAGCACGCAATACCTGGACCTGGGCGCCTTTTTGCCAGACGTGGCCCTTTTTCTTCGCCACACCATCCCAGAAAGCACGCGCATTTCGCTCCAGATCATCGCGCCCGGCCCCTATACGGTCAACGCAGACCCCAACCAAATCCAACAAGTGCTGGCGAACCTGGCGACCAATGCCCACGACGCCATGCCCGACGGCGGCAACCTTGTCGTGACCCTGGAGCGGCACAGCCTGCCCGTTGGCGACAGCCGGCTGCTCCCCGACATGTCCCCGGGTGACTGGATCGTGCTGCGCGTTTCTGATACGGGCACCGGCATCGATCCCGAATATCGGCCGCATCTATTTGAGCCGTTTTTCACCACCAAAGAGGTGGGCAAAGGCACCGGCCTGGGCCTGGCGCAGGTCTATGGCATCATCAAGCAGCACAACGGCTTCATCGACGTGGCCAGCCAATGGGGCCACGGCACCGCCCTGGACATCTATTTACCGGCCGTTCGCCAACTTTTACCCTACGTGCCGCCTCAGGCCATCGAACCATTGGCCGGTAGCGGCGAAACTATTCTCCTGGTCGAAGACGAGCCGGTGGTATTGGAGGCCCTGCGCGAAATGCTGATCCAACTGGGCTACCAGGTACTCACGGCCCGCAATGGCCGCGAAGCCCTGAGCATACACGAGCACCAAGCGTCCCAGATCCACCTGGTGCTGAGCGACCTGGTCATGCCCGAGATGGATGGCGTGGCCCTGCTGCGTGCACTCCGGGAACACGCCCCGCAGGTTCGCATGCTCGTCACCACCGGCTATGCCCTGCACAAACAATACGACCAGTTGGCCGACCTGGGCATTCGCGGCTGGCTCCAGAAACCGGTGGACCAGGTCAAGCTGGCCCAGGCCCTGCGTCGGACGCTGGATGACGTTTCGTAACCCCCAAATCCGCTCAATCCGCTGACTGTTTTTCCCAGACCTTGGAGGTCTTTATGCGCCAACGGATCGACCTGGACGGAACCTGGCAATTTCTCGCCGACCCGGAAGAGGTTCAGGAGCCGGGGCGGCTGGTGGGACCAGAAATCCCGGTGCCCGTGCCCGGGGCCTGGCAGTCGGTGCTGCCGGCCTACCGCGACTATCAAGGCGTGGCCTGGTATCGCCGTGCCTTTACAGTGCCGGCCGAATGGTCCTGGCAGCGCGCCCGACTGTACCTGGGGGCCGTGGACTATGCCACAGAAGCGTGGCTGAATGACGTTTACCTGGGCGAGCACAGCGGCGGCTTTGGCCCATTCTATTTCGAGGTAGGCGCGCACCTGCGGCCCGGCACGCGCAACGAATTGATCCTCCGCGTGCTCGATCCCCCGGCGCAGCATCCTCGCGTGCCCCGCCAGCACATCCTCCAGGGCAAGCAAAACTGGTATGGCGACGTCAGCGGTCCCTGGCAGCCCGTGTACCTGGAATGCCTGGGCGCTCACATCATCGAACACGTCACTATCACCACCCAGCCCGACCGGCGCACCATCGAGTTGACCGCCGAGATCCCCACTGCCACCGCCGACATGATGCTCTCGGTGACCATCCTCACGCCGCACGGCCGGCTCGTCGCCGGCACCGCCCACGAGGTCACAGACGCGCTCTGGCAAACCACGCTCCTGATCCCCAATTCCCGCCGGTGGACACCAGACACACCTTATCTATACACTGCCCAACTTGTCCTGACGCAGGGCGGTCGCACGGTAGACGAACAACACGTCCGCTTTGGGCTGCGCACCGTCAGCGCCGAGGCCGGCCGCATTCTCCTCAACGGCGAGCCCCTTTACGTGCGCGGCGTGCTGGATCAGGATTATTGGCCAGCCGGTCGCTACGTCCCGCCCACACCAGATGCCTGGGCCGACCAGATTCGCCAGGTCAAGGCGATGGGCTTTAATCTGGTGCGCATCCACGTCAAGCCGCCCGACCCCCGCTACCTGGACCTGTGCGACGAGCTGGGACTGCTGGCGTGGGTCGATCTGCCCTATGCCCAGGAATTGGGCGCGCCGGGCTGGGCCGAGTTGCGCGACACGCTGCGGGCCATCGTCCGCCGTGACGTGAACCACCCGGCCGTCATCATCCGCAGCATCATCAATGAAGGCTGGGGAGTGGATCTGGCCGCCCGGCCCGACGACCGGCGCCGGCTGCTGGACCTGGTGCGCAAGGCCCGCGAGTGGGACCCGGCCCGGCTCTGGATAGACAACTCGCCCTGTGCCGGCAACTGGCACCTGGACACCGATGTGCTGGACTGGCACACCTACCAGGCCATGCCCGATCACTGGGACCGCTGGACCGCCACGCTGGACGAGCTGGCCGGCCGGGCCGCGTGGCTCTGGAGTCCACACGAGGACAGTGCGCCGCGCGGCGACGAACCACTGGTCCTGTCCGAGTTTGGCATCTGGGGCCTGCCTGACGCGTCCGCCATCGAAGACCAGTGGTGGGCCGACACCGGCTGGCTGGGCTGCGTCCCGGCCGGCCTGGCAGACCGCTTTGCGGACTCGCCGCTCACGCGTGTGTTCGCCTCGCCAGAACAGGCCATCATTGCCACACAACACGCCCAGGCCCAGGCCCTCCAGGCCCAGATCGAGAGCCTGCGCTGGCGGCCGGCCATCGTCGGCTATGTGCTCACCGAGCTGGCCGACCAGAACTGGGAAGCCAACGGTCTGCTGGACATGTGGCGCCAGCCCAAATACGTGACCGACCACATCGCCGCCTATAACGCCGCCGACGTTGTTCTGGTGGACGGGCTGCCGCCGGCCGTCTGCTCCGGCGAAGAGGTGCACCTGCGCTTTTTCCTGTCGCGCTACCCGCAGGAACCCGCCGAAGAGACCGCCCGCACCCTGCACTGGCAACTGGACCCCAAGTGGCGATCCAGCCAGTTTGACCTGCCACCCGGCTGGGCCGACGAGGCCCCGCCCGGCGACCTCATCGAGCTGGGCGAGGCCCGTTTCAAGGCCCGGCAAATCGCCCACCCGCGCCGGCTCACGCTCACGGCCAGCCTCCGCGACGAGGCCGGCCACGCCGTGCTGTCGAACTCGTGGACCACGCTGGTGGTGCCGCCGGTCATCGCCCAGGGCCAGGTGCGCGTCTATGACCCCCAGGAACGCGGCCTGGCCGACCGGCTGGCCGGCCTGGGCTATGACGTGCAATACTGGCCCGGCCTCATCTGGCCGGTGGTCGCCACCGTGCTGGATGCGCCGGTGGCCCGGCATTTGGAGCGCGGCGGCGCGGCCCTGTTGCTGCTGGACGGTCCCGACGCCATCCAGGACGACGCCCTGGACCTGGACATCATCCCCCGCGACGGGCCGCCGCTCGACGGCGACTGGATCAGCGCGTGGCACTGGCTGGACCCGGCGCCCCTGGGCGTGCAACTCGAGGCCGGCTTTTTGGATGTCCCCTTTCGCCGCGTGCTACCCCAGGCCGTTCTGGCCGAGCTATCAGACCCGTGGGGTGGCCTCACCACCGGCTGGTTCAACGAGCACTTTCCCTGGCTGGGCCAGGTGCGGGCCGGCGACGGCTGGGCCATCGTCACCACGCTGCGCCTGATAGAGGCCCTGGCTGCGGCCGACCCGGTGGCCGCCTGGCTCACCGTGGCCCTGGTAGAACGCCTGAGGCGCAGCTGCTAGGAAACTTGAGGGCCGTGTTAAACTGTCACAGTACATACCCAGAGTTTCTTGTCGAAAAAACTGTCCGACGCGACAGTGTCGGGCTCGTAGACGCCAAAAAGGGGAGTGATATGCGATCACTCCCCTTTTGATGTGATGAGAAATGGGCCGGTCAGTTAGCGTTCGATGTTGTAAAAGGCCGACAGCCCGGGGTACAACGCCACCACGCCCAGCTCTTCTTCGATACGCAGCAACTGGTTGTACTTGGCAATGCGGTCACTGCGGCACGGCGCGCCCGACTTGATCTGGCCGGCGTTGGTCGCCACTACCAGATCGGCGATGGTGCAGTCCTCGGTTTCGCCGCTGCGGTGGCTGACCACGGCCGTCCAGCCGGCCCGCTTGGCCATCTCGATGGCGGCCAGCGTCTCGGTGAGCGTGCCGATCTGGTTGAGCTTGATGAGAATGCTGTTGGCCGATCCTTCGCGAATGCCCCGGGCCAGCCGGGTCACGTTCGTTACCAGCAGGTCATCACCCACGATCTGCACCCGGTCGCCCAGACGCTCGGTCATCAGCGCCCAGCTCTCCCAGTCGTCCTCCGCCAACCCGTCCTCAATCGAGATGATGGGGTATTTGGCCACCCAGTCGGCGTAAAAGTCCACCATCTCGGCGCCGGTGAGGGTGCGGCCCTCTTTGCGCAGCAGGTACTTGCCGTCCTCGAAAATCTCGGTGGCGGCCGGGTCCAGGGCGATAAAGACCTGCTCGCCGGGCTTGTAGCCGGCTGCTTCCACCGCCGCCAGGATCACCTCGATGGCCTCTTCGTTGGTCTTGAGCGCCGGGGCAAAACCACCCTCGTCGCCCACCAGCGTGGCATAGCCGCGCTGCTTGAGCACCTTGCTGAGGTTGTGATAGATCTCGGCGCCCCAGCGCAGGGCCTCGGCAAAAGTCTCGGCGCCCACCGGCATCACCATGAATTCCTGGAGATCGGTGCTCTGCCAGCCGGCGTGCTTGCCGCCGTTGAGGATGTTGAACATGGGCACCGGCAGCGTGCGCGCGCTCACCCCGCCAATATAACGATACAATGGCACTTCCAGGGCATTTGCGGCAGCCTTGGCCACGGCCAGCGACGTGCCCAGAATGGCATTGGCCCCCAGTCGACTCTTGTTCTCGGTGCCGTCCAGCCCAATGAGCAGATCGTCAATGCCCGCCTGGTCCAGCGCATCAAAGCCAATCAACTCGTCGGCGATGATGGTGTTGACATTGTCCACGGCCTGGAGCACGCCCTTGCCCAGGTAACGGTCCTTGTCGCCGTCGCGCAGTTCCACGGCCTCGTGCGCGCCGGTAGACGCGCCCGAGGGCACGGCCGCCCGGCCGTTGGCCCCGTCGGTCAGATACACCTCCACCTCCACGGTGGGGTTGCCGCGCGAATCCAGTACCTCGCGCCCGATAATCTCTTCGATAATGGTCATATGTTCCTCCCAATGTGATGCGTCAAACGTCATTGTCACGCGCACGTTTGACGTTTTATCGTTTGCTCAGTCCCAGCGCCCCATACAAGGTGTCAAAATCAAAGCGTTCCGACAGCAGGCCCACGAATTTCTTGACCTTTTTGGGCTGATGGAACCGGATGCGCCCAAAGAACTGCTCGGTGATCTCGACAGCGCTCAGGGTATCGTGCTTGACCAAGATCATGGGCACTTCCATCTCTTCGGCCCGGGCCAGGATGATGGGGTTGGGCTGCAGGTTCCCGGTAAGGATGAGGCACTTGGTCGAGGTTTCCAGCGCGGCCAACTGGATGTCGGGCCGGTCGCCGCCGGTAAAGACGGCTTTGTTGGGCTTGCGCCGGAAATAACTCAGTGCGCTGTCCACGCTCATGGCGCCCACCATCAGGTTCTCCACCAGCTCATCCTTGCGCTCCTGGCTGTTCAGGATCTCGCCGCCCAGGGCCTCGGCCAGTTCGCCCACGCTGATGCTCAAGAGCACGCGCTCCTGGGGCAGCACCGCCAGGGTGGTGATGTCATATTGGCGCAAGAACGGCACAATGTGCTCTTCGACAAAGTTCACGCGCCCGTGGGGCACGGCATTGATCACCACACCCACAAACCGGTCGCCTAGCATCTGTTTCCAGGCCAGGGGGCCATCCACCACCAGGTCGTTCTCATAGCGCGAGACGAGTACCACCCGGGCATCGAGCAGCTTGATGACCTCGGTGGCCGGCAAACCCACCACCGACCCCTCGGTAATGCCGCTGGTGCCTTCTAGGATCACCACGTCCTTGTTCTTGCTGACGCGGGCATAAGCCTCCTGGAGACATGCCGCGTAATCCTGGCCCTCGCCAGCCAGGATCTTTTCCACGTGCTGGGCCGTCAGGCCAATGGGCGCAATATCCTCGCTGGCCTCACGCAAGGCGAATACGTGCCGCATAAACTCGGCATCTTCGTCTATCACGGCACCGCGCACGTGTTTGGCCGTGGTGCTCACGGGCTTCATATAGCCAATGTGAAAACCATCGTCCATAAGGCGATGGCCCAGGCCAGCACACACGGCACTCTTGCCCGAAAACGTCTCCCGCGAAGCGATATACAGGGCCTTCATACGTACCTCCTCTTTTTGTGATCGCGATTGCGTTGTTGTACCATGTTATGGCCGGATCCCGCCGGCCAGATTGTCGCAGGCCTCGAGGCGGGTGGCCTCAAACGCACAGGCAGCCGAGCAATAGATGAGCTTGCCCCGCCGAATGGGGTCCACGTCAAATATCTCGCCGCAATATTGGCACCGATATTCCTTGCGCGCCTCCACGACCATGCGCATATCCACGGCCATGGCCCGGTCTTCCAGCGCCATCAGCGGGTTGATGTCCAGTTCCACAATCTCGGGAAAGTCGGTGACCAGTTGAGACACGCGCAGCAGCACCTCGATAATGCTCTTGAAATCCACCGGCGGCTCGCCCCGCACACCTCGTAACAGGCGATAGGTGCGAATCTCGCGGATCATCTCGTCTGCATCCAGGCGCGAAAGGGGAGCCAAGCGGAACGTCACGTCTTTGAGCACTTCGACGTAAATGCCGCCCATGCCAAACATGATCAACGGGCCAAATTGCGGGTCACGATTGACGCCGATGATGAGTTCCTTGCCCTGGGGCACCATTTGCTGCACCGATATGCCCCAGATGTCGGCGTCGGGCATGAATCGGCGAGCGCGGTACATGATGAGGTCAAAGGCATCGCGCACCTCGGCGGCGTTGATCATGCCCACCTTGACGCCGCCCACGTCGGACTTGTGGAGGATGTCGGGCGAGATGATCTTCATCACCACTGGATAGCCGATCTCGTTGGCCAGTTGCACGGCCTGGTCTGAGGATTCGGCCAGCCGGCTGTTAGGCACCGGGATGCCATAGGCGGCAATGACCTCGCGCGCTTCCATTTCGCCCAGGGTCAACCGATGGTCGTCGCGGGCCGTTTCAATGGCCCGGTGTGCTCGCTCGGGATCGACCTTGAAACGCAGGATTTCAGGTTCGGGCCGGCTGAGCCATTCCTGATACTGGTACAAGGCGCCCAGGGCGTTGATCGCGTGCTCGGGAAAGCCGTAATTGGGAATGTGGGCCTCGCGCAGGGTCGGATACGCCTCGCTCACCCGCTCCTGGCCCATAAAGCAACTGACGACCGGTTTGCCGCATCGCGGCGCGATCTGCCCAATCACCCGAGCCGTCTCGACGATCTGGGTCATGGCCTGGGGAGTCAGGATCACCACCGCACCGTCTACATTGGCGTCCTGAAGCACGGTATCGAGCGCCTGGCCATAGCGGTCGGCCAGCGAGTCGCCCAGCACGTCCACCGGGTTGTAAAAGTTGGCGGCCGGCGGCAGATATTCGCGCAAGGTATCCACCGTCTCGCGCGCCAGGCTCGCCAGTTGCAGCCCGGCGACCTCCAGAGCGTCTGTGGCCATGATGCCGGGGCCGCCAGCGTTGGTGACGATGACCACCCGGTTGCCCTGGAGCGGTGGCTGGTTGACAAAGGCCACCGAAAGGTCAAACAGCTCTTGCACGCTGTTGGCGCGAATGACGCCGCACTGGCGAAAGGCGGTCTCGTAGGCCTGCTCCGACCCGGCCAGGCTGCCGGTGTGCGATGAGACGGCCTTGGAGCCGGCGCTGGTAGTGCCGGACTTGATGGCGATGATGGGCTTTTGGTGCGTGACCCGGCGCGCTGTTTTCAAGAACAACTCACCGTCGGTGATGGCTTCCAGGTACGCGATGATGACCTTGGTGTGGTCGTCTTCGCCCCAGGCCTGCAACAGGTCCACCTCGCTCACGTCGGCCTTGTTGCCAAAGCTGACAAAGCGCGAAAAACCCATGCTGGTCGCCACCGCCCAGTCCAGGATGGCCGTACACAGCGCGCCACTCTGCGACATAAAGGCGATTTCGCCGGGCACCGGCATACCCGCCGCAAACGAGGCGTTGAGCGAGCATACGGTATCAATGATGCCCAGGCAGTTGGGGCCAATGATACGCATGTCGTATTCGCGGGCAATGCTCATCAGCTCGTGCTCGGCCTTGAGGCCGGCCGTGCCGGTTTCGCGGAACCCGGCCGAGATGATGACCACGCCGCGCACGCCTTTTTGGCCGCATTCGCGCAGCACACCCGGCACGAATTTGCCGGGCACCACAATGACGGCCAATTCCACATCGCCGGGGGTATCCAAGATCGAGGGATAGGCGGGTAAGCCCAGAATCTCGTCGGCCTTGGGGTTGATGGGGTAGATAGCGCCTTGATAACCGTATTGGACAATGTTGTGTAGTACGCCATAGCCGAGTTTTTCGGGCTCGCGAGACGCCCCAATGACGGCTACGGACTGGGGATTGAAGAACATGTCAAGCATGGTGCGAGAACGCCTCTTTTCGTGATGGTATAGCAATGGTCATGAGACCCGGCATCCAGCCAGTGTCTGGTGCACACCAGCTATGATACACCAAAAGCGGTCAAAACTCAAGGGCACCGAGCACCTCACGGCTCGATCCCGGCCCGGCGGTTGAGCTGGTCCCAGTGCCGGCGGAACAGCAGCCCAGGCCGGCGTCGCACCGGCGTGGCCTGCATCTGGGCCAGCCAGGCTTGCTCGGCCTCGTGGGCCATCTGGAAACAGCGCGCACCCAGGGCCGCGTGGTCGGCCGGCCCGGCGGTTGCCACCAGGTCCCGGAACTGGGCCTCCAGTTCGTCACGCGCCGGGGCATAGACCGGCAGCCGCGTGGCATAGTCTTGCAGGACGGTGCGATGCAGCCGCTCGTGCTGCCACCATAGCGTGGCCGGGTCATAGTGGTCGGTGGGCGCTGGCCCCAGGTCGGGCAGGCCCATGACCGCGCCAAAGGGCACCGGCTTGAACACGCCGGTACACGGCGCCGAGGTGCCGGTGACCCAGTGGATCGGCCCGGCCGGGTCCAGATCCGCCACCCACGAGGCCGTCGAGTTGCTGGTGCGGGCCGGTCCCCAACTGGCGTGGGCGCAGATCTTCATGTTGGTGATGCCGCCGGGCCGCCATTGGGGGTCGTGTTCGGCAGCCGGGCCGTGATCGCGCAGGATGCGCGTCATGGTAGGCACGGCGATGTGCCCCGTTTCGGCGACCAGCAGATCGTACGAGCGCTGGACCCGGGCGCGACTGGCGCCAAAGCTCGTATAGAGCCAATCGGAAAAAGAGCGGGCAAAGTGAAAATCGTCGCGGCCCCGGCACCAGCCTTTATCGACGGCATACGGCACCAGGTCATCGGAAGCCAGGTCCCACTCACTGCCAATGGTCAGGCAGTTGGAGATGGTGCGCAGGTCGCGCACGCACTCGGCGGCCCACAGCCGATCCACTGTTTCCAGCACCCAGGCTTCCTGCGGATCGGCGATGAGAAAGCTGTTGTGATAGTATAGGGTGTGCAGGTGACCGCAGTTGCCGCCCTGTCCGTGGGTTTCCAGCAGGCTGACGATGGTTTCCAGGGCGATGCGAGCGGTGCTGGCTCGCTCCAACGCCAGCCGAACCAGGTCCATGCCGGTGAGGGCCGGCTCCTTGTTTGCCGGCACCTTGCTGAACACTGCCTCGTTGCCAATGACCACACCGTGCTCGTTGCAGCCTATTTCGGCGCCCCAGTGCCAAAAGGGCCGGGACAGCAAGACGGCATTCGTTTCGGACACCTGGGGAATCTGGATGTAGGTGCACTGGACCAGTTCGCCCGGCGCGTGCTGGGACCGGGGGTACTGGACCAGGTATTGCGCTTCGTTGGCCTCACGGTCGCTGTTTTTGGCGATCAGCACGTGCCCGCTGGCCGTGACGTGCCCTAAAGCCACCATTGTATCGCACATCTCGACCTCCGTCGATCTGCTCAGGTCATGATCGCATAGCCCCGACCAGCCTGGTGAACCAGGTAGCGGGGATGCGCCGGGTCCGGCTCGATCTTTTGGCGCAGATTCTTGACGTGCGTGCGCACCAGCGTCGGGTCGCCCGAGTCGGGCGGATAGCCGAGCGCCCGGCTCAACACATCGTGGGATGTCAGGGCCTCGCCGGCATGGGTCATGAGACAGGCCATGATCGATGATTCGGTCGGTGTCAGATAGACAGAATGCTGGCCGATGTATAGCACATGCCGCTGTGGGTCCAGAGCCAAAGCTCCCGCCTGGATAAGAGTGGACTCGGCGCCTGACGCAGCCCGGCGCAAGAGGGTGCGCACACGCCCGACCAACTCGTCCACGTGAAACGGCTTGGTCATATAGTCATCGGCCCCGGCCTCCAGCCCGGCGATCCGATCCGTGCGTTGGCCGCGCGCCGACAACATCAGGATGGGTAGATGCCTCAACGCCTCGTCCTGCCGCACCTGGCGGCACACATCCAGCCCACTGAGGCCCGGCATCATCACATCCAGCACCATCCCGAGCGGCAGCTCCTGGCAGATCTGGTCCAGCGCTCGCCGGCCATCCTGGACACCCCGGGCCTCATAGCCCGCGGCGCGCAGGCAGCACACGATCAAAAAGTTCAGCTCGCACTCATCCTCTACTACCAGGATGTATGACATGGCTTGTCCTGGCCCCGTGGCTCAGACGCGCATCTGCGCGCCGCAGTATTCACAGGTCACGCTGGTCATGCCGCGCACCACCTTGACGTGGATGGGCGCGCCGCAGGATGTGCAATTGGTGGGAATGTCGGGCATCTTTTCGGCAGCGGGACCACCGGCGGCCTCGGCCGTCACCCGTTCCACCACCGTCTTGGCCCCCACCCGGTCACTGTCGATCTCGTTGCTGATGATCTTGTTGATGAGACCCATCCATTCTTCGTTGCTGCCCTGGATGTGAAAGCGCGCGCCGGGCCGGGACGCCGGGGGGGCCTCGAAGCGCATGGTCAAAAAGTCCTTGTGCCCCATAAAGCCCTTGTCCTCGGCCTCCAGCTTTTTGATGGCGCCGATGGGCACCTCTAGCTTGACCTCCTGGACGTGCTCGCTTTTGGTGGTGATAAACAACACCTTGGCTTTGGCGACTTCTTCGTTCTGCTCAAAGATGAGGCGCTGGTCGGTGAGGAACAAATAGCCGTTGGGGCCTTCTTCGTCGCTGGCGCCGGGGAGGTAGCGGGCTGCACAGGCCGCCACCGGGTATTCGTTGGGTTGCAAACGAAAAGAGATGCCCCGCATGCGTTCCAACAAGGCCTGGGCCTTGTGCAGGCGCGCTTCCACGTCGCGGATGTGCTTTTCCAGGCCTCCGTACATACCCCGAATGTCCGATTCGGCGCTGCTGATGGCGCGCGTCAGGTTCCAGACGGCGTTGGCGTGCTCGGGCGGCTCGGGAGGAGACCCGTTCCAGGGAAACCGACGCCCCACATCCACGGACGTGGTGGTGAGTTCCTGGCCGCGCCGCAGCACTTCGTTCATGATGCGCGGCATGGTACCGTTCCATTGCTGGTTGATCACCGGGATCTCGCGTTCCAGGCTGTTGTCAAAGACATAGCCCCCTTCGCGGACAGACTGCAAAGTCACCGGCAGCGTGCTCAAGGCGGCGTCCAGTTGCAGCAGCGCGGCGCGCATGTCGGCCAGGGTGGCCTCCTGGTATTGGGGACCGGTGCCGGTGGCGAACCGGGCCTGGTCAAAGTTGAGCTTGAAGGTCTTTTGGGCCTCGTCTATGTCGGACTGGGCGGCCTGCATGGCGGCCTGAAACTGGGCCATCATGCCTTTGCCGGGTTTGGCCGCGGTCGGAGCCGGGCGGGGCGCCGGGGTCGGGCCGGCCCGAGTCGCCGGGGCATCCACGATGCCATCGCCGTTGGCGTCCAGACCGGCCGGGGCATCCATGATGCCGTCGCCGTCGGTATCCTGGCCGACTACAGGTGATGCTTTGGCTTGCTTTCCTACGTTCGCCTCTTTTTCTACTGGCATGTTTGTCCCCCTTTATCAGGTTGCAGATTGCACGTCTACCAATCTCCCAGTTACCAATTTACCAACTAGCGTTCACCGGTTTCCAGATCCAGCTTGATGTGTAATTCGCGTAATTGCGCGTCGGTGATGGGCGACGGCGCACCAAACAGGAGGTCTTGCGCCGTGGTAGTCTTGGGAAAGGCAATGACCTCGCGGATGTCGTCTTCGTCGGCCAGGATGGCGACCAGCCGGTCCAGGCCGGGGGCAATGCCGCCGTGGGGCGGCGCGCCGTATTGGAACGCCTCAATGAGGTGCCCGAATTCGGCCTGCACCCGATCGTCGGGGATACCCAGCACCCGGAACATGCGCTCCTGGTCCGCGCGGCGGTGGATGCGGATGCTGCCACCGCCCATTTCCCAGCCGTTGCAGACCACGTCGTAAGCGTTGGCGCGGACCGCGCCGGGGTCGGTGTCCAGCAAATGCGCGTCTTCGGGTTTGGCCGAGGTGAACGGGTGGTGTTTGGCATCCCAACGGCCTTCCTCGGCGTTCCATTCCAGCAGGGGAAAGTCCAGCACCCAGGCAAAGGCCAGCACGTCCGGGTCACGCAGGCCCAAGCGGTCGCCCACTTCCAGACGGAGCCGGCCCAATACCTGGGCCACCATGTCCGGCTCGCCGGCCACCAGGAGCAGCAGGTCGCCGGGCTCGGCCTCCAGGCGCAGGACAAAGTCAGTGAGCGTGCCATCGTCCAGGAACTTGGCCACCGGCGATTTGACGCCGTCCTCACGGAGCGCCATCCACACCAGGCCCCGGGCGCCCAGGCTCTTGGCCAGAGTCTCCAATTCGTCGAGTTGCTTGCGGGTATAGCCGGCGCAGCCCGGCGCACGCAGACCCTTGACCTGACCACCGGCTGCCACCGCCTCGACAAAGACGCGGAACCCGCACTCGGCCGCAATGTCAGACACGTTGACCAGCGGCAGCCCAAAGCGCAGATCGGGCTTGTCGCTGCCATAGCGGTCCATTGCCTCGGCATAGGTGAGGCGCGGGAAGGGGCTGCTCAGCAGGCGCTTGTGCGGCGCGACGGCCCCTACCAGCCCGGTGAACATGCCCTCCACGAGCTGGATCACGTCTTCTTGCTCCACAAAGCTCATCTCGATGTCCAACTGGGTAAACTCGAGCTGGCGGTCGGCGCGAATGGCCTCATCGCGGAAGCAGCGGGCGATCTGGTAATAGCGCTCAAAGCCAGCGACCATGAGCAACTGTTTGAGCTGCTGCGGCGATTGGGGCAGCGCGTAAAACTTGCCCGGGTGAAAGCGGCTGGGCACCACAAAATCTCGCGCGCCCTCGGGCGTGCTCTTGAGCAGAATGGGCGTCTCGATCTCGATGAAATCGCGGGCGTCCAGATAACCGCGAATGAACTGATAGACGCGGTGGCGCACTTGCAGGTTGTGCTGCATACGCTGGCGGCGCAGGTCCAGGTAGCGCCAGCGCAGACGCAGGGCCTCGTCCTCGCCGCCGTCCATGTGGACATAGATGGGCGGGGTCTTGGCCGGGTTGAGGATCTCTACGGCCTGGGCCACCACCTCCACGTCGCCGGTGGGCATATCAGGGTTGGCCATGCCCTCGGGCCGGGGCTGGACGATGCCGGTGACAGCCACCACGTACTCGGGCCGAACCTCGGTGGCGGTTTGGTACGCGGTGTCCTGGTCGGGGTTGACCGTGACCTGGGCCAGCCCCCAGCGGTCGCGCAGGTCGAAAAACACAAGGTTGCCGTGGTCGCGGCGGCGGTTGACCCAGCCCATAAGGGTGACGGTCTGGCCGGCGTGGGCGGCGCGCAACTCGCCGCAGGTATGGGTCTTTTTGCTCAAGTCTCTCCTCCGGGATGCATAGCCAGCATCGCCGGATATTATACACTGTTTCGCCGCTGTTGTCACCTTGCCAGTGCCGCGCGGAGGTGCTATAATACGCCCGATCTATCAATCTACCCAGGAGCCAACATGAAAGTCATCCATTACACCGACGTGCCGGCCGAGTCCATCGAGGGGCTGCCCGGCGTCACCATCCGCTGGTGCATTAGCGACGCCGACGGTGTGCCCCGGTTTGCGCTGCGCGTGTTCGAGGTGGAGCCGGGTCACGGCAGCCCTCGGCACGCCCACTGGTGGGAGCACGAAGTCTATATCCTGGCCGGGACCGGCGTGCTGTGGACGCCAGACGGGGAGACGCCACTGCGCCCCGGGCATGCGGTGTTTGTCCCGCCGGACGCGGAGCACCAGTTCCGCAACACCGGCGACGAGGTGCTTCGCTTTATCTGCGTGGTGCCGGTGGGGATCTGAACGATCGCCGACGACTGACCTCTCCGATGGCGGTTTGCGGTCGGCCATCAGCGGTCATGGATGAATGAAACCAATGACCATCCTAGAACTCATTCCTAACCTGTACTGCCTGAGCCTGCCCACGCCGTTCCCCTGCGGCCCCATCAACGTGTACTTGGCGGCCGGCGCCGGGCCGCTCACACTCGTCGATACCGGGCCGCTCACGAGCTGGACGTGGGCGGCACTGGAGCACGCCCTGGCGGAGCACGGCACCACCGTGGCCGACATCCAGCGGGTGATCGTGACCCACGCGCATATCGACCATTTTGGGCTGGCGGCGCGCATCGCCCGGACCGCCAAAGGCGGCGGCGCCGAGGTATTCGCCCTGAACAGCAGCCGCCCCCGCCTGGAAGCCCACGTCACGGAATGGCAGCAGCGGGCCGATTTTTACGGCGCGACGCTCCGGCGCGGCGGCGTGCCAGCCGAGATGGCAGAAGGCACCGTGGGCCTGGCTGTCGGCGACCTGGCCCGGTACGCAGAGGCCGTGCCGGCGGTGACGCCCCTGGTCGACGGCGAAGGGCTGCGGCTGGCCGGCCGGGACTGGCTGGTGTTGCACACCCCCGGGCACGCCATCGGCCATATGTGCCTCTATCAGCCGGAGGCGCGCCTGCTGCTCTCCGGCGACCACCTGATCCAGCACATCTCGTCCAACCCGGTCATCGATCTGCCGGCCCCGGGCGAAACCGAGCGCCCCCGCAGCCTGGTGCTGTACCTGCAATCGCTCCGGCGCGTGGCCGACCTGGACGTGAGCGTGGCCTTGCCCGGTCATGGCGAGCCCATCACCGACCACCGCGCCCTCATCGCCCAACGCTTCCAGCACCACGAGGCTCGGATGGACCGCATGCTGACCGCAATGGACTCGCGTTCCTGCACCGCCTACGAGATCACCCAGGCCATGTTCCCCAACCCCTCGCCGCTGGACGTGTTCCTGGGTCTATCGGAGGTCATTGGACACCTGGACATTCTGGTGGACCGGGGGCTGGTGGTGGAAGAGGACGAGGATAACCTGACGCGCTATCGTCGCGCATAAAACGGCAGACGTTTGACCGCTTTGCGTGACGCATTATACTTGGGAGGGACACGATGAAACGAGAGCAATGGATGTTATTAGGCGGTGCGGCCCTGCTGGTGATCGTGCTGGTGGTAGTCTGGTCGTTCCTGGGCGGCAAACTGCCAGCATGGGAGACGGCCGTGTCGGCCACGCCAACGCTGGGCGACCCGGCGGCGTACTATGAGGCCGGCAAGGCCGCCAGCGCCAACGGCGACTATGATGCCGCCATCGCCCAGTTTGAACAGGCCGTGCGGTTGCGCCCCAACTATGCCGAGGCCTATTATGCCCTGGGTGTGGCGTACACCAACCAGGCCCAAAAGTTTCTGCAGGCGGGCCAGATGACCGAAGCCGGTCAGGCTTATAGCCAGGCCGCAGCCGCCTATCAACAGGCGATCCAACTGGAACCCAACAAGGCCGATGCCTATATCAACCTGGGCAATATCCTGATCCAGGTCAACCAGCTCGACCAGGCTATTACCGTCTTGCGCCAGGCCACCCAGGTCGCGCCGGACGACGCGGACGCGCACTATAACCTGGGCGCTGCCTACCAGTTCAACAAGCAGTACGACGAGGCCGTCGCCGAGTTCCAAAAGGTGCTGGAACTGAATCCAAGCTATGCCGACGCCTACCTGGGGCTGGGCTATGCTTACAAGGAAAAGGGCGACAAGGACAAGGCCATCCAAGCGTTTGAGGCGTTCTTGAAGCTGAGCCCGGATTCGCCGTATCGCCAGGCGGCGGAACAAGAAGTGGCAGCACTGAAAGGGTCCTGATCGGCACGCAGGAGAAAAACGATGAAAGCGCGTGTATGCGAGAACTGTAGCGCGCCGCTCAAGACCGAAATGCGCAAGCCAACAAGCGGTCAGGTGGTGCTGGTCTGCGATCACTGCGGCAGCGAGTATGACGTGGTCGTGGAAAAAGGCGATTCCGCTGCACCTCAGCAGGTGGACCGCGTCAGATTGCGCCAGATCCTCACGGACCATTTCAACATGGACGAGTTGCGCGCGCTCTGCTTTGATCTGGGCATCGACGCCGAGGATCTGGCGCATCACCAGGGGCCAAAATCTGCCCTGACCCGGGACCTCGTGACGTATTGCGAGCGCCGGCTGATCACGCCGGCCCTGATCCAGGCGGCCTATCGTGTGTGCCCGCAAGCGCCCTGGGACGAGTGAGATGGTATTTTTATGAGGAGGCATTCGTGACAGAACCATACGACATCGTCATCATCGGCGGAGGGCCGGGCGGCTATGTGGCGGCCCTGCGCGCCGTGCAACTGGGGGCCACGGTGGCCCTGGTCGAGATGGAGCGGGTGGGCGGCACCTGCCTGAACCGGGGCTGCATCCCTACCAAAGCGATGGTCCGGGGCGCCGAGGTGTTCAAGCTGGTGCAAGAAGCCGCCACGTTCGGCGTGGAGACCGGCGAGGTCCGGCTGGACTTTTGCCGGTTCATGGCGCGCAAGGACGAGGTGGTGGAGACGCTGGTGAGCGGCGTGGAGCGGCTGCTGGAAAGCGGCGGTGTGGCACTCTACCCCGGCCGGGGTCGCATCGCCGGGGGTACTGCCGACGGTTGGCGCGTGACCGTGCGGGGTCTGGATGGAAGTGAGCAGGATGTGACCGGGCGCAAAGTGATCATCGCCACCGGATCCGTGCCGGCCCGGGTCCCCATCCCCGGCACCGACCTGCTGGGCGTCGTCACCTCGCGCGAGTTGCTCCGGCTCCAAAAACAGCCGCGCCGCCTGGTGGTCATCGGCGGGAGCGTGGTGGGCCTCGAGTTCGCCAGCATCTTTGCTACTCTGGGCACGCAGGTCAGCGTGGTGGGCCGCAAGACGTTTCTCAAGGACACGGACCCGCAGCTTGCCAAGCGGTTCCGGCCCTTGCTGGCCCGCCAGGGCGTCAGCGTGAACATTGGCCTCGAGTTCCGGGACATCGTCCAGACCGACGACGGCACTCTTCAAGTGCGCTATGAGCAGCGTGGCAAGGAAGGCCATGTAGAAGGCGACGTGGTGCTGCTCAGCACCGGCCGCTGGCCCTACACCGAGGGCGTGGGCGTGGAAGAGCTGGGCATCGCCATGAGCAAGCGGGACATTCTGGTGAACGAGACCCTGGAGACGAGCGTGCCGGGCATCTATGCCATCGGCGACTGCATCGGCGGGGCCATGCTGGCCCACGTGGCCTCGTACGAAGGCGAGGTGGCGGTGGAGAATATCATGGGACACCGGCGCAAGGTCGATTATACCGTGGTACCGGCCTGCATCTTTACCATGCCCGAGATTGCCGACGTGGGGCTGACGGAGGAACAGGCCAAGGAACAGAGCATCGCGCACACGGTGTCCATGTTCCCCTTTACGGCATCCGGCAAGGCGCTGGCCCAAGGGGAGACAGAGGGCCAGGTGCGCCTGGTCTGCGAAGAGGGGACCGGCAAGGTACTGGGAATGCACATCATGGGACCCCACGCCTCGGACCTTATCGCAGAGGGGGCGATGGCCATGCGCCTGGGGGCCACCGCCCGCGATATCGCCGAGTTGATCCACGCGCACCCCACGCTGCCCGAAGCGGTGATGGAGGCCGGCAAGGAGCAGTTGGACGGGGCGATTCACTATCAGCGGCGACGACGATGAGCATCAAGGTCCAATCCCCACACGCAGTCCACAGGACACTGCGTGTGGGCTGCGCCATCCCTGGTAGAATCATCTCACGCGGAGTGGGGCGCGGCCGGGTGCTCCTGAGCCCGGACGACGTGGGCTTTTTGGGCGGGGTGGACGCCGAGACCGGCATGGTGGTGGAGCCGGGGCACGCTCTGGAAGGCCAGTGCATCGCCGGGCGGGTGCTGGTCTTTCCGCGCGGCAAGGGCAGCACCGTGGGGTCCTATGTGCTGTACGGGCTGGCCCGGCGCGGCCTGGCCCCGGCGGCCATCGTGAACGCTGAGGCCGAGATCATTGTGGCGGTGGGGGCCATCCTGGCCGAGGTGCCCATGCTGGACCGGCTGCAAGTGGACCCTTACGAGGTCTTGCATGACGGTGATGAGGTCGTGGTGGACGGCGACGAGGGGGTATTATGTTTGGTGACACCGGCAGCGACGAGCTAACCCTGGTCAAGCTGGGCGGCAGTCTCATCACGGACAAAACGCAGCCCTTTACGCCCCGGCCGGCGGTGCTGGCCCGGCTCGCCGCCGAGATCCACGAGGCCCTCGACACAACGGGTCCCCTGGTGATCGGGCACGGCAGCGGCAGCTTTGGGCACGTGGCAGCGGCCCGATACCGCACGCACGAGGGGCTGGTGGGGCCGGACAGCGTGCGCGGCTGGGCCGAGGTCCACGACGCGGCGGCCCGGCTCAATCGCATCGTGGTGGGGGCATTGCTGGAGGCCGACGTGCCGGCGGTGAGCGTACCGCCGTCGGCCGGATGCGTGGCGGTGAACCGGCGCATCACCCGCTGGGAACTGGCCCCGCTGCGCCGGCTGCTGGACGCCGGGTTGGTCCCGGTCCCCTACGGCGACGTGGTGCCAGACGGCGCGCAGGGCTGCGCCATCGCGTCCACGGAAGAGTTGTTCTGGTACCTGAGCACGGCGTTCCCGGTCCGGCGCGTCATCATGGTGGGCCGGGTGGACGGCGTGCTCCGGGGCGACGGCCAACTGGTACAAACGTTGACCGCCAACGGGTTTGAAGAGCTAAGAGAGAACCTAGTAGGCGCGGCCGGGGTAGACGTAACCGGGGGCATGCTGCAAAAGGTGGAATACCTGCTGGCCCTGGCGGCGCGAGGCGTGCCGGGTCTCATCCTCAACGGCAACGTGCCGGGCCGACTGCGCGATGCACTGCTGGGCGAGGACGTGACCGGGACTGTCATTCGTCAAACGTCAACTGACGCCTGACGTTTGACGCCTCACGCCCGGTGAATCCACGCCTCCCGGTCCACGATGTCCCGGTCCAGCAGCAAGCGGCACCAGAACACCTCCCGGCTCCTGGGCACACCATCGTTTGCCAGGATGCGCTTGAGCAAGATCAGGGCAATAATCCCCACACCGGTGAGCACCACCTCGGGCGGGCGGCCCAGCACCCACGCCGACACCGGCAGCATGAAAATCCCCACCAGCCCAATTGACGACTCTCGGTGCAGCAGCGCGCCCAGGCCAAAGACGATCAGCGTGAGCACAAACTCGACCGGGGCCAATACCACCAGCAGGCCGGTCATGGGACCGATGCCCCGGCCCCCGGTGAACCGCAGGTACAGCGACCACGAGTGCCCGATCATGGCCGCCAGCCCGGCCGCCCCGGCGATCCCCCAGCCGAACCCCAGCCACAGCGCCAGCGCCGTGGGCACCAGCGCCTTGCCAATGTCCACGACTCCCACCAGCAGCAGCGCCCACAACCCCACGTGCTCGTAGACGTTGCTGCCGCCCACGTTGCCGCTGCCCACCTGGCGCAGGTCAATGCCCCGGGCCAGCCGGGCGATGACATAGGCCGTGGGGATGCTGCCCAGCAGGTATGCAATGACTACCAATCCTAGCGCGAATACAGATGACATGGGCTTCTACCCCTTAAGAGCCAAGTTGTACCTCAATGCCTCATCAACCTCGGCTATTCGCTCTGGACTCAGTCGGCCAATAGGGCGCATGTCAGACTCTCCAGGCCGTGGACGTAACCGCGAACCCAGTCCGCTCTGCTGGATAGTGGCAATCTGGGCACAATTTATGACACTCAACTCCGACAGGCCCCCTTCACCAGGCTCCAATACTACGATGAATGGATAGGGGCGGGGTGGAAGCGTCCGAGTGACGGCGACTACCACTGTGGTAGGGCTATAATGATTGCCCACGTCGTTCTGGACCACGAGGGCCGGGCGCAACCCTCCCTGCTCGCTGCCTTTGACAGGGTCAAACTCGACCCAGTAGACCTCGCCTCGCTCAACGGGCATGGTTCCAGGCCTCCGCCACTGCGCCAGCACTGGCAACTGCAAATTCGCTCGCTTCCTGGGCGTAGAAACGATACCCTTCAGCAGCTAGTCTTTCCTCCTCCTTGGCCCGGAGTTGTGCGAGCGCCTGGGTGATGAATCGGCTACGACTGATAGCCAATCGGTCAGCTTGACGGTCAGTGAATTCGACCAGGTCTGCTGGCAGCGAGATCGTGACCTTGCGAACTGTCGAGGTTTCAATAGACATGTCACACCTCCTGATAAGGTAATTCTACCACATTGTTGGCAGTCTGTCCAATCATACCGGAAGACAGGAAGTAAAGGTAAGGAGACATGGACGTTAGCTCGTCTGTGCCTGGAGCTGCCCGCACCCGGCCTGGATGCTGGCCCCCCGCGAGTCGCGGAGGGTCACGGGAATGTGCGCATCCTCCAAAACTTGCTGAAAGGCCCGGACCTGCTCGGCCGGCGAGGGCCGCAGGTCGAGGCCGGGCACCGGGTTCAGGGGGATGAGGTTTACGTGAGCCAGCAGGCCCCGCAGGCGCGCGACCAACGCCCGGGCCTGGGTCTCGCCGTCATTCACGCCGGCGACGAGGGCGTACTCGAACGTGACGCGGCGGTGGGTCCGGTCGATGTACTCCCGGACAGCGGCCAACAGGTCAGCCAGGGGATAGCGGCGGTTGATCGGCACCAATTCGTCGCGTAGCGTGTCGTCCGGAGCGTGGAGCGAAACGGCCAGGTTCACCTGGAGGTCCTCGCCGGCCAACCGGCGGATGCCCGGCACCACACCCACCGTAGAGATGGTAAAATGGCGCGCGCCCAGGTTGAAACCGGCCGGATCGTGGAGCCGGCGGATGGCCGCCAGCGAGGCGTCATAGTTGGACAGGGGCTCGCCCATGCCCATGAGGACCACGTGGGTGACGGCCTGCTCCCTGGGCTTGAGTTGCCGGGCAAAGTGCAGCACCTGAGCCGCGATCTCGCCGGCCGACAGGTTGCGCCGGAACCCCATCTGGCCGGTGGCGCAAAAGGCACAGCCCACGGCGCAACCGGCCTGGGTAGAGACACAAACCGTGTTGCGTCCGATGGCCGGGTAGCGCATGAGCACCGCTTCGATACGATCGCCACCCTCCAGAGGGGGCAGCGCAAACAGGGTCTTGGTCGTGAGCCGGCCGTCGGCGGTTTCGGTAGCGACCGGCGTCAACGGGTCGAGGCAGAACGTGGCGGTCAGCCGGTCCCGCAGTGGTCCGGGCAGGTTGCTCATCTGCTGAAAGTCGTCGATCAGATGTACATAGGCCCAGTCCCACACCTGCCGGGCGCGATAGGCCGGCAGACCCCAGTCGCCCAGCGTCGCTTCCAGATCGACAAAGGACAGGTCCGGTAAACTGAAAAGCACGAGACCACCTCGGATCAGACCGACCCCAGAAAGCTCTGGGGTCGGGTCTATGCCAGTGATACCAGTCTACTCTATTTGCTCTCTTCGCGTTCTTTTTTGGCTTGCTCCACGATGGCCGGGACCAGGTTGCCGGGCACTTCTTCATAGTGGTTGAACTCGAGGGTAAAGACGCCCCGGCCCTGGGTCATGGAACGCAGATCGGTGGCATATCGCTGCATCTCGGCCTGGGGCACTTCGGCCGAGATGGTGCTGAATCCGGCCGCCGAGCCCATGCCCAGCACGCGCCCGCGTTTAGAGTTCAGATCGCCGATCACGTCGCCCATGTATTCTTCGGGCACGGTCACCTCTACTTTTACGATCGGCTCCAGGATAATGGGGCCAGCCATCTCGGACACTTTTTTAAAGGCGATGATGCCGGCAAGCTGGAAGGCCAGGTCCGACGAGTCCACCGGGTGGTAAGAACCATCATACAGGGCCGCCTTAAAGTCGACCATGGGAAAGCCGGCCAGGATGCCGGTTTTCAGGGCCTCGCGGAGACCCTTTTCCACCGCCGGGATATAGTTGCGCGGCACCGAACCGCCCACCACTTCGTCCAGGAACTCAAAGCCCGACCCGCGCTCGGCTGGCTCCAGGCGCACGTACACATCGCCGAACTGACCGCGCCCGCCGGTCTGCTTTTTGTGACGGCCCTGGCCCTGGGCCGTGCCGCGAATGGTTTCCTTGTAGGGTACCTTGGGCACAGCGGTGGTCACTTCGGCGCCAAACTTGCGATGTAGACGTTCCAACGCCACATCCACGTGCGACTCGCCCATGCCCGAAATGATCAGTTCGTTGGTATCGGCCTCTCGATAGACGCTGATGGTAGGGTCTTCTTCAGTCAGGCGGTTCAAGCCGGAACTGAGCTTGTCCGTATCGGCCTTGGTCTTGGGCTGCACAGCCACGGCAAAGACCGGGCGCGGGAACACGATACCGGGCAACCGCAAGAGATGGTCCTTGTCGCACAGCGTATCGCCCGTGTTGGTATGAGTCAGCTTGGCGACCACGCCAATATCGCCCGGGCCGAACTCGGCCACCGGCAATTGTTCCTTGCCGCGCATGGTATAGAGCTGGCCCAGGCGCTCTTCCTCCTCCGTCGGGACGCTGAACACGCGCGAATCTGAGCGCAGGGTGCCGCTATAGATCTTGAAGAAAGACAGCTTGCCCACGTAGGGGTCGGCTGACGTTTTAAAGACCAGCGCAGCCAGGGGGCCATCGGGGCGCGGGGTCACCTTTTCTTCCTGATCGGTGCGCAGGTTCTGGGCCACGGCCGCCGGGCGATCCACCGGGGTGGGCATATAGTCCACCAGGGCATTCAGCACCGGCGGGATGGTCTTGTTGTGCAACGCGGCACTGCAGAGCACCGGGATGATCTTGCCGGCGCGCACGCCCTTGCGCAACCCCTCGGCAATCTCGGCCGAGGTCAACTCTTCGCCTTCCAGATACTTCATGGTCAACTCGTCATCGGTTTCGGCTACCGCCTCCACGAGTTGTTCGCGGGCTTCATCTGCAGCGTCCTGAAACTCGGCCGGGATGGCCTCTTCGCGGCCTTTGTCGCCCCGATAGGCCTGCATGCGGACCACGTCAATGACGCCATCAAAGTTCGCGCGCGAACCCAGCGGCAAGAGCAAGGGGATGACGCCCCGGCCATAACGCTCGCGCAACTGGGCCAGCACCCGCTCATAATCGGCATTATCGCGGTCCATGCGACTGATCATGATCATCCGGGACAGGCCCTCGGTATACTTCCAGACCATCTCGGTGCCCACCTCGATGCCGGACACCGCGCAAACCACGACGAGGGCGCCATCTACTACCCGAGCCGTTTCTTTGACTTCTCCCACAAAGTCTGCATAGCCCGGCGTGTCCAGCACATTGATCTTTTGATCGCGCCACTCGCAGGGCACCAGGGCCGTGCTCACCGAGATATGCCGCTTGGTCTCTTCGGGATCGTAATCAGCCACGGCATTGCCGTCTTCGACACGGCCCAGGCGATTGATGACCCCGGTGTTGTACAATAGGGCTTCGGTCAGCGTGGTCTTGCCCGCACCGCCGTGTGAGAATAGGCCGACGTTACGGATCTGGTCCGATGAATATGTTTTCATACGTATACTTGCCTCCTTGAAAAAGACGAATCAGCGCGTGGGTATTGTAATCCAAGTGCAAGGGGCTGTCAACAGCAAGTGGGAAGCGCGTGGCGGGCGATTACCGTCCACAGTTCACGGAGCACCCTTGACAAATCATTCGTGAAGGTTTACACTATCGACGGTACGCAGCCGAGGTCCCATTATCCACTCGACGCCATCCTGGAGAGCCAGCTTTCATGAGACGATTTCTCTTTTCGCTGCTCGGTGGTCGCTTGCAACTTGTGCTCATTGCCTCCTTTTCCCTGGTGGCCGCCCTAACCGTGGGCCTGAACACCCTGGTCATCTCTCAGGTCATCGACGACTATCTCACCTCGGCCGAAGACGACCGCGTGGCCCGGGACATGACCCTGGCCAATGCCTTTTACCAGCTCAAGCTGGACGAAACGGCCGCCATCAGCCACCGCCTGGCCCTGGACCTGTGGGTACGCCAGAGCCTGCCGACCGCCACCCAGGGCGACAGCGCGGCCCTGCAAATCATCGACCAGCAGATCACCAACAAGGTCACGGTGCTGGCGTTGGGCGGCACTCATCTCATTGCTGTGCTGGACGCCAACGGCAACCTGCTGGTGGGGCGCGTAACGGCCTCTGACGGGCAACTGGCGCCCATGCTCAGCGGCGGCAACTGGCGGCAATTGCCCATCGCCAACCAGGTGCTCAGCACCGGGCTGCCCCGGGCCGCCACCGAGATCATTCGCGGTGACCTGCTGGCCCAGGTAGGGCTGGAAGACCAAGCACGCATCCAGCTCATCGACACCCCCAAAGCCGCCCCCACCCCCTTTGACCCCCGCGAAGGTACGGCCGGGCTGGCCCTCACTGGCGTATACCCGGTGCGCGACGACGACGGCCAGGTCATTGGCGCCGTGCTCGCCGCCCACCTGATCAATAACGACTTTACCCTGGTGGACCGCATCCGCGAGGTGGCTGGCATTGACACTGTGACCGTCTTTTTTGGCGACCTGCGGGTATCCACCAACGTCATGACCGCCGAAGGCCAGCGCGCTATCGGCACGCGCGTGTCGCAAGACGTGCGCGACGTGGTGCTGGATCAGGGCCGTGACTATGTGGGGCGCGCCTATGTGGTGAACGACTGGTTCATCACCCGCTATGATCCTCTACGCGATTTTGAAGGCCGGGTGGTGGGCAGCCTGTACGTGGGCGACCTGGAATCTGACTTTATCGGTCTAGTCCACGCCGTGAACAACCAGGTGATCCTCATTGCCCTGGTGTGCGTGGTGCTGGCCGGCGTCATTGCCGTGCCCATCGCCAAGCTCGTCACCCGGCCCATCGCCCAACTGGTAGAAGCCAACCGCCGGCTGGCCGAGGGTGACATGGCCGTGCGCGTCGAGGTCTATGGCGGCGGCGAGCTGTCCATGCTGAGCCGGTCCTTTAACACCATGGTGGAAACGCTGGACAAGACCCAGCAAGAGTTGATCCGCAAGGAAAACCTGGCTTCGGTGGGCCAACTGGCCGCCGGCGTGGCCCACGAGATCAACAACCCACTGGGCACCATCCTGTTGTTCTCCGACATGATGTACAAAGAAGCGCTCGAAGGGGACCCCCGGCGCGACGATCTGACCATGATCATCAGCGAAACCACGCGCTGCAAACGCATCGTGGCCGACCTGCTCAACTTTGCCCGGCAGCAAGACGTATTGGCCCAGGACACCGATATTCACGCGCTGCTGGACCAGGTACTGGAAGGTATGCAACGGCAGCCGTCATTCCAGGGCGTCACCATCGTGCGCCAGTTTGACCCACAACTGCCCGAAATCCAGGCTGACCCGGACCAATTGCAGCAAGTATTCGTCAACCTGCTCAACAACGCCGCCGAGGCCATCGAGGACCAGGGTACCATCACCCTCACCACGCGCGTCATCGACGGCCAATGGATAGAGGTGCAGGTAGCTGATACCGGGTGCGGCATCCTAGAAGAGAATCGCTCCAAGCTATTTACACCGTTTTTCACCACCAAGGCGCCGGGCAAGGGCACCGGGCTGGGGTTATCCATCGTCTATGGCATCATCAAGATGCATCGCGGCCAGATCACCCTGCAGAGCCAGGCAAACAAGGGCACCACGTTTACCGTCACGTTACCCATCCATCTGCCCGACGGTCAGGCCACCACGACCCGGGCAGGCACCGATATGATCGGTTGAGTAGAGAGGGACTGTCATGAAAACCAAATCGCGCATCCTGGTTGTCGACGACGAAGTGGGCATTCGACGCGGCTGCCAGCGGGTGCTGGAACCCGCCGGTTTTGCCGTGGTATTGGCAGCCACGCTGCAGGAAGGGCTGGATCAGATTCAAACCCAGGACCTGGACCTGGTACTGACAGACGTGATGCTGCCCGACGGCCGGGGCATTGACCTGCTGCCCCCCGGCCACGACAAGGACCCGGACCTGATCTGTGTGGTCATCACCGGCTATGCCACCATCGAATTGGCGGTGGAGGCCATGAAACTCGGGGCCTATGATTTTATCGCCAAGCCGTTCAACAGCGATCTGTTGCTCATGACCGTCCAGCAGGGTCTGGAAAAACGCCACCTGTCGTTGGAAGCCAAACGCCTGCAGGCCATCGAAGAGAAGGCGGCCCGGCTGACCGAGGAAAAGCGAGACCTGGAGCAGCGTGACCGCATCAAGACCGAATTCATGCTCACCGTGGGCTACGAGTTGCACAATCCGGCCACGGCGGTGCAAAACTATCTGCTGGAATTGGTCAAAGGCTATAACCTCCCCGACCGGCCGCGTCAGATCGTGCGCCAGGCCATTGAGCGCAACCAGGATTTGTTGGGCCAGGTCGATGGCCTGTTGAGCCTGGCTGTGACCCGGGAGGCGCTGGTGATGCCCCAACGCCAGGTATTCGCGCTGGCCGATGCCCTGGACAAGCTGCTGCCGCTGCTCCAGGCCCAGGCCGATGCCAAAGACATCCAACTGCGCGTGGAGTGCCGCCAGCGTCCGCTCGTGTGCGCCAATCCCGATCAGATGGGACGCGTGTGGCTGCACCTGATCGCCAACGCCATCCAATACACCCCCGCTGGCGGCGAGATCGCGGTGAGCCTGGACACCGCCGATGGACAGGCGGTGGGCATGGTGACAGATACGGGCATTGGCATTACGCCCGAAGACCAGGCCCGGGTCTTTGACGAGTTTTACCGCGCGCCGCAGGCCCGCGAGCGAGCGCCCCGGGGCACCGGCCTGGGCCTGCCCCTGGTCAAGCGCATCATCGAGGGCCACGACGGGACCATCGAGGTCGTATCCAGCGCCGGGCAGGGGAGCCGGTTCACCTTTCGGCTGCCCGTGGTCACTGAAGGCACAAGCTAATCCCCACCTCCACGTTGGAGGATCACGCATCAAAGGCGATGCGATCATCACATCAAAGGAGAGTAAAACATGGCTAACGAGATGCAGATCGACGCATTCCCACCGGTCAAAATGGCGAGCCGCATGGAAGAGGTCGGCGTCGCCAAGGCCACGCTGAACATATGGACGATGTTTGCCCTGGCGGTGCTGGCCGGGGCGTTCATTGGCACCGGCGCGATTTTTGCCACCGTCGTCACCACTGGACTGACCGCTGCCGGGGTGGGCTATGGCATCGTCAAACTGCTGGGCGGCCTGGTCTTTTGCCTGGGCCTTGTTGCCGTGGTCGTGGCCGGCGCCGAGTTGTTCACCGGCAACAATCTCATCGTCATGGCCTTTGCCAGCAACAAAGTGACCCTGATGCAACTGCTGCGCAACTGGGTCATCGTATACCTGGGTAATTTTGTGGGGTCAATCCTCACCGCCATTGTGATGCTGTTGACCAGGCAATACATGTCGGCCAACGGGGCGCTGGGGGCCAATGCCCTGACCATCGCCAATGGCAAATGCAGCCTGGACTTTGTCCAGGCCATCGCCCTGGGCATCATGTGCAACGCCCTGGTATGCCTGGCCGTGTGGCTGTGCTTCTCCGCCCGGTCCACCACTGATAAAATCCTGGCGATCATCTTTCCCATCACCGCCTTTGTGGCGGCCGGCTTTGAGCACAGCATCGCCAACATGTACTTTATCCCTATGGGTCTGCTCATCCAGGGTTTCGCCGGCCCCGAGTTCTGGACTGCCATCGGCAAGATGCCGGCCGACTATGCCAGCCTAACCTGGCTAAACTTTTTCGTGGCGAACCTGCTGCCGGTGACTATCGGCAACATCATCGGCGGCGCCGGGTTCGTGGGGCTGCTGTACTGGTTCATCTATCTGCGGCCGCAGAAAAAGGTCGAGGTCAAGGCCGAGGTTCCGGTCAAGATCCTGGTGGTAGACGACGACCCGGACTTTGTCGAGATCACGCGCATGATCCTGACCAAAGAGGGTTACGACGTCTCCTCTGCCTCCAGCGGCGAGCAGGGCTATCGACTGATGAAGGCGCAACGGCCTGACCTGGTGCTGCTGGACGTGATGATGGCAACCCCGCTAGATGGCGTGGACCTGGCCCGGCGCATGGCCCAGGACGCGGTACTCAAGCACATCCCGGTGATCATGATCTCGAGCATCGATGCCACCGAGCACGCCGCGCTGCTCCCCGATGACCTGCACATTCCCATCGACGTGTGGATTGGCAAGCCCATCGACCCGGACCAACTCTTGAAGACCATCCGCCGGTTTCTCTAGACCGTCCGTCGAGGTAGCTGATGACAGACAAGCCATCCCAGGAGCGTATCCTGGTCATAGATGACGAGTTGGGCGTCCGCGAGGGCTGTCGGCGGGTGCTGGAGCCGGCCGGCTATGCCGTCGCCACGGCCAGTTCGGGG
The DNA here is from genome assembly GCA_018823415.1 of Chloroflexota bacterium. Classification (GTDB taxonomy): domain Bacteria; phylum Chloroflexota; class JAHJIN01; order JAHJIN01; family JAHJIN01; genus JAHJIN01. The sequence continues at coordinate 16,365 of JAHJIN010000494.1, read as the reverse complement.
CACGAAGGGCTGCGTCTCCTCCGCGAGCAGCCTGTCGACCTGGTGTTGCTGGACGTGGTGATGCCCGATGTGCGCGGCATAGACTTGCTGGGTCCCATCCATGAATTGGATCCGGACATAGTGTGCGTCATCATCACCGGCTTTGCCACCGTAGAACTGGCCGTGCAGGCCATCAAGGCCGGGGCCTATCACTTTCTCTCCAAGCCCTTTAGCGCTGACCTGCTGCTGCTGGCCGTGCAACAAGGGATGGAGCGGCGCCGGCTCTCGCTGGAAACCAAGCGGCTGCACATCATGGAACGGGAAACCGCCGATCTGACCCGGGCCAAAGAAGAACTGGAACGGCTCGACAAGTTCAAGACTACGTTCATGTTCACCGTGGCCCACGAACTGCGCGCGCCCCTGTCGGCCATCCAGAGCTTTTTGGTCGCCATGCTCAAGGGCTATGTGCCGCCCGACAAGCGAGACGAGATGCTCCAGCGCACGGTAGAGCGCACCAGCGAGCTGCTCGAGTTGGTGGACGACCTGCTCAAACTGTCAGCCGCCAAGAACGAGCAAAAGCAGCTCCGGCGCGAGGTGCTCTCCCTAGCCGATCCGCTGGAAAAGGTGTTTGCCCTGCAAAGGGTCCGGGCCGACGAGAAGCGCATCGCGTGCCGCCTGGAGATCCGCCAGCGCCCTCGGGTGGAAGCCAACGCCGACCAGATGGTGCAACTGTGGACCAACCTGATCTCCAACGCCATCAAGTACACGCCGGTCGGCGGCCGCGTGGCGGTGGGCCTGGCTGAAAAAGACGGCTGGGCCGTGGGCACGGTGCAGGACACCGGCATCGGCATCAGCCCAGATGACCAGGCCCGCATCTTTGACGAGTTCTATCGCACCCCCCAGGCCAAAGAGTTCGAGCTGCGCGGCACCGGGCTGGGCCTGCCCCTGGTCAAGCGCATCATCGAGGCCCACGGCGGCACCATAGAGGTCGAATCGCAACTGAGGCAAGGCAGCCGGTTCACCTTCCGGCTGCCGGTCGCCACCTAGCACATCTCCGAGGTCCGCTGACGCGAGACCTCGGAGAACTGTTCCTGGCCGAGTTGTTTTTTCATGACGGGTATGGTATCATACCCCGGCGGTTCAACCGGCGCGAGTCACAGGAGGGTTCATGGCTATCAACGCAACCAGCATCGTTGAAGGGATCGAAAGCCCCGAGTTTGTGTCTGTCATCCAGCACATGCCCGGCGGCGAAAAGATCCTCACCTGCATCCAATGCGGCACGTGCAGCGGGTCGTGTCCCACCGGGGACAAGATGCCCAACACCCCGCGCCACGTGATGCGCATGCTCCAACTGGGCCTGGAAGCAGAGGTGATGCGCTCTGACGCTATCTGGCTCTGCGCCGACTGTTATACCTGCACCCTGCGCTGTCCCAGGGGCATCAAGGTCAGCGAGGTCATGGCCGGCCTGCGCACCCGGGCCATCGCCGAGGGCTATGCCAAACCCCGCGATACCGCCTTTCACCGCAATTTCCTGTCCATCGTCAAACGCTATGGCCGCACCTATGAGGCCGAGTTGCTACTGCGCTACAATTTTCGCCTGAACCCGTTCCGGCTCCTCAAGCAGACGCGCCTGGGCCTGGCGATGTTCTTGCACGGCAAGGTGGGCCTGCTGCCCGAGTTGATCCACGGGCGCGGCGAGGTGCGGCGCATTTACGAGACGGTTGACCGGCACCACGCGGCTGAACAAACTGAGTAGCACCTCATGCGTTCCACGGCCGAGGAAAAGAAAAGCCAACTCATTACCGAGTTCGTGGAAACGCGCCGGGCTATCCTGGACGCAGCGGCCGCGCTGCCGCCAACGGCGCAGGACGAGGTGTTCCTGGGCGTGTGGTCGGTCAAGGACCTGTTGGCGCACCTGGCCGGTTGGGACGTGAGCAACCTGGAGGCGGCAAAAGCGGTTCTCGCCGGCGAGTTGCCGGCCTTTTACGCCCACCACGACCGCGATTGGCAGACCTACAATGCTCGCCTGGTGGCCGAGCACAGGCGCGGCGATTTCGGCGAACTCGTCGCGTCCGTGGTAGGCTCGCACCGTCAACTCGTCGAGTTTCTGGAGACCATTCCCGCCCAGGAGCTTTTTCAGGACCAGGGCGTGCGCTTCAGGGGCTACAAGGTCACAGTCGCCCGGCTCATCGAGGCCGACGTCAAAGACGTAAAGATCCATCACGCGCAGATCATAGAGTTCAGAGATGGGAAGAATTAGCCACGAATTACGCGAATTTCCACTCATTTTTCGTTCTTTGTGCTAATTCGTGGAATTCGTGGCGAAACTTGGGAGGGGCCTTTGCGTTACGCTTATTACCCGGGATGCAGCCTGAAGAGCAGCGCTGCCGAATACGAAACCTCGTTATTGGCCATGTGCCAGGCGCTGGACATTGAGCTGGCCGAAGTGCCGGACTGGAATTGCTGCGGGGCCACGCCGGCCTACACCGTGGACCCGCTGCTGGGCGTGGGCCTGTCGGCGCGGAACCTGGTCTGGGCCGAAGACGAGGGGCTGGACGTGATGATGCCCTGTCTGGGCTGTCTCAAGAACGCCCGCAAGGCCGTTCTCAAGCTGCACGATAACAGCTATCGCCAGGCCACGCAGGAGGCCCTGGGCCGCGAGTTCCGCAACTCGGTGCGCGTGGTCCATCCCATCGAGATCCTCTACGTGGACCTGGGGCTGGACGTCTTAGAAAAGCGCGTCACCCGGCCCCTTACCGGTCTCAAGATCGCGCCCTACTACGGCTGCTACCTCACCCGGCCCACCTGCGATTTCGACAGCCCGGAAAACCCCCAATCGCTGGAGCAATTCATCGCGGCCCTGGGTGGCGAGCCGGTCCAGTTCTCCCACAAGATGAAATGCTGCGGCGGCGGCATCTTTCTCACCCAGGAAGACGCGGCCCTGGACCTGTGTCATCGCATCCTGACCCGGGCCCGCGCCGAGGGCGCCGACTGCATCCTGGTCACCTGCCCCCTGTGCGACATGCTCCTGGATTCGTACCAGGTCAAGATCAATCCCCGGTTCAAGGTCAAGCACAACATGCCTATCTTGTACTTTTCGCAACTGGCCGGGCTGGCCTTTGGCATGGATTCCAAAGACAAGGCGTTGGGCCTGGGCCGGCGGGTCGTGTCGGTGCAGCCGGTGCTGGATCGGCTGGCCCAGGAAGAGGCCCGGCTGGAGCGCCAGGCCCAGCAGCAAGAATAAGATCCATCGAAAGACGGTTTGATCAACAAGCGGAAAGAGGTTAGCATGAATGATCTCAGAATCGGCGTATTTGTGTGCCACTGCGGCACCAACATCGCCGGCACGGTGGATGTGCCCGCCGTGGCCGATTATGCCCGCACCCTGCCCCACGTGGCCGTGGTCCACGAGAACAAGTTTACCTGCTCGGACCCCGGCCAGGCCGACATCATCCAATCCATCCAGGACTATAACCTGAACCGGGTGGTGGTGGCGTCGTGTTCGCCCCGCATGCACGAGCCCACCTTTCAGCGCACGCTGGAAGCGGCCGGCCTCAACCCCTACTACCTGGCTATGGCCAACATCCGCGAGCAGTGTTCGTGGGTCCACACCAACCGCGACAAGGCCACGCAAAAGGCCAAGGACCTCATTCGGGCGGCCGTGAGCCGGGTCATCTACCAGCAGCCCCTCTTTGCCCAGCCGGTGCCCATTACCCCGGCCACACTCATCGTGGGCGGCGGCATCGCCGGCATCCAGGCCGCGCTCGACATCGCCGACGCCGGCTTCAAGGTCTACCTGGTAGAGCGCGAGCCCACGCTGGGCGGGCGCATGGCCCAGCTCGACAAAACCTTTCCCACCCTCGACTGCGCCGCTTGAATTCTCGGCCCCAAGATGATGGATGCCGGTCGGCATCCCAACATTGAGCTGATGACCTATAGCGAAGTCGTGGACATGGAAGGCTTTGTGGGGAATTTCAAGGTGCGTATTCGCCACAAGCCCCGCTTTGTGGACACGGACCTCTGCACCGGCTGCGGCCTGTGCGTGGAAGCCTGCGTGCTCAAGAATCGCATCCCCGCCGAGTTTGACATGGGTATGGGCAAGCGTGGTGCGGCCTACATCTCGTTCCCCCAGGCCGTGCCCCTCAAGGCCGTCATCGACGCCGAGCACTGCCTCTACCTGAAACGCGGCAAGTGTAGCCAGAAATGCGTCAAGGCCTGCGAGCGCAACGCCATTCAGCTCGACCAGGCCGAAGAAATCGAAGAAGTGCAGGTGGGCACGATAATCCTGGCTACCGGCACCGACATATACGACATGAAAGGTCTGCCGCAGTTTGGCTATGGCGTCTATCCCAACGTGCTGGATAGCCTCCAGTTCGAGCGGTTGTGCAACGCCTCCGGCCCCACCGGCGGCCAGGTGGTGATGGCTAACGGCCAGGTGCCGCAGAGCATCGCCTTCCTCCATTGCATCGGCAGCCGCGACGAGCATACTAACCGCTACTGCTCGCGCCTGTGCTGCATGCACACCCTCAAGCTGTCCCACCTGGCGGTGGAAAAGACCCACGGCAAGGTCTACGAGTTCTACATCGACATCCGCTCCGGCGGCAAGCGCTACGAAGAGTTCTACGAGCGCGTGCAGGAGGACGGCGTGGTCTTTATCCGGGGCAAGGCCTCGGAGGTGTTGCCAGAGGACAGCAAGCTCATCGTCAAGGCCGAGGACACGCTGCTGGGCCGGCTGGTGAGCGTGCCGGTGGACATGGTGGTGCTGGCCCTGGGGATGACGCCGTCCACGGGTACGCCCGAAGTGGCCCGCATCTTTGGCGTGAGCCGCAGCGAGGACGGCTATTTCCTGGAGGCGCACCCCAAGCTCCGCCCGGTGGACACCAACACCGACGGCGTCTATGTGGCCGGGTGCTGCCAGGCCCCCAAGGACATCCCGGACACTGTGGCCCAGGCCAGCGCCGCCGCCGCCAAGGCCATGGCCCTGATGACGCGCGGCCAGGTGATGGAAGACCCGGTGGTGGCCGAGGTGATCCCGGAGCGCTGCGTGGGCTGTGGCGAGTGCGTGCTGTCGTGCCCGTACAAGGCCATCGCCCTGGTGGACGATAAGGCTGTGGTCAACTCGGCGCTGTGCAAGGGCTGCGGCACCTGCGTGGGCACCTGCCTGGGACACGCCATCATCGGGCACCAGTTCACCCACGACGCCATCCTCATGGAGGTGCGCGGTCTGCTGCACGAGGCGGAAGAGTTGGCGGTGCCGGCGTAAACAACGCAGTCTGCCGTGATGGATTGTTGACGTTACTGGAAAACCCGGATATAATGAGCGTAAATTGTGCTCAATTGAGCCCAGTTTGTGCTCAACCAAGGGGCTGTCATGCTAGAAAGACTCTTCTCCTCTCATATCCGGGTTAAACTGCTGACCCTGCTATTGCTTAATCCGGGGCAGTCCTTTCATATTCGCCAACTGACGCGCCGGTTGGATGCTTCCTACAGCAACGTGCGCCGCGAACTGCAAAACCTGACCGAGCTTGGTCTACTGAAACGCAAAACTGTGGCAAATGCCGTGCATTTCAGTGCCAACGAATCGCATTTGCTCTACCGCGATCTGCGCAGCATCTTGCTCAAGACCGAAGGCCTGGGCGACGTCTTGTACGAGCACCTGGCTCCCATGGACACCATTCGCCTGGCATTGGTTTATGGCTCCACGGCCCGGGGCACTGAACGCGCCGATAGCGATATTGACGTACTGATCGTCGGCGCCCTGGATCGGGTCGAGCTTGAGAATGCGCTGGACGATGTGGAAGCTCGTGTGGGCCGGCCGGTTAACTATGTCTTGTATACGCCGGCCGAGTGGGAAAGCAAACTGGCTGCACGGGACCCCTTTGTAACGCGAGTCATGGCCGGTGAGCATATCATCGTGTTCGGGAATGGCTATGAGCATTCAAGAATTGGAACGGCGGGGACTGATTGAGCCGTTTGCCGCTTCCATCCAAGACATAGACGCATTGCTAGAAGTGGCAGATCGAGATCTGGCTGCGTCACGTCACATGCTGCTTTTCAATGCGGACTGGGGGCTGGCGATTGCGTATAATGCGGCTTTGCAAGCTGTGTTGGCCCTGATGTACGCCCACGATTATCGACCACGTGGGGCCAACATGCACAAGACGACGTTGGATTTTGCGGTTATCGTGCTGGGCGAGCCTTTTCGCAAGCAAATCAGCCGGCTCAACCGGCTACGCCGCAAGCGCCATCAGACCCTCTATCAAACGGCCGGCCTCGTGTCCCAGTCTGAGGCAGAAGACATCCTGATGTTCGCTGAACAGTTTATTGCCCAGATCAAGCAAGCCATCGCAGAAACGCTAAAGGCATAACCTACATCGGAGAGACAATCATTGGCAACGACGAAACCTTTTGAACCCAAGATCGTAGGCTTTTTGTGCAACTGGTGCTCCTACGCCGGGGCCGACACCGCCGGCCTGGGAAGATTAAAGTACCCGGATAACCTGCGCATCGTGCGGGTGCGCTGCTCCGGGCGCGTGGCCCCGGACCTGGTGCTGCGCACATTTCAGGAGGGCGCCGACGGCGTGATGGTGCTGGGCTGTCACATCGGCGACTGCCACTATGTCAACGGCAACCACCGCACCGCCAAGCGCATCCCCATGCTGCGCAAGCTCCTGGAGGTGTTTGGCATCGAGCCGGATCGCCTACGCCTGGAGTGGGTCTCGGCCTCCGAGGGCCAGCGCTTTGCCCAGGTGGTCACCGACTTTACCGAGACGATCCGCCGGCTGGGACCGCTGGAGTTGCACCCCACGCTGTCTACCACCCCGACCACCGGCGCAACGAGCCAAATCAAAGAGAGTGCTGTCCATGCCTGAAACCACCCAAGCCCTGACTGACGAACTGGCCCGCGTCATTGCCCAGACATTGACCCAGGATGACATAGCCGGTGTGCTGGCCCCCCGGCGCAACGGCACCGGCGCCGCCGCCCCCTACCTGTTCACCCCCGGCGAGGAGGTGACCGGCCTCAGCCTGTCGCCCTGGTATCATCTGCTCAACGCCGTGACGCACATCCAAAAGGCCCACCCCGAGGCCCGGCTCGGCGTGGTAGTGCGCGGCTGCGACCAGCGCGGCCTGGTCGAGCTGGCGAAACGTAAGCAGGTCGATCTGGACCGGCTCGTCCTCATTGGGCTGGCCTGCACCGCCGAGGAAGCGCAGGAATGCGGCTGCGACCAGCCGGCCCCGGCCCACGTGGATGTGGGCGCCGCGCCCGCGCCGGCCGCCAATCCCATCGTCGAAGAATTCCTGAAAAAATCCTTGGCCGAGCGCCGCGCGTTCTGGCAGCAACAGTTTGCCAAGTGCATCAAGTGCTACGGCTGTCGCGACACCTGCCCCCAGTGCTTTTGCGAAGAATGCGCCCTGGGCGAATCGTACTGGGTGGAGACCGGCGAGCTGCCGCCGCCGTTCCCCATCTTTCACCTCATCCGGGCCATGCACACCGTGGGCAAGTGCGTGGGTTGCGGGGCCTGCGAGGACGCCTGCCCGGCCGGCATCCCTCTCACCATCCTGTACGACCTGATGCGCGCCGAGCTCCAGGAGCAAACAGGCTACGAAGTAGGCCGCAGCGTGGACGAGCCGCCGCCGCTGGGGACGGAAGAGTATGGCGGAAAGATGAGTTACTGAAAACCGGCTACTGGTTGCTGAGAGAAGGAAAGGAGAGAAGGTCATGCGGAAAGCAATGATCGGTCTCGTCGTACTGTTGTTGGTGCTCACGGCGTTACCTGCTAACGCCGCCAGCCCGGCCCAGGCCGGCGGGCAGGCATACACCGTCAAGGCCGGCGACTATCTGGGCAAGCTGGCCCAGGAGAACTATGGCGACGTTCGCAAATGGCCGGCCATCTGGAAAGCCACCAACACCCAGGCCCAGACGGACAGCAGCTATGCCGCCATCGACGACCCCAACCTCATCGAGGTGGGCTGGAAGCTGTGGCTCCCGGACGCCGCCGAGGTGGACACGTGGCAAGCCGCCGACTGGTCCGCGTCGGCGCGCATCATCGACCGGGGCGTGGTGGGCTGCTTTGCCAGCGGCCTGCAGGACGACGAGGGGAACCCCATCAACTGCGAGACCTCGGCCGTGGCCTATGACGGGACCAACGTGATCATGGCCAGCGACAAGCCCATCCCCTGCGATGCGTGCTCGCCGGTGTTCGCCGTCACATACGCCGACAACACGCTGGACACGGCGTCGCGCACCTATTACACGGCCCAGCCGTTCGTCGACGCTATCAAGTACGAAGACATGACGGTGACGCCGGACAACCAGTACGTCATTGCCACCACCGGCTTTGACCGGGTTCGGAGCGATTCCAGTTGGAACGGCTACAATACCATGCTGGTGTGGCCCAAAGGCAATCCAGACGCCGTCAAGGTCGTCGCGCCGTCCACCGTCGATGGCGTGACCAGTTCGGTGGGCCTGCGGGCCAGATTCGCCCAGGCGCTCAAGAACGACCAATTTCCGGACGGCATGCCCTACTTCAAGGTGGAAGGACTGGCGGCCACCCCCGGCAACAAGCTGCTGTTTGGCATCCGGGAACAAGGCGCCAGCTATGAGGATTTCACCTACGTCACCAAGTTTGTCCAGGCTTCGTACACCATCGCCAGCGATGGCACGCTGACCCTGGGCGACGATTTCGCCGTGGTCTATGAACACAGCCCGGTGCTCCGCCAAACCGTGGCCCTGTCCAGCATCGAGTACGACCGCTACGGCGACCGCCTGTACCTGCTCACCAGCTACGAGACCGCGAGCACCGACGAGGGCCTGGGCGGCTACCTGTGGACCCTGTCCATGAGCGACCTGGGCGCCGGCAACGCCCCGCGCCTGGTGTTCAAGGACGTGTTGACGCCGCTGACGTTCGCCCACAAGGCCGAGGGCGTCACCGTCATCAGCGCCAACCGGGTGCTGGTCATCCACGACGACGACCGGGTGCTGGGCCGCGATGACGTGACCAACCCCGAGACCCAATTCCATCGCGAGGCGAACCAGGGCGCGTACACCCTGGTCGAGTTCCGGTAGTCTTTGGAGAACCTTGCCGAAAGCGGCGAACTCGTGGTTCGCTTGGGCTTTCGGGAAGGTAGAACTGAACGTTTGCGAGTATGCTATCGACCAGGAGTTTGACGAGTGGATTACAAAAATGTCTTGACCACGTGCATCTATTGCGGCACCGGCTGCAACTATTACCTGGAAGTGCTGGACGGCGAGATCCTGGGCGTCACGCCCTGCCAGGAGCACCCCATCAACCAGGGCCAGGTCTGCATCAAGGGCTGGAACTCGCACGCCTTTGTCCAGCACCCGGACCGGCTCCACGTGCCCCTCATCCGCGACGGCGACGGCTTTCGCGAGGCGTCCTGGGACGAGGCGCTGGGCCTGGTAGCCGAGCGCTTTCAGGCCATCAAGGCCGAGCACGGCCCCGATGCGTTTGGCGTGCTCACTTCGGCCAAGTGTACCAACGAGGAGAATTATCTCGTGCAGCGCTTGGCCCGGGCTGTGCTGGGCACCAACAGCGTGGACCACTGCGCCCGGCTTTGACACAGCGCCACCGTGGCCGGTCTGGCCGCAACGTTTGGCAGTGGCGCGATGACCAACTCGGTGCCGGACCTGGCGCAGGACACCACCTGCTACCTGGTCACCGGCTCCAACACCACCGAGCAGCACCCCATCATCGGCGCGGCTATCATGCGCGCCAAAGAAGAACGCGGGGCCAAGCTCATCGTGGTGGACCCCCGGCGCATCCAACTGGCCGAAATGGCCGACATCTATTTGCGGCCCCGGCCCGGCACCAACGTCGCCTGGCTCAACGGGCTAATGCACGTCATCCTCAAGGAAGGCCTGGAGGATCAGGCATTCATTGCCGAGCGCACCGAGAATTTCGAGGCGCTCAAGGAAATCGTGGAGCGATATCACCCGGCCCGGGTGGAGGCCATCACCGGCATCCCGGCCAACGACCTGGTCGCCGCGGCCCGGATGTACGCGCAAGCTGAGCGCGCCGCCATCCTCTACTGCATGGGCATCACCCAGCACACCAGCGGCACCCACAACGTCATGAGTTGCGCCAACCTGGCCATGCTCACCGGCAACGTGGGCAAACCTGGCACCGGCGTCAACCCCCTGCGTGGCCAGAACAACGTCCAGGGCGCGTGCGACATGGGCGGCCTGCCCAACGTGTACCCCGGCTACCAGGCCGTCACCAAACCCGATCTCCGGGCCAAATTCGCCGCCGCGTGGCAGGTGGACGATCTGCCCAGCGAGGTGGGCCTCACCGTCACCGAGATGACCGGCGGCGCGCTGACCGGCCGGGTCAAGGCGCTGTACGTGGTGGGCGAAAACCCCATGGTCAGCGACCCAGACATCAACCACGTGCGCGCCGGCCTGCAAGCCTTGGATTTTCTGGTGGTGCAGGACATTTTCATGACCCCCACGGCCGAGCTGGCCGACGTGGTGCTGCCGGCTACGAGCTATGTCGAAAAAGACGGCACCTTTACCGGCACCGACCGGCGCATCCAGCTCATCCGGGCCGCCATCCCGCCGGTGGGCGACAGCAAACCCGACTGGCAGATCGTCTGCGAACTGGCGAAACGGATGGGCGCGCCGGGCCGGTGGGACTATGGCCATCCTAGCGAGATCATGGCCGAGATCGCAGCCCTCACCCCCATCTATGGCGGCGTAACCTACGAGCGGCTGGAGCAGGTGGGCGGGTTGCAGTGGCCGTGCCCCTCGACCGACCACCCCGGCACGCCCATCCTGCACACGACCAAGTTCAGCCGGGGCAAGGGCCTGTTCCAGCCCCAGGAGTACAAGCCCCCGGCCGAAGAGCCGGACGAGGCCTACCCGTTCATCCTCACCACCGGCCGCACCATGTTCCACTTTCACACCGGCACCATGACGCGCCGCTCGGAAAAGCTGGCCCAGGAAGTGCCCCTCAGCTACCTGGAGGTGAGCCCGGCCGATGCCCAATCCCTGGGTGTGCGCCACGGCCAGATGGTCCACGTGAGCAGCCGGCGCGGCGAGCTGGACACGCAGGTATTCATCACGCCGCGCGTGCCGGCCGGCGTCGTGTTCATGCCATTCCACTTTGCCGAGGCCGCCGCCAACGTCCTCACCAACAATGCCCTGGACCCGCTGTGCAAGATCCCGGAGCTCAAGGTCTGCGCCGTGCGGGTGGAACCGGCCGCATGATCTTTCCGCAAGCTGGCAGCTTGCGGAAAGGTTAAAGTAGTGGAAAGACCACCCCTGCTCTGTCGGGGGTGTATCTTTGAGCAGTGCAACCTTTTTCCCCCCACGTGACTATATAATAGTAGTGAGCGCAACAAGCGAGGCCCACTGTGGAATGGTCAGACGCCCGACTGGTGGCCGAATGCCGCCGGGGCAACCAACAAGCCTATGCCCATCTGGTTGACACATACCAAAGACTGGTGTACAGCGTGTCGTATCGGCTGTTGGACGACCCCACCGAGGCCGAGGATGCGGCGCAAGAGGCATTTCTGGCCGCGTTTCGAGGATTGGATACCTTTCGCGAGGGCGCGCCGCTGGCCCCGTGGCTATCGCGCATCGCCCACAACCATTGCTTGCGGCGTCTGCGCAAGCGCAACCCCGGCACGGTGTCACTGGAGGAGCAACCACTGCCCGACATGGAGCCCCTGGGGCAACGGATCGCCGACCCGGCGCCCTCGCCAGAAGATCTGCTGACCCAGTCCGAGATCAGAGCGGCCCTGGAGAGCGCCATTCTATCGCTGCCGGTACACTATCGCACCGCCGTGACCCTGCGCTACCTGCACGATTTTTCCTATGCCGAGGTGTCTGAAGCCCTAAACCTGCCCCTGGGCACCGTCAAGGCCCAGCTACACCGGGCGCGCGGGCTATTACGCGAGCAACTGGAAACGGTCTGGATGGAGGCATACGCATGAGCGAGTTGAATCGCCCTTGCGGACTGGACAAACGATGGCTGAACTATTACCTGGACGGCGACCTGGCCGCGGCCGAAAAGCGCGTCATCGAACAGCATACCGAACGCTGCGCCTACTGCCGTCGGGAGTTGGGCTGGCTACAAGCCACCGAAGCCGCCCTAACCACCGCCGAGCCGCCCGCCCCGTCGGCCGATTTCACCGCCCGGCTCCTGGCCCGGGCCGCCGCCGAGGGCACAATGGCCGCCCAGCCCGCAGAAAAACACTCGCTGCTGGACCGCACCGGCCAGCGGGCACGCCAGGCCACCATCGGGTTTCGCTACGCGCGGCGCGTGGTGCCCGACGTGTCGGTACCCGAATCATGGTCAGAACAGGCCGGCGATGCCCTCAAGCAGGGCACATCGACCGTCGGTCGCGGGACGTGGCGCGTCTCGCGGCGCGTATCGCGCTGGCTGCTGCGACGACGCCAGTCGGCCCCGGTCGAAGAAAAGCCCCGGCGCCGCTGGCTCTCGCTGCCCCGGTTGAGCCGGCAGCCCAGCCGCTAGAGACAGGAACCTGGCATGGACCTCATCGGAACCGTGGTGCTCATCATTCTGGTCATCCTGGGCGTGCTGGCGCTGATCGTGCTGGTTCTGCTGGCCCTGCTGCTATTCGCGCCGTTCCGGGTAGCCGGGCGCGGCGAGCGCTGGCCGGACCAACGCGTCACCGGGCACATGCTGCTCCACTGGCTCTGGCGGCTCGTAGGTTTCGAGTTGATCGTCGATAGCACCGGGCAGACGTTCGTCCTATGGCTGTGGCGCTGGGCCGTGTGGCGCAAGACCGAGGAGCGCGGTCCCGAACTGGAACCCTGGGAGCGCATCGCCGAAGGGCTGGAAGATCTGGTCAAAGAGATTGCGGAAGAGGAGGAGGAAAAAGAGGGCGATGGCCTCGGCTGGCCCCTCACCTGGCGCGAAACCCTGGCCCAGCGCGGCATACTGATCAGCATACCGAGGGAAGTGCTGCGCGCCGCTATCCGCATCCTGACCGGCCTGCGCTGGGAACGACTGCGATTGCGCGGGCGCATAGGCCTGGGCGACCCGGCCGCCACGGGGATACTCTATGGGATGTACGAGGCTGCTCGATACAGTTGGCGATGGCAGCCGGTGGACATGCGCTTGGTCCCCGAGTTCATGGAACCGGCCCTGTGGGGCGAGATCGAAGGAGCCGTGCGCATCTGGGTCTGGCGCATCATATGGCCCGTGGTGCAATTGGCCTTCTCCCGACCCATCTGGCGGCTGGTCTGGGCGCTGATACGCGGCTCGTGGCGCAAGTGGCGCCGGGGGCGCCGCGACAAGCGCAAGCGCCGCCCGGCCCAACGGCAGCAGCGCGAGACCGCCACAGCCGGCAGTTGATACAGTTTGTCACGCGGTCGATCCGGACGACCGCTCGCGATACACAAGTCATATCAATATCCAAAACACATAGGAGGATACGCACATGGCAGTAGAGGAAATGCTTTACAAGCTGGTACAAGAGTTCAAGGACACCGCCAAGACCAAGACCATCGTGGGCGAGCCGATCGTGGTGGCCGGCAAGACCATCATCCCGGTGAGCAAGGTCACGCTAGGTTTCGGCGGCGGGTATGGCGAGGATCCGCAGGAAAAGTCGGGCGGTGGCGCCGGTGCTGCGGGCGGCGTCAGCGTGAGCCCGGTGGCCCTCATCGTCATCGACGAGGCCGGCGTCAGCGTCAGCTCTCTCTCGCGAGGGTTTGGCTTTGACAAAATCGTGGAACTGGTGCCGGAGCTCATCGACAAGGTCAGCGAGGCGGCCAAAGACCACAAGCCCAGCAAAAAGGACGAGGAATAGCCCGTCCTGGCACGTACACACAAAAAGCCCCGGCTCATTGAGCCGGGGCTTGATTTTTGGCACCCTGGTCACCCGGGTTTCGTCAATCGAACCACCGGGCCACAAACTCGATGATGGGACCATAGACGATGCCAGCGAAAAGGGCCGGGATATCGCGCATTTCGGTGGAAAAGAATATGGCAGCACTCACGAGCGCGCCCAGGATAAGGCCCCGGATGTAGCGGTTGGCGGGATGATGCACAAACTCCAGGTCAGCAGCCAGCCCAATGACCAGGCCCATGATGACACGGTTGTACCACATGGCGAACAGGAACCACTCGTTGCCGGCCAGCCCGCCCACTCGCCAGCCCACGCCCACGACGCACACCAGGCCCAGCAGCGCCCCGGTAATCAGTGACACGATCAACCGCCTGTTTTTCTGCAACATGGAACCTCCTCAAAGCACCATCACCACGCCGTCCTGGCTCCCCAGATCGCGATACAGCGCGTCCAACTGGGCCTTGCTCTCGGCGGTGAACGTGAGGGTGATGGCAAGGTATTTGCCTTCCCGGCTGGACCGGCTGCTGACCAACCCTCGGTCCAGGTCTGGCACGTGACGGCGCACGATGGCGCACACGTGATCCTCCAGGTCGTCGCAGTGCCGGCCGATGACCTTGAGAGGAAACTCGCACGGAAACTCGAACAGGGTCTCTTCTGAATCGTCGGTCATGGTATCCTCTATGGCCATTTCTTGCGAAATGCCTTGGCAGTTCCTGCGGAACTGCGGTCCGGTCAAGGGCATGATACCACGCGCGCGATCCATCGTCAAGCGCCTCGCGGCCGCGCTTTTTAGCCCAGCAGCGTCAACAAGCCCAGCACGGTCACGCTGCTCAACACGGTGGTCGCCACCAGGATCACCGAGGCCAGCCGGGCATCGCAGCCATAGCGCTGGCAAAAGACCACCGCCAGCGTGGCCGAGGGCATGGCCGCCTGGATGATCAGCACGTCTGACCCCACGGGCGATAGATTCATCACCAGCGTGGGCAACCACACCAGCACCGGCTGGACCAGCAGCTTGATCACGCCGGCCGTCACCAGCAATCGCCAGTACGAACCAAAATGCTCGACGCGCAACAGCACGCCCAACGTCAGCGTCACCAAAAAGGTATTGGCCTGGGCCACCACGTCCAGCCCCTGAAAAGCCACCTGCATCACCGGGTTGTCGCGCGGCAAATCGACGACAGAGCACAGTACGCCGGCCACCAACGCTGCAAAAATGGGCGACCAGAAAAACCTCAGGGCAGCCTTGCGGGACCCCGGCCCATCAGATTTGCCATAATAGCTGGCAATGGCCACCCCCAGCACAAACAGCGTCGGCCCCACGCCCAGTTCGGACACCAGCACCGCCTCGGACATGGCCGGCACGTTGTTGGGAAACATTTCCGCGATCAGCGCATAGCCCAGGAACGCCGAGCTGCCAAACGCCGCCGTGAGCAGCAAGGCCCCCATCTGCGGCCGGGGCAGCCGCATCCACCGGCCCACGACCCACGCCAACCCCAGGCAGACCAACTCGGCCAGCAGCATCACCAGGGCCAACTCGGCATAGTGCCACTCTAGCCGGTGACGGGCCAGCGAACTCAGGATCAGGGCCGGGAGCGTGACGTGCGTCACCAGCGAGGCGAACAGGGTGCCATGCTCATCTTTGAGCAACCCGACGCGCCGCAGGAGCGCAGCCAGGATGACCAGCCCCACCAGCATGACAATCGACCCCACCAGCTTGCTGCCCAGGTCCATCTTGCATCCTCCGCCGCTATTCTACCGTTTATGCGGCTGGCTGTCAATCTGTGCGCACCAAAAATCGGCGGTGTAACTTGCCAGCCGGTCTGGAACGTGATACAATGTCTTCCGATGGAGGAATGGTTCATGGATGCCTGGAACGAACTGCAAACCATCCTGGCCCGGCTTTCCCCGGCCCGGCAGGCCAGCCTGCTGGACTATGCCCGCTACCTGGCGGCTTGCGAAGAGTTGAATCCACCGGCCGGCCCTTTTGACCAGCCACATCCACCCGGTGATGACGTGCCGGACGACTGCCAGCAAGTGCTGGACGACTGCCAGCGCCGGGGCTATGGCGGTCTGCTGGGCCGCGAGCCGTGACAACTGCAGGTGGCCCCGGCAGCGACGAGTTCCGCGAGTTACAGGGAGGTGTGGAAATGCGTACAGATTCGCATGTCAGAGGATACGCGCTGGCTGCCATTCTCGGCGCGATAGGCGGCGGGCTGGCAGTGGCGCTGGTCTGGTTCTAACGGATTCTGTGGTCACTGCCGGTACCCCCCCCATGGAAGCCGAGATGAGGAGGTTGTGGAGCCAGTTGTCGTGATACACAAAGCCGTTGAGTTTGTGTGCGGGCGATTGGTATTGCTGCGCGGCTGCGGCGCGCGGGCAATACGGCAGAAAGTTGCCGAGCAAGGCCCCGGCACGCACGGCGTACTCGGCGGTCATCAGATGGCCGTGGAAGTAATGGGCCGCATAGAACCGGCGGTCCATATGATCCATCAACCGATCCAGCATCGTACTGGTCCGATGCGCCGTGGGATAAGTATAGGCCTTGAT
>JAHJIN010000052.1 GCA_018823415.1 Chloroflexota bacterium | reverse complement strand
TGATGGGCGAATAGCGAGTCCGAACCTGCGACCGAAAGGAACTCGACCATGTCTGATCAGACGCACGATCCTCTCGCCTGGTGGCGCGAAGCCCGCTTTGGCCTCTTCATCCACTGGGGCATCTACTCGGTGCCCGCCGGTATCTGGAAGGGCCAGCCCATCCCCAGCCTCGGCGAATGGATCATGCACAACGGCAAGATCCCCCTGGCGGAGTACGCGCCGCTGGCCCAGCAGTTCAACCCCGTGAAGTTCGACGCGGAGGAATGGGTGTCGCTGGCCGCCCGCGCGGGGATGAAGTACCTCGTCATCACCTCTAAGCACCATGACGGCTTTGCGATGTTCCACTCGCCCAGCCATGCCTACAACATCGTGGACGCCACTCCGTACCAGCACGACATCATGACGGACCTGGCCGAGGCCTGCGCGCGGCACGGCCTGCGCATGTGCTTCTACTACTCCCAGGACCAGGACTGGGCGGAAGACGGCGCATCGGGGCACTGGGAAGAGGTCGCCGACAAGGGGTGGCATGGGCACAAGCCCGACCCGGAGAAGTTCGCGGCGTACCTGGAGAGCAAGGTCAAGCCGCAACTGCGCGAACTGCTCACCCAGTACGGCCCCATCGGCCTGATCTGGTTCGACACGCCCGTCGCGATCAGTCAAGAGCAGAGCCAGATGCTCAAGGACTACGTGCACAGCCTGCAGCCCGACTGCCTGGTCAGCGGTCGCGTGGGGCACGACCTGGGCGACTACGGCAGCCTGGGCGACAACATGATCCCCGCCGGGCCGGTCAAGGGGGACTGGGAGACCCCGGCGACGCTCAACGACACCTGGGGCTTCAAGAGTGATGACCACAACTGGAAGTCCCTCAAGGACCTGCTCTACCTGCTTGTGGACTTGACCAGCAAGGGTGTGAATTACCTGCTCAACGTCGGGCCGACCAGCGAGGGGCTCATTCCCCAACCGAGCATTGACCTGCTCGAGGGCATGGGGCGGTGGATGGCCGTCAACAGCGAGGCTATCTACGGCACCCAGCCCAACCCGTGGCCGGTGGAGTTCGAGTGGGGCCGCGTCACCGTCAAGGGCCGGCGGCTGTACCTGCTGTGCACGCAGTGGCCAGCGGAAGTGACGCTGCGCGGTCTGCGCAACCGCGTGACCGGGGCGGCGTTGCTCGCCAACGGCGTGAGCGTGCCGTTCGTTCAGGACGGGGAGTCGGTTACGCTCACCCTCCCGTCCCAGGCTCCCGACCCGCTGGTGTCAGTGGTCGCGCTGGACTTCGAGGGCGACCTGGATGTGGACACGAGCCTCTACCAGCAGGCTGACGGCAAGGTGACGCTGCCCGGGTACCTGGCGGATGTCAATCGAGGGCCGGACAGCCAGATTGCCCTGACTCGCAACGGCATGCTGGGCGGCTGGAAGGACACCGCCAGCACGTTGCGATGGCAGTTCAAGCTGCTCACGCCTGGCACGTTCGCCGTGAAGGTGGTTCTCGGGTCGCCTTATCATCGGCGCCCGCCGGACGGCGGGCATGTGCTGCGTCTGACCGCCGGTGAGGCCACGGTGGCCGGGCCAGTCACCTGTGACGAACAGGTGCAGAGCCCGCGCGCCCAGTACTTCCCGGAATACGCGGGCACCCTTGGCGAGATCAGCCCCACCGCGCCCGGCACGGTTGACGTCACGCTGCAGGCCGAGGAGATCGTCGGTGAGGCGGGCATCACGCTTGCGGCCGTGCAGCTGGTGCCCGTGTGAGCGAGGCCCGGGTCTACTATGTGGGTCTGGGATCGAACCTGGGCAACCGTGCGGCCGCCCTGGCACGGGCCATCGCCCGCCTGGACGCGCATGACCGCATCACGGTTCAGCGGGTCTCGCCAGTCTACGAGACGAAGGCTGTGGCCGACGAGCCGCAGCCTGACTACCTGAATCTCGTGGCGGCTGTGGAGACAGACCTGGAACCGACGCAACTCCTCGGTGTCATGCAAGTCATCGAGGACGAGTTGGGGCGGGTGCGACCCTATCGCAATGCGCCGCGCACCATTGATCTGGACCTGTTGGTCTGTGCAACAGCCGTTGCGCCCGGTGCTATAATGGCGACGTCGGAACTGACGCTGCCGCACCCACGCATGCTGGAGCGTCAGTTCGTGTTGCAGCCGCTGGCGGACCTGGCCCCGGACCTGCGTGTCGGCGATTCGCGCCCGCTTGGCGAACTCGTGGACCGCACTGGTCCGGACGTGCGCCTGGTGGGGGAGCTGGCGGCGCTGGCTGGCAAGGACGAGTAGACGGGAACGAAGATGTTCGGTGCACTCCAACTCGCCCAGAAGGTGCAGTTGTTCCGCGAGCTGGCCACGCTTGTGAACGCCGGGCTGTCCCTGGGCATGGCGCTCTCGACGATGGAGGAGCAGATCTCGTCGGTCGAGATGCGCATGGCGTTGCGCGATGCCGCCCGCAGTGTCTCCGCCGGCAAACGCTTCTCTGAGGCGATGCGACGGCACCCGAAGGTCTTCTCCGAGTTGAACGTGGCCCTCATCGCCGCCGGCGAGGAGGGGGGCCACCTGGATGACATGCTGACGCTGTCGGCTGACTACCTGGAGAAGGAGCTGGAGTTCCAGCAGACTCTGGCGCGGGAGACGCTCTACCCGAAGCTGCTCCTGGCGGCCATCGTCTTGATTCCGCTGGCGACGCGCATGATCATCGCCGGCCTGACCACGAGCATCGGCCAGGCCCTGATCATCGGCATCAAGTTCGGCGCCGTGGTGGGGCTCATTGTCGTCCTGCCGCTGATTCTGCTCTACCTGCTCTATCGCCGGTACTACTACGGCACCGAACAGGGACGGCGCACGATAGACGCCCTGAAGCTGCGCATTCCCATCGCTGGCGCCGTCACCACCAAGCTGTCGTGGGCACGGCTGGCACGGGCGCTCTCCGCCCTGTACGGCGCCGGAGTC
>JAHJIN010000493.1 GCA_018823415.1 Chloroflexota bacterium | reverse complement strand
CATTTTGGTGTACTGCTCGTCAATCAACCGCATCAACCAGCAATTCCCGCTATGTAGCTCGGGTACCCAACTGCCAACTGGCCCAAGTGGCAGTTCCCGAGTTGACCCGGCTACTGCAAGCGGATGATCCAGCAGGTAAACCAGGGCCAGTGACGAGATGGGCAGAGCCAATCGGGCCGGAGGCGCACTGGTCCCTGGGGCCCCGCAGGGGCTGGATCAGGTGGGTCCCAGAATGGTCACCTGCTCGATTCTGTAACCATACAGCAAGGCGCGGTAGATGTCGGTCATGCTGGCAAACTCCAGGGTGTAAAACAGGGCCCGGGCGTGAGCCCACAGGCGCTTGCGGCCCCCTTCCTTTTTCAGCACGGCCTGAAACAAGGCGTCGGCCCGCTGTTGCACCTGGTCCACCAGAAAAGCGAGCATCATCAACAGCGCAAAGTTGACCGACAGATTCTCCTGACCGTGGCCGTAGTTGTGCTCGAAATGATAACCCTGGTTCTTGAGGGTGTTGAAGGTTTCATTCTCGATCTTCCAGCGCGCCCGGCCGCCGCGCATGATGGCGCCCACGTTCCACTGGTACAGGATGAAATCGGTAATCCAGCACCAATGCTGCACCTGATCGCCCTCGATTTCCCAGTACTCCAGGAAGTTGACCAGGATGTCCTGATTGGACTCGTTCAAGGGCACCTGATTGAGGAAGTGGAAGCGCTGAGTGATCGGCCCGTCATCATATTCGTAGGTGCTGGTCTGCCCCGCTTCCTGGGCGGTCCGCACCTGGTCAAACAGAAAGGGGTGGTCGCCCTCTTTCACGCCCAAAATGAACCGCATATCGTGCTTTTGCAGTTCTCGGATATGGGGGGCATTGCTACTCAAGGCATCTTCCACAATAATGAGCGGCAAATCGGGATGATCCTGCCGCACCTGGGCCAAGAAACGCTTGGCGGCGTTGCGCTCGCAGTCGTTCTTGGTCGTCCCATCTTGCTTGATGATGGGCTCGGGAGCCAGGGGGATGACCACTGGGGAATCAGGATGCACGATGGCGCCCCCCAGCATTTGATGACTGTAGGTCACTTCGCCGGTGCGCCGGCTTTTGCGTGCCAAACAAGAACTACAATGTACCTTCTTGGACGAGAAGTACTGGGTCCCATCCAGGGACAGGAGGTAGTAGTGTCCCAGGTATGACATCTCGGCCAAGCCTGCGTGGCGGTCCAGTCGCGCGAAGACCTGCTTGAATAGGGGCTTGATCTCGGCTGGGGCCACGGGGTCCAGGATGGTGCGCATCTGCGTGTCACACGGCACCTTTGCCAGGCCATAGATGTGCTGCAGATTGGCATCGCGGCTCCGCCGGTCATCAAACTCTAGCAGGGAGCTGTCCTTCAAGGAGAACATCGCAAAAGCGGCCATCAGGGCGTCGGCCAACGAGATGGAGACGTTGGCGGCGCGATGGTCCTGGATCTGTTCCACCCCGCGGCGAACGAGTTGGACGAGATTATCAGCGGATAAGGCACTGGGGACGGCCATGGGTCAACCTCTCGGCGCTAGACTGGGCCTCTATTATAACCGATTGGGGGGCGCTGATCTACTCCGACCGGCCGGTCGTTTGCTAGAACGACTTGCTGAACCACACCCATGACGCAAGAACCAAATCGGCTCCGGTCATAACGGGAATTGCTGGCACTGAAGACACGGTCTGTCCACTATGCGGAGAACCCTTTGAGGCAGAAACAGAGGAGGGAGAGTCTCTATGAACTTTGAGCGCGGTCTGGTTAATCTCGACAGGATACTGAAGCAAGCAAAGATAGCTCTGGATTCAGATGTTTACCTGGACTTCCTCGGCTGGAAAGGCCAGCTATTAGAAAGTGTCGAGGACGAAAGGCGTTTCGCTGTTCTAAGTCCGCAAGGCCAGGAGCGCCGCGAGCGTGTTCTGCGCGAATTAGAGCGGTTGGCTTTGAGATATGCCAACAACAGCTTCATAGATCTCTGTGCAGATAAGCCGATTGCTGGTGCGTCCGACCTTACTCCGCTGTTAGATACGCACTCGGATAAGTCGGCTGCCCCTGGCAGTCATAACAGATCAGATTCCTCCTCCAACGACGCGAAGCTCGTACCCCAAAAGCCAAACCTTACCCCGCTTGAACTTGCTGACGCCTCACGGCGCCACACCCTGACCCTCTTCATCGGCGCGGACCTGCCCTGCGAGGTCACTGGCCTTACCTCCCGCGTCGACCTGGCCCGCGAGTTGGCCCGACGCAAGGAACTGGACGAATCGCTCTCCCTGGCCGAGGTAGCCCAACGGGTCAGCCAGGCCGGCAACCGTTGGGAGTTCACCGATTTTATCCGCAATGCCCTGGACACGGCCGGCAAGTCACCACAGCCTTTCCATCAGCGCATTGTCGCGCTGGTCAAAGAGTACCAGATCAAGACGATCATCACCACCGCCTACGACAACCTGCTGGAGTTGGCTTTCCAGCAGGCAGGCGTCGGCATCAATCGTGTGGTGCGCGGCGGCGACGTGAGCTTCATCAACCCCGACCGTCCTACGCTCATCAGACTCTACGGTGACGCACAACAGCCCGACAGCCTCATCGTCACCGACCGTGACCACTCGGACCTGCTGCGCGACCGGGGCAAGGAAGCACTGGTGGACGAGGTGCGCCAGGCGTTCCGTCGCAATACGGTGCTCTTTCTCG
Organism: Chloroflexota bacterium; assembly: GCA_018823415.1. Taxonomy (GTDB): domain Bacteria; phylum Chloroflexota; class JAHJIN01; order JAHJIN01; family JAHJIN01; genus JAHJIN01. The sequence continues at coordinate 1,511 of JAHJIN010000493.1, read as the reverse complement.
GCTACAACCTGTCCGACCCGGACTTTCGCTTCCTGTTCGACCAGATCGCGGAGAGCCGTTTCGCCCGTACTGCCTACGCCGTGTGGCCCGGCTTGCCGGAGGCTGACGTGCGCATGTGGCGGGACCGGGGCATCGTCATCCTGGATGTTGACCCACTGAGTTGCCTGGAGAGTACGCAGATCAAACCCGATCCGCAAGCCTCTAACTATCCAACGGCCTCAGATCTACGCGAGTTCCTGGAGCAGGACTACCAGCTTTTTGAAGATGCTCTCAATGACGTGCACGTTTCAATAGCCGGCGGGAGCCCTCTCGTTAGGTATTCAGCAACAAGCAACTGGAATTGGCTCATCTCGCGCTCCATTAACATACCTGAGGATATACAAGTTGTATTTGGTGAAGTAGTTGAAATCAGGGAACGGGGCAGAGGTGGAATTGCCAAGCTCACCGAGGAGCAATTGCTTTCGGCAAAGCAAGGGATCAGCCGAATCCTCGAATTTCTTCACGAACAGTTCCCAACCGCTGGTGTGAAACCAGCATTTTCTTGTGTGGAGATAGCAGTTCGGACAAACAGATCGCCCAAGTTACCTCCATCTACGACGAAAGGAGCCGATATGGACTACGAACGCGGCCTCAACACCCTCAAAGGCCTGGCAGAGGGCGCTGACTGGTACCAGGATTTCACCGTTCACGAAGCGCCCTTGCGAGAGAACCTGCGCGATGAGCGTCGCTACGGTCCCAGCGAGCAAACCCGGCGTGATCGCACGCGCATTATAGATCAACTCAATGCCCTAGCGCTCAAACACCTGGGTATCAGCTTCAATGACCTGTGCCTGGGTATGCAGCCGCCGCCCAAGCCCTCCACCGCCACCAAAGGCGATGGCGAGCCCACTCAGCCAGAGATCTATGGTACTGGCAACCGCTGGGCCATCCTCGTCGGTGTCAACGAATATGAGGACCAGTCCAACTATGGTCAGCTCCAGGTCTGCGTCAAGGACGTGCACGCCATCCGCGAGCAACTCGTGGCCGGCGGCTTTGACCCTGCCCGCATTCGCCTGCTCACCGACGATATGCCTGACGAATTGCCCACTCGCGACAACATTCTGACGGCCCTCAAGGCCATCGCTGACGCCACCGAGCCGGACGACCTGCTGTTGTTCTACTACAGCGGTCACGGCGACGAGGTCGATGGCGAATCGTACCTAGTGACCCGCAACGGCAGGCGATTGGTGTTGAGCGATACCGCCGTTCGGGTCTCGCGGGTCAAGGAAATCGTGGAAGAGGCCCCGGCCCGGGCCAAGGTCATCGTGCTGGATGCCTGTCACTCCGGCGCCGACATCGGCGGCAAGGGACCAAAGGCCATGACGGAAGAGTTCATCCGCCGCGTGTTCGAGGAGGCCGAGGGGCTGGTCATCCTGGCCTCGTGCAAACAAGGGCAACTGAGCTACGAGTGGCAGGAGAACGAGCGCAGCGTCTTCACCCACTACCTGCTAGAGGCATTGGAAGGCCAGGCT
>JAHJIN010000492.1 GCA_018823415.1 Chloroflexota bacterium | reverse complement strand
TCGCGGGCCTGCCGTAGATCCTGAATACCGTTGAGGTCGAAATCTTCCAGCATGTTTTCGCTTCCTGGTCAGACTATGCTGAATAGACGCAGAGAGTTGCACCGGGGTTCCCCATGTCACCCCAAGTTATTGAGAAGATACAGTCATTCTACGTACCGATCAGTGGAAATGTGTACAACTCGCGCACCGGGCGAAACTCGATGAGGCCGATGGCGGTCAGGTGCGCTGGCCCAAAGGCATCGCTGCGCAGGCAGACATCCACGGCGGCCGGGACCCGGTCTGGCGCCAGCTCGAACCCGATGGTGCAGTGGGGGATCCAATGGCCGGGGCAATAGTGACCGCCGGACACCAGCCCCAACTCGCCCAGCCGGCGATGAAACCGCGCGTGCAGGTCCAACAACTCGCGCGTGACCACTGGCGCGACATAAACCACGCCCTCGGTCGAAGGAAAGGCCCCCACCGCGCCCAGGGAGACCGGCAGCGGCGCTTCGCTCTCGGCAAAGGCGTGCAAATCGTCGCGCAGCGCCGCCGGATCCAGGTCTGTCAGCACGACCAGGCTGATGTGCGGCCGGGCGCCCATCGCCAGCAGGTCCGCACCGGCGGCGGTCTGAAACACGGCCGCACAAAGCGTTGTCAGGCGAGCCCCCGTGGCCGGGTCAAAGTATAACTCAACTGCGAATCCCATGCGCGCCTCCGTTCGCATCCATTAACTCGCCCAGTCCCTCTTCAAGCCCCACGCCGGGCGACCACCCCAGATGCGCGCTGGCCCGGCGAATATCCATCCCCAAGTGGCGAACCTCTACCTCGGGGCCAATCATGTCGATGGCTGGCGCTGGCAGGCCGCACTCGACCGCGAGCGCCTGGCATGATAGGGCAAGTTGCATCACCGACACGGGCTGACCGCCACCTACGTTGAACACTGCGTAACCGCCGGGCACCAGGGGCAATCCGCAGGCCCGGACGATGGCAGCGCACAGATCTCGAATGTGCAGCAGGTCAAGGCGGTCGTGCCCGCCGCCACGCACCGACATGGGCTGACCGGTCGCGGAGCACCGAGCGAATCTGTGCGGCAGCTCGTCCCAGCGCAGGAAATGTCCCTGCCCATAGACGCGGGCGCAGCGCAGTACGACGGTTTCGGGTCGCCCGGCACACCCGGAGCACAACAGTTCGCCGGCCCACTTGCTGAGGGCATACGGCGTCTCGGGCTGCGCGGGCAATGCCTCGGACCATAACGGCGGCCGGCTGGTGCCGTAAATGGATTGGCTGGACAGGTAGACCAACCGGGCCACACCAGCCGCACGCGCAGCCGCCAACAACCGCCGCGTGCCTTCAGCATTCGCCAGCAGAAACGCCGCCGCATCGTGCGATGGCCCGGCCGGCCGCAGTCCAGCCGCATGAACGATGACGTCCACGCCTGCCAACGGCAACGGCCAGAGCTGGTTCACCAGATCGCCACGCACCACGTGCAAGCGGGACTCGCCGCTGAATGCAGTCAGCAGCCGCGCCTGCGCCGCCGGGTCGCGCACGCCGGCCCACAGATCAGTCACCTCGGCCCGGTCCAACAGCGCAGCGACCAGGTTCGCGCCGATATAGCCGGCGGCCCCGGTTACCAGAATGCGCCGGGGCGTGCCAGGCTGCTCGACTGCTGCTGCGCCGGCCACTTGGGCCACGCGCTCGCGCGGCACGATGGTCGCCTCCACATGCCGCAAGGCCAACGGGCCGGGGGCAAAGGCGAGACAGCGCCGGGCCTCTTGCTCCTGACCCAGAGCCAAGGCGTGTATGGCGGCATCCACCTCACGATAGCCCAGCGCAGCCCGGACCCCGGTAAGGCCCGTAAAGCGCGCATTGGCCTCGAAAAAACGCACCTCGGCCGGCGTCAGACGCCCTTGCAGGTTGATGGGACCGCGCACGCCCTCGGCTGCCAGGGCCGTTACGAGCCGCAGTCCCTCGGAACGCGCCGGCGAATCCGGGTCCGGCAGCACCTCAATGGGCACGCCGTCCTTCAGGCGATTGACGCTGATGAAATCGCCCAGCACCTCGCCAGACGCGCCCACCAGGAATTGAGCCGAGATCTCGCCGGATTGGTCCAGCCGGCCAAAAGGCGGAACCCGTCTCGCATCCTCGGGTGGCAGATAAGGCTGCACCACCAGGTCGTTATCGGCCGGGATAGCACGCAACTCGTCATCGCTGAATACCAGACGTGCCCCCACGGAACCGCCGCCCAGGCGCGGCTTGACCATGAGCGGAAAGGCCAGCTCGTCGCCCTGCTGCTGGGCCTCGGCCAGGGACCAGGTCTGGACAAAGGGCAAGCCGCGCGTCTGGCAGAACCGGCCCAGCGCGTGCTTGTCGCGACAAAGCTGAATCGCGCGCGGGCTGCTCACGATGACCGTGCAGCCCCGGGCCGCGAACGATTCGCGGTGGCGGGCCAGCGGCTCCAGCTCGAACTCGAGGCCCGGGATGATAATGTCCAGCGATTCCCGGGCGCAGATGTCGAGCAGGCGCTGGATATAGGCTGGCTCATCGCTCACTGGCGGCACCAGGTAGGCGGCATCGGCCCAATACAGGCCGGGGCTCAGGGGGCTCAGGTCAAGTCCCACGGTCCGAACCCGCAAATTGCCGCAGGCCAGGGCACGCAGCACGGCCTGTCCGATGCCGCCGCCCACGGCTGTGACCCCCACCACGATCATGGCTGCCTGCTCGCCGGGTCCCAATTCAACCGATTACCCTCTGGTTCAAAATTTTGCGGCGTACTGTGGGAACTTTTGTTCGATTGCCACGACTATTTGATTGGCTTCGAATGCGTCAACCCCGCTGCCAAAGTATTGAGGCCCGCGCCTGCCATAGTCAAAAGCGATCAGGCCATACCGGCCGAAAAAGACACTCTCTGTTTTCATGAAATCCGGCGTCATAGGGTCGCGATAGCCTACGGGCGCGCTTCTGAGATTGGTGATGAACTCGGCCTGATACTTTTTTTGTCGACGGATGTCATATGCCTGACGCTGTATGACGAACCCGTGCGAGTCAACATCGATGGTCTCCTCGCCGTCAAGCTCCCACATCAGCACCGAAATGCCCGCCCCGAACATCGCCACGCCCACCACCGCAAACGCGATCAGCAGCATCCCCAGCCCACCCACATCCTCAATTCCAGGCTGATCGGTGACGAGAAGAAGAAAAGCCAAGGCGATCATACATTCGGCCAGAACGCCAACGACTGTCCCCAGGCTGACGATAAGGACGACCAAATCGCGTTTGCGACTGGGAATCGCGATCCTCAGCGAGTCTCCCAAATCTCGGATGGTATAGTGAGCAAATGCTGTGGGCATCCGAGCCTCCCTCCTTGCTGCTACGACCAGCTAGAGCGGTTCCCACGTCATCGCCGCCGGGTCCAGCATCCACAACTCGCCGGCCGCCGTGCCGATCAAGATCTGGTGCTTGCCGGCGCCCAGCGCAACCAGAGCCAGCGCGGTCAGCTCGTTCTTGTAATCCCGGCCCACCAGCCGTTCGTCGGCCCAGTTTTGCCACGTCTGGCCGCCGTCCGTGGAACGCAGCAGGCCATAGCTGTGCAACACGTACACGGTCTGGTCGGCAGCGAAATCCGGGGATGGCAGGACAACCTTGATGGTGGTATAAGGCTCAGACGGCAGCACGAGCACGGTCTCCCAGGTCTGACCGCCGTCGGTGGTGCGTTCCACGGCCGATTTGCCCTCTACATAGGCCGTTCGGAACTGCGTGACCGGCTCGGTCATCCCCGGCAGCAGGCTCGCTGGGGCCGGCGGCGACGCGGAAAGCGCTTGCGTCATGACCAACGTCCACTGCACCCCCCGGTCCGTGGAGCGGAACACCGAATAGCCGCTCTCCCACGGGACGATGCGCTGGTAGCGAGCATAGGCCAGCACCGTGCCATCGGTGGCATCCGCAGGACGCTGTGCGTAATCCGGCGAGGGCACCACGTCATAGACCCGCAGGTGCGTCAGACCCCCCCACATGGGCTGCCAGGTGTCGCCGCTGTCTGTGGAACGGTAGACGCCATCGCCCCAGGATTCCGCCCGATAGCCATAGGCAAAAAGCGTACGGTCCTGGGCGAAATCAGGCGAGATGCTCAGGCCCCGGGTCCACCAGTCATCCGTCGCCGGCAGGCCGCGCAACTGCTGCCACGACTGTCCACCGTCTGGCGAGCGGTAGAACCGGTCGCCCTGGCCCAGGAACAGGGTATGATCCTGCGCATAGTCCGGCGAGGGCACGATGGACTGGATAGAAGTGGTGGGCACCGCACTCACGTTGATGGGGGGCAGCCGGTCAGGCTCGCCGCCGGATTGCGCCAGGACGACCAAGTCATTGCCCTGGAACGCATAGATGCGCCCGACCGCGGTATCCAGGGTGTGAAAGCATAGGCCGGGGAACTCGCCCACCGGCGAGAGCGTGCCCAGGTCCAACACCACGACGCCCGTCGGCCCCGCGACGTACATCTGTCCGGTGGCGGGATTGGTCAGCCCCAACAACAGGCCATCGCGCCAGGTGATCAGGTTACCCCCCGAATCGTAGACCAGCAGGTTGTTAAAGAACTCGTAGCGGCTATAGTTATCTTGCCGATACACGCGGCCATCTACCGGCTCGACCAGGAGCGCGTGCCGGTCGCAGGCGCGCTCCAGGGCCGGCAGTTGGGCCGTGTCGGTCAGTTCGGTCAGTGTAGTGGCGTCAAAGTAGCGCGGCTGCGGCAGCCGGCCCGGTCCCTTGCCCGCCGACAGCGTGGTCATCTCGACCAACAGCAGATTACGGTCGGCAAAGACATGGGCATCGGTGGCGCACGGGCAACCGTTGCACCATTTGAGCGATTGGGTCGTGATGTCGGGCAGCAGGTCGCCGGTGATCTGCCACGTGCCCGGATCGGCCATATACACCGTGTACGCCACGATGACCAGCTCGTCGCGCTGGGGATTGTAAACGGGAATGCCCGGCTGCGGCACCTCGCCCAGTTTCTCCAACGTCAGGCTATCGTACACGCGCACGCCGGGCGTATCCTCCGTGGGAGCCGAATAGAGCCGATTGCCCACATAGAAGCGATGGCGCGTGCTGTCTACCGCCACCCGGCCGCCGGGCGACACTGTCCCCACGACCGCCAACGAGTTGGTGTCCACGACAACCACCGGGCCCGTTTCCTCTTCAGGAGAGACGTAGAGACGCTGGCCGGCCTCGTCCAGGGCCAGCCGGCCGGCGGCGGGGAGGGTGGCTAACCGGTCATACGTGGCGGCATCCAGCACGTAGAGTTGGCCGGCGGTATCGGTGACGTACAGTCGATTGGTGCCAGGGTCCAGGAGCAGGTCGTCCAGTGCGGCGCCGGTGGGCGCCAGCGGGACCCGGGTCAATACCTGGGGCAGCGGCCCCGCCGGCCCTGCGAGCGGGGTCGGGCTGGACGTGGGTGATGGAACCAACGTGGGGCCGGGCGCAACGGTGGCAGCCGGCGTCGGGCTGGGCATGGGTGATGGGACCAGCGTGGGGCCGGGCGCGATGGTGGCGGCCGGCGTCGGGGTGGGCGCGCGGTCACAACCGGCTACCAGCCCCAGCACAACCATCAGTACCATTACCGTCAGGCACAACAGATGGCGATTGCTCATCAGCGCACCTCCGTGTTCACCTCGCCGGTCCGCACGTCAAACTCGCGGGTGATGGTAATCTCGCCGGCCTCGTGGAGCCGGCGCAGGTCGTCGGCAGTCAGGTCATAGCCGGCCACGTCCAACTCGTACCGCTGAAAGTAGCGCGACTGGGGCACGTATCGCACAGCAAACTCGTCGCCCACGGACAGGGCCTTGAAGCGCGCGCCGCCCTCGATGCACACGTGGTCGCTCACGGCAGTGGGCGTGCCGTCCGGGGCCAGCGTGATGGTCCGGCGGAATCGCACCGGCAGGGGCCGCTGGCCCAGCATGAGCACCTTGCGAATATTGCCCTTCATCAACTGGCACATCCGCGTGTTCCAGCCCACGGCCAGCAGCGCAGCCCGGAAGACGATCAGCTTGAGCGGCGTAAAATACTTGGCCGCAGCCACCTTGTTCAGGTTGCCTTCTACCTCCAGCCGGTCGTCGTCTACGCGCACCTCATAGCCCGGGTCGATCCACTGGGACGTGACCACCGTGCCCTTGTCCAATGTGCCGATGATACCGCAGTCGTCGTAGGCCAGGCGCGCCGGGTCGAGCGAGAACGCCTTGACCACGCCACCTTTGGCCAGGTTTGCCACCAGATAGCTGCCGGGCGACTTGGCCACGAACACGCGCGCGCCGGGGAAATACCGGCGAAACGGCTCGCGTTGGTACGGCAGGGGCGGCAAATCGGCCGGCCGGGGCGCAGCATCCAGGTACGACTGCAAGAACTCGGGGATGCGATACAGGAAATAGCGGTCGGCCTGGATCTCGGGCGGGACCAGCGCACCATCGGCCAGGCCGTCCAGGAGGCGTTGGGCCACCGCGCCGGCCAGGGGCACCTGCGGGGCCAGCACCTCGAACCCGTGGGGATAGGCGTGCAGCGTCTGACGGCTACCGGTAGAGCCGGCATAATAGCCGTCGGGATACACAAAGTAGCTGGCGAATTCCACCGCGCTGGTGAGCATCTTGAGCAGGCCCTCGTCCGGCCACGTCTGGTAGACCTTGCCCAGGAACGACACCGTGGCCGAGAGATAGCCGGGGTCCACGCCGTCGTATTCCAGCGACCAGCCCTCGTCGGTGTGCCAGTGCAGGAATGACTGCCACTTGGCCTGAAAACCGTGCTCCAGCTCGGGCGCGCCCAGCAACGCGTAGGCCCGGCGCACGGCCAGTGCCCCCATAGCGTGGTGATTCGCCAGGATGCCGCCGCTCTCGCCATAGCGCGAGATGTACATGCCGGCGCGGTACGCGCCATCGCGGACGCGGGCCAGCAGGTCCGGCGGCACCTCGTCGCCCAGGCGCTGCACGGCATCCACCACAGCGTACAGGGTAAAGCCGGTCGGCCCCACCCAACCCCGCTCAAAGGGGTAGAACTCGTCCAGCGAGCCGTCCTTGTGCTGGACCTGGGTCCAGTAGTCCAGGCCGGCCAGGCACCAGTCGCGGATCTTGGGCTGGCCTTTATAGATATTGCCCGGAAAATCGTGCTTGTAGACCAGTGCCAACGTCTGCACGCCAAACTGGGCCAGTGCCGTGGGGAAATCGGCCACCTTGTCCAGCCAGTAGCGCCGGTCAAAGCAGCCATACGACGGCGAAAAGCGGTTGCGGTCTTGCAGGCTCAGCAGGCGCGGCACCTGCGACAGCGCCTTGGCCGCATATACGTCGCGAGTTGCGGTCATGTTTCCTTCCTCGGACGTAGGGCAAAATGACGTTTTGCCCTACAATCGTTTGTCGATGAGATCGGCCAGCAGGCCCAGGGTCCCGATGAGGATGCCGGTCATGACCAATAGCATGTCCGATGTGCTCACGTTCAACGCCGTCGCCACGTCATAGGCGGTCTTGGCGACGCCGGCTCCCAGGAACAGCAGGCTCAAGGGCATGAAAATGCGCAGCGGGTTAAAGTACATCACCGTGCGCACGATGAGGCTCAAAAAGCCCAGGGTGTCGCGGACCGGGCGGATCTTGGACCGACCGGCCCGGGGTCGATAGTCGATGGGGACGAACAGCACGGGGTGGCCGCTGGTAAGCATGGCCAGGGTGATGCTGGTAGTAAACGAGAACCCATTGGGCAGCAAGCGAAAGAACGACTGGGCCACGTCGCGCTTGAACACGCGCAGGCCTGAGTTCAGATCGGGGATTTTGGTGCCGCTGAGATAGTTGGCAACCTGGTTGAGCACCCATTTGGCCGGGCGCCGGGCCAGCGGGATGTGCACGTCGCCGCCGGTGCGCGCGCCCACGGCCATATCCACGTCGCGCATAGCGGCGATGAGGCCGGGCAGAGCCGGGGCCGGGTACGTGCCGTCGGCGTCGGTGATGGCCACGAGGTCGTATTGCGCGCGGCGGATGCCGGTCTTGAGTGCCGCGCCATAGCCCATGTTACGCGGGTGCCGGACCACGGTCACGCCCTTGGCACGAGCAATCTCGGCGGTGGCATCGGCCGAGCCGTCATCCACGATGAGGATCTCGTAGCTCAGGCTGGCCGCGTCCAGCACGGCGCGCAGTTCATCGATGACCGGCCCAATGCCGCGCTCCTCGTTGTAGGCCGGGATGACGATGGTGGTGGCGGACAGCGATTCTTGGGCCACTGGTTGCACTCCTCTTGCCGGGTGCGTTAAAAGCCCTGGACGCAATGGCCCAGGGCAAACAGAACACATGACGTGATATTTGAGCTTGGCCTAGTGGGTCATTTGAAAGACGACTTTCCAGGACCAGTGCTTGCCGACGTTGCCGTTTTGCTTGGTTTCAGGACAATATTCCTCCACCCATCGGCCGTCTGGGTGCCTGAAATTGTTCCGAATGTCGTCGGCCTCCTGTCCAGTAAAGGGTGGGCCAATATATACTCGCCAGCCGCCGCAACCGTCCACGATGTTGCTGCACTGGAGGACAAACTCGCACTTGCCGGGGCCTTTGACACCGCTGGTCGAGTAGGCCGGGTAGGCGCCATCGGCTGTATTAAAGACCACCGGCACGCCGTCCATGGGTTGGCCGTTTACGTCCCACACTTCGACAAACAGGCCGGTGCCCAATCGGTTCTCGCAGGCTGTCAGGGGGCGCTTTTCTATCACCACAAAATCCACCGCCGGCCGGGGCGTGGCCGTGGGCGGCTTGGGTTTGGCGGCTACCACTGCCTTGGGCTTGGGCGTGGGGGTGGGCGGCACCGGGGTGGCAGTAGGCTCGGGCGTGGCCGTGGCGGTAGGCTCGGGCGTGGCCGTGGCGGTGGGCGTCACCGTGGGCGTGTTGGTGGGCGTAGGCGTGTTCGTCGGCGTGGGCGTGTTGGTGGGCGTGGGTGTGGGCGACGCGACGAGCAGGACCAGGCGCTGGCCCACGCTTTCGGTCATGGGTGACATGGCCGAGAGCACGGTCACCGGGGCACTGATCAGGAACAGGTACAGCAACAACACGGCCACGATGGCCAGGCGCAACTGAGTGGCCGGCCGGCGGCTCCTGAACCAGACACCGGTGCTGCGCACGCTGGCGGCCAGCCGCTGGGGCAGCGATTGAGCCGGCGCCGCCGCTGTTGCCGCCACGGTCCCGGCGACAAGAGGCCGGTCGGCGCGGGTCGCTTGGGTCGCGCGTGACTGGAGGGCCGGGTATGGGGCAGCCACCAGGTTGAAATCGGCCTGGCACAGGCGCCACACCGTGGTATCGGTGATGGCCCGGGCGGCCGTGGCGCGCGAATCGCTGCCGAACAGAGCCGGGTCGCCAAAGGCCCCACCGCGACCTTGCGCGTCCAGGATCGCGCCCTCGGTCTGCACGCTGGCGACGATCTTGACCGCGCCGTCGATGACCAGATACAGTGCGTCTGCCTGGGCCAAATCCGTATAGAGCCAGTCGCCGGCGGCATAGTTTTCGCGCTGCAAGCGAGAGGCCAGGGCGACGAGCACATCATTGTCCAGGCCAGCCAGGGCCGGCACGCCACGCAGGGCTTGCAACGCGGCCTGGTCGGCCGGGGCCGGTTCATCTATGCACCGGCTGCGGTCCACCGTGACCTTTTCGGCCAGGGCCGGGTGGGCGGCCAAAAGGCCCTGAAATCGGGCCTTGTCCAACAGCCAGATCTCAGCCCGATCGCTGGTGACGCGCACGGTATTGGAACGCGACCGCGAGCTGACCAGGGCTACGTCGCCAAAAAAGCCACCTTCCCCCAAAAGCGCCAGGGGTTGGCGGCCCGGCGCCGCGTCTGGCACCACTTCGAGGCTGCCGGATTTCACCAGGTACATGGCCTCGCTGGGATCCCCTTCGCTGAACACCAGGTCCCCGACGCGATACGTGCGCAGTTGCAGTTGCCGCTCGATGAGACGCAAGTCGCCATCGGACAGCCGGGCAAATAGGGGAACCTTGCGCAGGATCTGCAATTTCATGGTTGACTCCCTCGAATAAACGCAAAGGCCCGGCATCAAGCACACAAGCTGTATGGCCGGGCCCGGTTAATTTACGGATGTGTTCTCTTGAAGGTAACTTTCCAGGACCAGTGCTTGCCCACGTTTCCCGGCTGGCCATCCAGCTCACATACTTCTTCTACCCAGACCCAGCCGCCGCTGCCGTTGGGGTCTTCTTTGCGAAAGTTGTTGCGAATCCCATCGGCCACTTCGGTGGTAAAGGGCGCTTCGATATAAACCTTCCAGCCTTCGCAGCCTTCGTGGATGTTGTTGCACTGGAGCACAAACTCGCACTTGCCCGGTCCTTTGACGCCACTGACGGACGCTGCCGGGTGGGCGTTATCGGCCGTGTTAAAGGTGACAGGGATGCCGTCCAGTGGGTTGCCATTCTCGTCCAGCACTTCGACAAACAGACCGGTGCCCAGGCGGTTCTCACAGGCCGTGAGGGTGCGTTTTTCCGCCACTACAAAGTCTACCGCCGGCCGAGGTGTGGCTGTGGGCTGCTTGGGTTTAGCGACTGCCGCTACCGCCTTGGGCTTGGTGGTGGGCGTGGGAGGCACCGGCGTGGCCGTAGCGGTAGGCTCTAGCGTGGGCGTGGGCGGCACCGGTGTGGCCGTGGGCGTGGCGGTGGGCAATGGGGTGGGCGTGGCCGTGGGAGTCTTGGTGGGCAGCGGGGTGTTGGTGGGCGTAGGCGTGGGGCTGGCCATCAACAGGGCCACTTGCTCGGCCATGCTAGCTCCTACCGGAGCCACGGCAGACAAGACGGTGGCCGGCGCGCTGATGCCTATCAGGTACGCCAAAAGCAATGTCACCACGGCAATACGGACCTGCGCGCCCCGCGAGCGCCGCTGGAACCAATCGATCGTGTCGGCTGCGCCCACGCGCGCCTGAATGGCCAATCCACCCAACGCCATGCGGAACCCCGACGCCACGGCTGGCGACGCGGCCCGACGCACGGGCGTCATCGTGATGGTTTCGCCGGTCGCGCTGCGTTCGCCCATCACGCGGGCCACGCTCAAGGCAATGGCCGGGTGCTGCGCGGCCAGCAGGTCGAAATCGGCGCGGCGCAGCGACCACAACTTGGCATCGGTGATGGTTCGCACGGCCACGGCGTGAGGCCGGTTGGTCAGCAGCGCCAGTTCGCCAAAGACGTTCCCCGGACCTAGCGTGGCGAGGATACGGGTTTCGGATGCTTCGCTCGCGATGACCTTGACTGCGCCTTCGCCCACCAGATACATGGCCTCGGCCGGCGCCCCTTCGGCAAAGATCAGGGTGTTGGGCTTGTGGAACTGCGCGTTCATCTTGGCAGCCACGGCCTGAATTTCGGCCGGGTCCAGGCTGGCAAAGAACGGCACGCCACACAACAGGTCAACCAGTTTCTCATCCGCGTGGACAGCCAAGCCATTACTCACGGCCAGGCGTGAGGCCAACACCGGCTTGGCGGCAACCAGGTTGGCGAACTGGTCCCGGGGCAGGATCCACAACTCGGCGCCTTCGTGGCTCACGCGCGCGGCCATGTTGCGCGGCCGGTCGCTGATCAAGGCCACATCGCCGAAAAAGCCCCCGGGTTTGATCACTTCCAGAGGCGTAGGATCGGTCGCGCTGAGCAGGATCTCGATTGAACCCGTTTTGATCAGGTACATGGCGCCGCTGGGATCGCCCACATGGAACACAACGGTGCCAGCGGGGTAGCGCTGCACGCGCAGCCGTTTGGCGATCAGGTCGATCTCGTCGTCCGACAATCGCGCGAACAACGGTACGCTTCGCAGTATTTTGCGTCTCACTATGTTTCCTCCTTGGTGGTGCCGAAGGTGGGACTCGAACCCACATGAGGGATACCTCACTCGCTTTTGAGGCGAGCGCGTCTGCCTATTCCGCCACTTCGGCACGCTAACACCAGAGCGAGTTCAAGTATAAACCATGTCGGGCAGTTCGTCAAGCACCTGCCGGGATGGATTGTGCAACATCCATGCAGGATAGTCACCATAATCATGGTACTATGCCAGCAGGCGCCGGGTTTCGACGCACTCAGCCGGCGCGCACGATGACCCGGCCCAGGATGGGAATGTCGCCGGCCGGCGTGGGCATGGGGTTCAGCGTGGGCAGTTCGTAAAAGCCAACCCGCAAGTCATAACCGTCTGGAGGCAAGTCGGTGGGGAGGGCGAGTTGCCCGGTCACGCGCAACCGCTGGCCGTTCTGCCAGAGCGACGGCGGGTAAAACGCGCCGCCGGGCTGGCCGTCCCAGGCGACTACCACGTTGCCGGCGTCGTCCACCAGCCGGATTGTCACGCCCAACGGGTCGGGTGTCGGCCCTGTCACACGCCACGCCAGCGTCACGGTAATGGTTTGTCCCGGCTGCGGCTGCCCCGGCGCCACCTCGTAGCCGGTGAGGTGCAGGGATTCGCCCACGGGCAGGTCCAACGGGTGAGCCAAGTCCATGCGGGCGGGGCCGGTCACCTGCACCACCGGCCCGGCCGGGGCCAGGTCGTAGGCCACGGCCAGGCCGGGCATGGGCTTGATGAGATAAACCGAGCGGCCGGTGGCGAGCGCCTGCCCGGTCACGCCACCCACGTCGGCCCACTGAGGGCCGGAGAACATGGGCGGGAACAGGATGGTGAGGTCCGGGCGCTGACCTTCCACGTGTTGCAGGTAGAGCAGCGGCACCGCCTCGTTGCGGTCGTTGGTGACGAGGACGGCCGCGGCGGGCAACGGTTGGGCCAGGATGGCCTCCCACATATCGCGGGCGGCCGTGTCCTGGCTGCGGTCCACGGCGGCGAAATTGCCGGCCAGCGAGAACGCCGGCACAGACACCAGCACCACGCCGGCGGCAGCGAGCCCGGCCCAACGCAGCCACGGCCGTTCGACAGCCGCCAGCCAGCCCAGCAGCCACGCCGCGCCGGTCGCCAGCCAGCCGGCAAAGGCCAGGTAGGCCGGGATATAGAGCACATAGATGTCGCCGATGCGGTAGAGCAGGCAAAACCCGACGGTCGCCAGCAAGGTCAGGCCCAGAAGCGCGAAATCGGCGCGGCGGCGGGCGAGCTGCCAGAGCGCGCCCCAGGCACCGAGGAGCAGGCCGGGGCCGGGGAACTGCGCCCCCAGCCAGGCAAGGGCCCGGCGCAGCCGGTCGAGCAGATCCGGCCCCAGGCCCAGGCTCCCACCGAACGTGCTGCCGGTGACCAGCGCCAAAAAGCTGTCCAGGTCGTTGGTGTAGAGCCAGACAAACTCGCCGGGCACCAACTCGACGCGCAGATAGGGCGTGTGCGGCGCACGCAAGGGGATGTAGGCATAGAAGAGTAGCGGGATGAGAGATAGAGATAGAGAGGGGAGCCATGCCCGGGGCCGGCGCAAGACGCCGGGATCGGTCATTAACACATAGGCGATGAGCGCCGGGATCAGCAACACGATGGTGCGGTGGTGCGCTAGACCCAGTCCAAAGCATCCGGCCGCGAACCACAACCACCGCTTCCCGCTTTCCGCTCCCCGCTCCCCGTTCTCTGCCCACCGCACGGTGAAATATAGCACGAGTGTCACCAAGAGCGTGTGCAGGCCATAGACCTCGGCGATGACGGCCTGGGACCAGAACGTGCCCGAGACGGCCAAGGCAGCGGCAGCAAAGGCCGCGGCTGCGCGGGGTACCCAGGCCGGGGCATCCGGGACCACGCGCGCTGCCAGCCGGTGGAACAGCAGATAGGCCACGCCCACGGCAGCAGCAGCCGAGGCCGCCGAGAGCAGGTTGACGCGCCAGGCCGGGTCGCCAACCGGCAGCAGCGCAAAGAGCTTGGCCAGCAACAGGTAGAGGGGATAGCCGGTAGCGTGAACCACGCCCAGGAGCACCGCGCCCATCTGGAACTCGCCGCTGTCGCCGTCCAGGAGGCCAGGGGCCAGGGTGCGCAGGTAGAGGAGAAAGGCGGCCAGGGACAGGGCAAATGGAAGGATGGGCAAATGGGCAAATAGACGAATAGACGAATAGGCGAATGGGCGAATGGACGGATCAGCTTTCATCCGTGCGCTCCGCGTCCAGAGAATCGGCGCGCCCCCTTTGGGAGGTCAGGCGCTCGCGGACCTGCTGCTCGTAACCGATGTCGCCGGGCTCGTAAAAGCGCCGGCCCTGAAGCTGGTCCGGGAGGTATTGCTGCGCCACGTGATGGCCGGGGTGGTCGTGCGGGTACTTGTAGCCGACGCCGTGGCCCAGGGCCTTGCCGTCGCGGGAGGCATCGCGCAGGTGGTTCGGCACTTGGATGCGGCCCTCTTCTTCCACCTGGGCCAGCGCCTTCCAATAGGCCCCGGCGCTGTTGCTCTTGGGCGCGGTCGCCAGATAGAGCGCGGCCTCGGACAGGTGATATTGGCCCTCCGGCAGCCCCACCCACTCGAACGCCTCGGCCGCGGCTATCGTCACCACCAGGGCTTGCGGGTCGGCCAGGCCCACGTCTTCGGCGGCAAAGATGATCATACGGCGCAGGATAAAGCGCGGGTCTTCGCCGGCGTGGACCATGCGCGCCATCCAGTAGAGTGCCGCGTCCGGATCGCTGCCGCGCAGGCTTTTGATGAACGCGCTGATGGTGTCATAATGGGCATCGCCGTCCTTGTCATAGAGGAGCGCCCGGCGCTGGATGCTCTCCTGGGCCACGTCCAGCGTCACGTGGATCACGCCGGCGTCGTCCGGCGTGGTGGATTCTACGGCCAACTCGAGTGCGTTGAGGGCGGTCCGGGCATCGCCGTCGCACATGGACGCCAGGTGGGCCAGCGCCTCGTCGTCGGCGTGGATGACGCGCTGCCCGAAACCGTGCTCGGGGTCGGCCAGCGCCCGGCGCAGCAGCGTCAGGATGGCAGCCTCATCCAGGGACCGGAGCTGAAAGACTCTGCTGCGCGACAGGAGCGGCCCCACCACGGAAAAGTAGGGGTTCTCGGTGGTGGCACCGATGAGGATGATGGTGCCGTTTTCCACGTGGGGCAAGAGCGCGTCCTGCTGGGCCTTGTTGAAGCGGTGGATCTCGTCCACCAGAACGATGGTGCGAGTGCCGTACATCTTGCGACGCTCGCGGGCCTCGGCCACGACGCGGCGGATGTCGGCGACGCCGGCCAACACGGCGCTGAGGGTCTCAAAGTGCGACTGGGTGCGCTCGGCGACGATGAGGGCCAACGTGGTCTTGCCGGTGCCCGGCGGCCCCCACAACATGATGGAGGAAAAGAGCCGGTCCGCCTCGATGGCCCGGCGCAGCAGCTTGCCCGGCCCCACGATGTGCTCCTGGCCCACCAGGTCATCCAGGGCGCGGGGACGCATGCGCGCGGCCAGGGGCGCTTCCTGGGCGATGCGCTCCTGGCTGGCGTGGGCGAACAGGTCTGTGGGTTGGTCTGACATGACGGCTCGATTCCTCAGCTTCCCGCAGGTTAGGAACCTGCGGGGGGCGCGTGGCGTGAGACAATTGTATAGGAGGATGGGAGCCGGGTCAAGGGCCGGCGTATTGACTCGGCTAAGGCGGGAATGGTATACTAGGCGCGAGCATTCTGGCGAACAGAGGGGGAAGAAGGAAATGGGGACCCAAAATATCATCGAACATCTGCAAATCGTCCTGGCTCCCTGGCTCACCGGCATGATTGCTGGCGGTGGCCTGGGCTACGTTTGCGCGCTGGGCATCCGTGCCCTTTTCGCCCGATTTCCCCGCTTGCGCCGGCCGGGCATGCTCGTGCCCTGGCGAACCATCGTCATGGCCTTTTTGCCATTGCCGTTGTTGACCGTTGTCATGGTGTATTTCCTCGGTATTGGACCACAAGCGGGAGCAGCCACGGTCAGGCTCTTTGCCTTTCTTCTGGCCTGGCCGCTCACAATCGGCGTGTTCCTCGCCCATTGGTCGCCTCCTCCACCGGCCGTTCGATTGGTCGCCGAGGCCAGGACGCTGGCAGCAGCATCTGTCGTCGTGGCCGTGATTGCCGGGATGTTTGGCGGTGGCGGGGTTGGCTTCCGACTCTTTCAGTACATGCAGTTTCTTCAATGGAGTCGGGCTTTTACTGTATGGTTGACGCTCGTTGCCTTGGCCCTGGTGATGGACGTGCTGCTGGGCATCGTGCAGATGATCGTTTCGCACGTGGCAGAACGAGCGCGGCCCGATGAAAGCCCCTGAGCCGCCGAACGATTCCCCAGCGATCCATAGGATTAAGCAACCGAGTGGAGGGATTCTCTATGGGGCAACAACCGGCCGCATCGGATACGTACGTAAACGCAAAGGGCACATATCGCTATCCTCCCTGGATGGGTCTGGCAAATATCGTAGTCGTCATGGCTGGGTGTTCGATGGCGATATGCCCGCTGCTGGTGGTATCGGCAAGCTCATTCGGGACGTCCGTGGCCTCCTGGTCGCAGTTCGTTGAATGGGTGCAAAACACCGGGAGGATCCTCGTTTTCTGGTCGCTACCAGGCCTGATGGGAGTTATGGTCTCGATTCATGCCTATCCAGATATCACAGTCAGTCCGGCGGGTTTGGAAACCACTGTGCTGTTTATCATCCCTGTACACATCCCATGGAATGAGGTGCTCGCATTCAAAAAGCGAGCGGCGTTTCCGAGCAAGCATGGTACCGGCATTATTCTGGTCAAGCGGCTAACTCCGTGGCATAGACTCCTAAGCCCAAGACGGTTCAGTTAAGGCCACATCATGGGGTTGACTTCTGGCGGCAGATGCGGCATGATCAGGGAGTTCATGATCCTTGCTGCCAGGAGTCACTCATGGGATTCAGTTTACGCACGATTGCGGCTGATAGTCGGTT
>JAHJIN010000491.1 GCA_018823415.1 Chloroflexota bacterium | reverse complement strand
TGCAAAAGGCAGAACTTTAACGCAGGGAAGAACCATCGATGGGTGGCATGGTAGTCATGTGGAGCGGGAGACGGGGTTCGAACCCGCGACACCCTACTTGGAAGGCAGGCGCTCTGCCAACTGAGCTACTCCCGCTCGGAAGGGGACCGAGTCCATCTAACAGCTAGAATTGGCTACTTGAAGTATACCACAACCCCCGCCGGTCGGCAACCTTATGCGATACCGCTCCGGCGTTGCGCCGGTCCGGGTGTTGCCCTATTCTGTCGTGCGTCACGATGCGCCAACCAGGATCTGCCGGGCCGTCTTGTAGGCCCCGGGCATGACCTGGTTCACGCCCCCGCCGCTCTCGGACTGGGCGCCCACGAACCATAGCCCGGCCACCGGCGTTTGATGTGGCACCCGCCACGCGCCCAGTACCGGGGCGATGCCCCCAAAAGCGTGGTGATCCAGGCGCGTCCAGGCTCGCCAGTCCGGGGGCGTCACGATCTCGCGCACCTGGATGTGGTCCGGCAGGGGTGGGATGTGCTGCGCGGCATAGGCGATGAGTCGGTCGGCGTATTCCTCTTTCAACTCGGCCCAGTCGCCTTCCCGCAGCGTGTCTGGGCAGATGGTGTAGATGGTCATGGCGTGATGGCCCGGCGGCGCCAGCTCGGGCGAGTGCAGGCTGGGCACGTGGACCACGAACCCATCACGGCCCTCGTGATAGACCCCGTCGCGGCCCTCGGTGATGGCCCGGTCGATGTCATAGGTCCCATAGTAGTAGGTGCACACGCCGTGCACATAGGGCGACGGGTCGAAATCTACCCCCAGGTGCACCATGAACACCGAGTCCATCAAGGGGATGTGACGCACGCGCTCGACAAAATCGGCCGGCAGGTGCTCCGGCCTCACCAGCTTGAGGAACGTTTCTTTCGCGCCGCCGGAGGCGATGACCACGTCGGCCGGCGTTTGCTCGCCGGCCGCGTCCACCACGCCGATGGCCCGGCCGCCCTCCACCACGATGCGCGCTACCGGACGGCTGGTGTGGACCAGGCCGCCATGTGACCCGATCTGCTGTACCAGCGCATCGACCAGCGTGCTGATCCCACCGAGTACGTCGTAATAGTAGAGTTGCACGGTGTCCGGCGCCAACTCGCGGGGCATCCGTTTGTCGAACGAGGCTTCGGGGTTCAGGGTGAATACCCCCAGGCCGGGGAACTCGGTGGGCGCGGTGAAAAAGTCGGCCAGGATGGAGGTGAACACCATCTTGAGCCGGTCTGACTGAAAATAGTGATCCATCAACTGCTGGGCGTTCCAGTCCTTCTTGGACAGCAGCGGCAGCAGCTTGAGGTACAATCGCAGCTTCCAGTACAGGGCCTTTAACCCTCGATCCTGCTCCATGCGCCGGGCCAGGGTCATCACACTGGTGAAACGTAGATAATCAGCCCAGTAGCGGTCCAGGCCGGCAGCGTCGGCGGCAAAGAGGTCCCGGAGTTGGTCGATGCGCCAGCGCACGCCCTGGTACTCGGCCGGTTTCTTGATGGCGAAATCGGGAAAGACGTAGCCCCGATCTTCCGTGCGCACCCGGACCTGATCTGCCAGGCCCAATTCTGCCAGGATGCGGCCCAGGGGCTCGTCGGGCCCCATGCCCTCGACAAGCAATTGGCCCATGTCCCACTTGAAGCCGTGGCGCTCATAGGGCGCGGTGACGCCGCCGGCGCGGTGGAACTGCTCGAAAATGGTGACCGCATGGCCGGCCCGGGCCAGGGTCGCGCCGGCCGTCAGTCCGGCCAGGCCAGAGCCAATGATGACGATGTGCATGGGTGTTCCTCCCTCTGTTCGCGATGTGAATGCCACTGGTCAGGGCGATTATATCACGCAGGTGATGGAAAGGCAATGCTTGCCGGGGCGCGGGGACGGTGCTATAATCGCGCGACGAGAACCACGCGCAGGGCAAAGCCTGGAAAACGAGGACACCTTATGAACAAGGGCATCTGGTACGCTATCGGCGCATACGTCGCCTGGGGATTGTTGCCCGTCTACTGGAAATGGCTCCGGGAGGTCCCGGCACTGCAACTCATCAGCCATCGCATTGTCTGGTCTTTTCTCATGCTGATTTTCGTCATCCTGCTCGCACGCCAGTGGCCGGCTTTTCGTGCGGCGGTCCGGGCCCCGCACGTCCTGCGCGTTTATCTGGGGGCGGCGGTACTCCTGGGTGTGAACTGGCTGACGTACGTGTGGGCCGTCAATGCCGGGTTTATCGTCGAAACCAGCCTGGGCTATTTTATCAACCCGCTGCTCAGCGTGCTGTTGGGTGTCCTGGTCCTGCACGAGCGTCTGCGCCCGTGGCAGTGGGTGCCCATCGGGCTGGCGACGGCCGGCGTGCTGTTCCTGACGTTGATGTATGGCTCTCTGCCCTGGATTGCCCTGACGTTGGCCGGCACCTTTGGCCTTTATGGGTTGATCAAAAAGACCGCGCCGCTTGGTTCGCTCCACGGTCTGACACTGGAGACAGGTATCTTGTTGCTGCCGGCGCTGCTCTACCTGCTCTATGCCGAGGTGACCAACCAGGGTGCATTTCTCCACGTCGATGCGGCGACAGACGTACTGCTTGTAGGTTCCGGACTGGTGACCACCTTGCCGCTGTTGCTGTTTGCCGGTGCGGCGCAGCGCATCCCGCTGTCGCTGGTGGGCATTTTGCAGTACATCGCCCCGACGCTGCAATTTCTGCTCGGCGTGGGGGTCTATGGGGAACCGTTCACGGCCGACCAGTTCGTCGGCTTTGGCCTGGTCTGGGCGGCGTTGATCATCTTTGGGGTAGAAGGGTTCCTCGCGCATCGGGCCCAACCGGTCGCAGTGGGGAGCAGATAAGGAGAACCGCCATCTCGGTGACAGGGCCGGGCTGCATGTTTCGCAGCCCGGCCCTGTTTGTGTTTCCATGTTGGTGTTGCACCCGGGCTATGCGCCCCCGATGGTTCGCAAGGCTGAAGCCTGCCCGGCGATGTCGCCCGGCAGGTGTTGGCGCCAGTCAGCCGCCGACACGCCGGCCTGGGCTAACTGAAGCTGGATATAGACGCGGCCCAGGGCCGCCAACGTGTTCTCCAGCTCGGACTCGGCCCGGTTGGGCCGGCCCGCGCCGCTGGCGTGCTCGTCCAGTCGTTGGGCCACTGCCACGATGCCCTTGATCCACTCGTTCAGGCCGGCGGTGGCGTCTCGCAGCGCGCGATCCCCACTGCCTTGCACCACATCCTCGATCCGCTGGCGAATCTCCAGGGCCTTTTCCACCTGCTGCCGCAGCCGGGGGTCTCGCAGGGTGCGCGCGTCAAAGGCCGGGGCCGATTCTTTGGCGCCTCGGTCGCCGAGGCTGCTTACCACGATCAGAGCCTCGGCCAGGGCCAGGATGACCAGGACCGCCCCGTGCCACCATTGCCAGCCCAGGAACAGGGGCAAGAGAAAGGCCAGAATGAACAAGGCGATGGTGACAGCGCTCTCCCAGCGGAATACGGCGTGAGAGAGCCGGTCCCCGAACGTTCGCTTTTTACCGCCCAATGCCCGCACTCCCGCCAAATGCCGCCGAGATCTCTTGATAGATGGCGGCGATGTCGGCTTCACTGCCCAAGTAAAAGTTGCCGTTGGCCCGGCTTGCCAGATCGGTCAGGACCTTTTGATCCGCGTCGCTGCCATAGGCGATGGTAAAGACGGTGGTGTCGTTGGCCGTGGCGACCTGGATGAGCTTTTGGTCAAACTTGTACGTGGTGCTGTTATTGTCCAAGCCATCGCTCAGGACGACCATGGCATTGCTGGCCTGGGAAGAATGGGATTGGGCAATGATGTCGGCGCCCATCCCGACAGCGTCATACAAGGCCGTGCTCCCTTTGGCCTCGATGGACTGGATCGCCCGGATCGCCTCCTCACGCGCCTGGCCCACTTGTTGATGGCGCACGAGCACGGTCGGCCGGTCCGAGAACACGATGATGGTAATAGCGTCGTCATCGCCCATCTGCCGCACAAACTGGATGGCGGCGTCGCGCAGGCTGGCGATTTTGCCCCCGGCCATGCTCCCGGACTTGTCCAGGATCATGACCAGGTTGACGTCTTTGCGCGCAGATTGCCAAACGTCCTGCACGGCGTACACGGTGCTGACCGTGGGCGAGCCAAAGACGATCTCGGGCTGGGCCAGATCGACGCCGTGGGCCGCGTCCAGGGGTGTGCCGACGGTCACGCTGCTGTTGACCGGGCGCAGGCCGTTCGCCACGGCTGCCTGCTGCGCCTCCGGTCCCAGCAGGTACTCGCGGAACAACCGGGCCGCCTCCTGGGTCTCGGCGTTGGCCGTGCCGTTCACGCAGGCCGGGTGCGTCGCCACAAAAGTTCCCTCAAAGGGGTAGATGGGCACGATCTGCGGGTCGCCGTTGCCGTCCACACCCACAGGGGGCTGCGCCGGACGCTGCGCGTAGGCGATGACGGTACTCTCGTACACCACGGCCGCGCCCAGAAAGGCCGGGCCGCGCTCGCGCATGGTCTGCCCGAGCTGGTCGGTGGTGCTGCTGAACCAGGCCACGGCGCTTTCGAACGCTTGCACCGATGCCTGGACGATAGGCCGCTGGATTTCTTCGGTCGTGACGGCGTCGGCCTGGGATTCGGCCGCCTGGACCACGGCCAGCAGGGTGCTGGTCCCGCTGCCAGAGAGGCCGGGGTGGGTGTGACCCAGCCGCAGGGCCGGCCCAAACTGCCCGCCGCTGTAATATGCCCAGGCCGACGGGTCGGCGGCCAAGCTGCCGATGTCCAGCCAGCCCAGGTCGCGGCCGGGCCAGCCCAGCGATTCGGCGATGGGACGCCACATGGCGATGACCAGCGGGCTGGTGGCGACGCTCACGCGGTCACCCTGAAAGCTGTTCTGGCCCCGATCGGCCAGCACATCCGTCCATACCTCGCTGTCGGGGATCCACAGGGCCGGCAGGCGCGCGCCGGGGGCGGTCATGTCGGCCACGGCCTGGCCGGCTTCCACGGGATTCAGGATCACGTACACCTGTTTGCCGGACGCGGTCTTGGTGCCAGCCTTGTTAAAGTCGGCCACAGCCTGGGTCAGCCAGGGCGTGAGGCTGGTGTTGGCGGCGACCTCTACCTGGGCCGCGTTGGGCGGCGGTCCGCCATTGGTGCCGGAGGGCAGGCAGCAGCAGGTGCAGCCCGACAGGCTCACCGCCGCCGCCAGCAATAGGGTTGTGAGGAGCACGCTTTTTGCTTGCATCGTTTTCTCCTCCTACCGGCCCACGGTGATCAGGGTCAATTCCACATAGCGGTCTTCGGCCTGCTTTTCCGGGTCTTCTGTCTCCCAGTGATCCGCCGCCGGCAGGGTGGCCTCGACGATAAAGCGGGACCGGTCGATGCCCTGGGACACCAGGTAATCCACCACTGACTGGGCGCGGGCCTGGGCGAATTCGAGGATCTCGTCCTTGGTGTAGGTGCCCGGCGGGCCGGGCCACGCGGCAGACCCGGTGACGCGCAGGAACAACCCCACGCTTTGCTGGAGCGTGGGCACGGCGCAGTCATCCAGGATGCGGCGCGATTCCAGGGTCAACTCGGTGGATTCGGGGATAAAGGTGAACCGGCGGCAGGGCAAGACCGCCAGCGTGGCGGCCTCTGCGCCGGTGCCGACGCCGGTCAGGTCGAGCTTGGTCGAGATGGAAAAGGTATTGTTGATCGGGTTGCCGTTGGCCTGGAGCCGCGCCTGGGTCGCCGAGCGCAGGACAAAGCCGGTGTTGACCAGGTCGGCCACGTTGTCGGCCGGCACCTCGGCGCCAGACGAGGCCCACACGCGTCGGGCAATCTGTAATCGGTTGACGATGGGCGTGGGGTCGCGCATGACAAAGGCATTGTCGCCCAGATCCGCCTGGGCCACGTTCTCCAGCCAGGCCGTCAGGTCGGCGGTGGCGCTTTCGGGATAGACATAACTCCAGTCGTTGTGCCCCCACTTGGCAATGTCGGCGGCAGCAGTGTCAAAATGCTCCACTTGCGCCTTCAGGGTGTCGAACCAGGCGTCGTGAAACGATTGTACCAGATCGGGCTCGTTGGCAATCGACTGACGCGACGTGACAACCACATCCACCACGATGCGCAACTGGCTGGAACTAAGCAGGGGGACCCCGCCGCTATCCTTGGCGTCATAGATGTCCGGCTCCCAGCCAGCGACGGCGTCGGCCTGCCGGGCATTGAACGCGGCCACGGCGTCGGCCACGGTGTCCTGGGGCACCAGCGTCACGTCAAAGCGCGGGTTGAGCCGGGCGATGGACAGGGTATAGTAGACGAAATACTCGCCCACGCTGCCCCGGGAAAAGGCGATGCGCTTGCCCCGCAGTTCGTTAATAGTCTTGATATCGCGGGCCCAGAGCTGGTCCGCGCCGGCGCTCTCGTCGATGATGGCGGTGATGACGCCAGGACTGGTCAGGGCCACCGAGTCCAGCGTGGTCAGCAGGCAGTCCCACTGACCGCTGTTGAGCAGGGCCGTGCGCTGCTCTTCCGAGATGTTGTAGACCGGGTTGTCGTCCAGCAGGAAGGGGATGATGCCCAGGTGAAAGCCGTGCTCCACGTCCTTGCCCGACATTTGCATCTGCTGCAGGACGAAATAGCTGCCGAACGAGTCCGCGCCGCAGATATAGGTGGGCAGCTTGTCCGAGGGGTTCTTGGGGTCATAGCCGGCGGCCCAGATGGGCTCCGGTGAATCCAACTGAACCACCGGCGTGCCCGGCGCCGGCGTCTGACCCGCCACCGCCGTCGGCTGCGGCTGAAGCTGCGTGAGAAGGCCGCTGAACAAGGTTGCCGAAACCCCCACGCACACCACCAACAACGCCAACCCGATGATGATGAAAAATACGACCCGGGTTCTATCCATCTCCATGTGTACCTCCTACCCGGCCAATGTGGTATGCAGCCACGCCGGGACTCGTGTTCGGTCAGCGGATGTAGCAGATTGAGCGAATAAATCCGCTACATCCGCTCGATCTGCTGATGACCGGTTCTTGATTATCCCTGATCAGACATCCGGTAGACTTCGTCCATGGTGGCGCGAATGTCTTCCAGGGCGCGGATCTGCTCCGCCATATCTTGCTGCAAGCGCTGGGCCCGGCCGCTGCTCACGTCCTTGGCCCCCAACAACACTACCTGCGTGTAAACGGTGCTCATGGTCGAGAGCGTGTTCTCTAGCTGTAACTGGGCCTTGGCCATGGTGTCCCGCAGGTTTTGCAGGGTCTTCCACTGGGACCGCTTGATGGCGACCGTCTCTTCCAGGTCCTGGCGCACGGCGCTGCCCGGTTCCCGGGCCAGGCGCTTTTCAAACGCTTCCAGCTCCCGGGGCACCGTCTCCATATCCCGGGCGATGACCGTGTCGCGCCCGTAGGCATCCAGGCCCAGGGCCAGCCGATAGACCTGGGCGATCCAGTCCTCCAACCCACGAGCCATGTCGGTCAGGTAGCCATCCAGGACCGCATCCTGTTTACGGTCGATCTCGGTGAGAACGGCGTCGCGGTATTCCAGGGCCTGGGACAGTTTGTCCCGGAGGTCGCGCGAGCGCAGCTTGCGGACGTCGAATTCCTGGCGGAACATCTGGTCCATGATGCGCTTGACCACCCGCTCGTCGCGCAGCGTGGTCAGCACGATGAGCGCTTCGCCGATCAGGCCGAAAATGAGCCACAGCCACCACTCGCCGGGCAGCCAGGGCAGGTCGATCAGCGACAGCCCAACGCAGATGATGGTGCCGGCAAGGACCAGCGCGCTCTCGGGGCGAAAGATGGCATACGAGAGCACGGACCGCCAGAGTTGCTGTTTCATGGTCTCGCTAATGCGACGTTTGGACATGCTTTACACCGTGTTCTCTGGGACAACATAGCCCAGGTTGTGCATCACGTCGGCGGCCGTCTGGCCGGGGATGACCTGGAACTGGTACGGCCCGTCGTCGTCCCGGTCCACCACCAGCTCGACGGCCTCGGGCAGCACGCAATGCTTGGTCCCCTTTACCCCGCCCAGCATCTCCTGGTAGGCGCCGATGCAAAAAAAGCCCACGTACAGGTCCCGGGTGTCCACCGGCAAATACAGGGGCGACTGACTGGGCTTGGGCGGATAGATGTCATCGCTGTCGCAGGTGATGCCGCCTAATCGGACGCGTCGGAACGGCCGGTCCAGGTGATTCAGCGGCAGCACGATGAAATGCTCGCTCAAGGCCCAGGTATCCGGGAACGAGGTCATGATAGAGCCATCGATCACGTACCAGGGCAGCAGAGACTCGTTTTCCTTGACCGTGACGACCTTGAAGAAATGCGCGCCGTGATCGGCCACGGTGTACCGGCCCATCTCGCCCATGACGTCGGGCACGGGCACCCCGTACTGGGTGCAGACCTCTTGCAGCGTGGTCAGCAGCAGGCGCGCAAAGGCGCAATAGTCGAACTGCAAGTTCAGGGTCATGGCCACCGGCACGCCGCCGCCGTAATCAAAGATGTGCAGGTCCGGGTAACGCTGCCGCAATTGGGCATAGACCTCGATGGCCGGCCGCAGCCCGGCGACAAACTCGTGCTCGCTGATGATCTGGCTGCCGATCATCGCGTGATAGAGCGTGAGGCGCAAGTTGGGCGCGGCAGCGATGGCCTCGGCCGCCTGCCAGAGCTGGGCCGAGGGCAGGCCAAAGCGCGAATCGGCCGCGTCCATCTCGGCGAGAGTCTGGTGTTGGCCGTAGCTCTTTTGCCGCAGGCCCACGTCGAACGGGAGGCCGGACTCGACGAGGGGCGGCAGCTCTGCCAGGTCTTCCACCACCGGGATCAGCGGGTCGTGGATGGACTTGAGCCGGATAAGGTCATCGGTGTAGGCCATCCCGCCTACCTTGAACCCATTGGCGATGACCAGACGATCCGGCGGCAGGTGGCCGGCGGCCTTGAGCAGCCGCACGATCTCTACATCCACCCAGGACGACATCTCGTGGTGCGCCCCGGCCCCCAGCGCGGTCCGCACCACTTCTTCCGCCTCGTTGGCCTTGCTGGCGTAGGCGTAATAAAAGCGGCCGGCATAGCCGGTCTGGGCAATGGCCTCGGCGAACGTCTGGCGCATCTGCCCGATGCGCCGGCGGATCAGGGGCAAATACACCAGCTCCAGCGGGCTGGGCAGCACGCGCCCCAGGCCCTGGTCCTGCCGCCCGCCGACGAGGAGCTGGGCCAGGTCCAGGTCTTCCAAGTAAAGCCGGCCCTCGCGGGCGCTCAAAAAGTCGTTAAAGACGTGGTTGTGGACCGGCGTTTCCCGCTCCCAACCGATGACCGGGTGTGTCATGAAGGCGTCCTTTGTCCTGAGGCAATATGCTGCTCTGGAAGTGAGCGCAACAGATGACGTTGAAATCGCCGTGCCAGAACGGCCGCTGGCAAAAGCACCCCAATGGACCATATGGCGAACGTGGGCAAGGCCGGTACACCAATGAAAAGACTGAAAACCATCAAAGGTAGCATCGCCCCACCGACATAGAATCCCGTTACGGACGAGATATGGCCGAGAGAGAATGCAGCTTGCATCTCCTCCTTGGTCAACCCCGATGGATGTTGCCACATCTCTTCGGCTCTCTTGCGCCGGTTCGTATAGTCCCAGATACACATGGCTGGAAAAACAACACCAGCCACCGCAGCACACGGTACGGAGTCCGCCGCCGAGGCCTTGCTGATCAGCAAGGCCATACTTCCCAGGAAGGCCAACAGCGCGACCAGGGCAAATAGACAAACCCGGTACTCGAACCGAGGGCGTAGCGAGAACGCAACCAGGAGGGAACCCAGATAGGCAATGGTGGACAAAAGCAACCCGATCTCAAAGTACATCTTACCCCTCGCTGTGGTGCACAGGACAGCAGCCTGGGTGCGCCGACGCAACAGGCCAGATCATTCTATCTGTATCTCGTATCTTCTCAATAACTTGGGGTGACATGGGGAACCCCGGTGCAACTCTCTGCGTCTATTCAGCATAGTCTGACCAGGAAGCGAAAACATGCTGGAAGATTTCGACCTCAACGGTATTCAGGATCTACGGCAGGCCCGCGA
>JAHJIN010000490.1 GCA_018823415.1 Chloroflexota bacterium | reverse complement strand
CCGCCCTGCCAGCAAGAAGTCTACGCCGGGCGGCGGGTGCAGCGGGGGCTGTTCCAGGCCGCTGATGGCCGCACGATCAACGCCGATGTCAACGGGGCTTACCAGATCGTGCGCAAAACATTCCCCGACGCACGCTTCGCGTTGCAGAGGGATAGAGGGCGCGTAGCTCACCCCTTGCCGTTGGGCATAAACTAGGCTTGTACACATTTGTCTATAAGCTTAGGAACTATCACCCGTTTCCAGTCAAGCAAGCGCCGCACACCTGCCCTGATTGCGGCGGCAACCTGGAACTGATCAAAGAGTAGCGGTTCTATCCAAATAGCATGGCGCATAACCAGAACGTGAGCGCAGTTCCGGTTCCCCTGCCTCCCCAGGCCCGGCGTATCGTGGTGGTGGGAGTCACCGGGTCCGGCAAAACCACCCTGGCCGGCCAACTCGCACGGCGATTGGGCATTTCCCACGTCGAACTCGACGCCATCCATTGGGGACCAAACTGGACCCCGGCCACAGTGGACGATTTCCGGGAGCGCACGGCCCAGGCCCTGGCCGGCGACGCCTGGGTCACGGACGGCAATTACAGCAAGGTGCGCGACATCGTGTGGGGCCGGGCCGATACCGTGGTATGGCTGGACTATGCCCTGCCGGTGGTGCTGGGGCAACTGGTGCGCCGGACGCTCCGGCGCGTGGTCACGCAAGAAGAGCTGTGGAACGACAACCGCGAGACGTGGCGCGGCGTCCTGTTCAGCCGCGACTCGATTGTGATGTGGGCCTTCAAGACCTATCGCCGGCGGCGCCGCGAGTATCCTCTGCTATTCCAGCAACCGGCCTATGCTCACCTCACTGTGGTGCGCTTGCGGTCGCCCCGGAGCATGCGCCGATGGCTGGCCGGCATACCAGATCGCGCGCGGTGAGATGGCCGGCTGCCTCTTACGTGCGGCCGGCCCGGCGTTTCCAAAAGATCAGGTCCACCATGTCCCACGTCCGGGCATAGTAATCGCGATAGGCCGGCCCCAGGTGGCGCAATAGGGCCTGATCCTCGGACCGGCTGTGATAGACGGCCAGCACAAACGCGATGCCCACAGCCGGCACTGCCAGCCACACCGGCGCCAAGAACGCCAGCCCCACGATCTGGATCAGCGTGCCCAGGTGAAGCGGGTGCCGCAGGTAGCGATAAGGCCCGGTCTGGATGACCTGATGGTCTTGTTTGATGATCAGCCCCGCCGCGTAAAAAGGCCCCAGTTCCCGCAGTGCCCACACCCGCAAGCCCACGCCGATCCAGAACACCCCACAGCCGATCCATTCCCAGGTCGGCCACGGCTGATCGGGGGCGATGATCCGGTAGCCGGCGACTGCCAGCATGACCAGGTGCGTGATGTCCCATACATATGCCCAGCCGTACCCGTGGATGGTTCGGGTGGGCGGGTGCTGTTCCTTTTCCCGATTCCGGGTGACGAATCGCCAGTAGCCGTACTGCTCTATCCCGTACGGCACGAGCACCAGGACCAGAAAAAGGGCTGCGCGCATCAACACCATGTCAGCCTCCAATGCCTTGACCCCGGCGGAGAGGGTAGCGCCAGAACACGACAAAAGCCGCCAGCATCAGGGCGCCTCCCACGACGCCGATCATGCGCACCCCCAGTGGGCCTTGCGGATCGGATTGGCTCCGGCCCAGCAGCAGCAACAACGGCACCAGCGCCGACGCCGCGCCGCTGACCACGTTATCCAATAACCCCCATGCCGCATAGTACGAACCTTCGCGGCGCTGGCCGGTGAGCCGCTCATCATAGTCGGTGATCTCGGCGGCCAGCGCTGGCGACAGCACCACGGCCCCGGATACCGCGATGGCCCCCAGCACGGCCCAGGCGATGCCCTGCACAGCCACCGGCACGCCCCCCGGCAGCCCCGGGCCGACCACGAACAGCATGCTCAGCACCACCGCCGAGGCCAGCAAAGAACCGGTGTAGACGATCCACTTGCCCAGCCGGTTGGCCAGCCAAGTGATCAGTGGGTAGCAGACCAATGACGCCAGCACCGAGGCCATATAGAAATACACGGCGTCGGACTTGGTCAGGTGGCAGATCTCGGTGGCGACAAAGGGGATCATGATCGGCACGAGGGTCATCGTCGCCCAGTACAAGGCCCAGGTGATCGTATAGACGCGAAAGGCCGGGTTGCGCCACGTCAGCACCAGGCTTTGCCAGAAGCCCTGCCGCTGCGCCGGGGCGATCTGGCGTTCGGATCGTTCTCGCAGTACCAGGATCGGTCCGTAGAAGAACGGCAACATGGCGACGGCATAGACCAGGGCCATCCGCGCATAGCCCCACATCTCGATAAACACGCCGGCCAGGCTGCCGAGAATCATGGCGATGATCTGGAAACCGGCGCTCCAGGCCGATATCCGCACGCGGTGCTGATCGGTGGGGGCTAGTTCTGGCAACAGGGCTTCGTAAGAGATGTGGAGGAAACTATAGGCCACATTGTACAGTTCCAGCACCACCACCACATAGATCAGGTTCCAGATGGACTCGCCCGGCACCGGCGGGGTCCACAGCAAGACAAAACAGACTAGCATCGGCAGCGCGGCGGCCAACATGAATGGCCGCCGGCGCCCCCATCGGCTGCGGGTGTGGTCAGACAGATACCCGATGGGCGGGTCGATCACGGCGTCAATGATGCGGTTGGCAAACAAAGCGATGCTAAAAAGCACCGCCGGCACCAGCGGGACGCCCTCGCCGGCCGGCGGCAGGTAGAAATACAGCAGCCACCCGCTCAGGACAGACCAGATGGTGGTGCTGCCCAGGGCCACCAGCACATAGGCGAGATCGGTCTTGAGGTGGGTCGTGCCATCATTGGTCATCACGCGTCATCCATTGCCGCCTGATCAGGCCCGGGGCAGGTCCAGAGATTCCTGGGCCAATTGCAGCGCCGCCAGCAGATCGTGCACCATTGCACCAGGCAGCCGGATCTTTTGCTCGGCCAGGGTGATCGCTAGATCGGTCCCGATGCCAGAAAAGATCATCTGGGCGCCCATCAACCGGGCGCCTTGGGCGATCTGGCCCAGCGATTGGATCATCGCGCTATCGGCCAGTTGCAGCCCGGTCAGGTCCATGATCACCACCCGGGCGCGCTGGTCGTGGATGCTACTCAGCAGCGTTTGGGAGATTTGCTGGGCTCGATGCGTGTCCACGTGGCCCACCAGCGGCAGCATGATCAGGCCGGGCAGCAAGGGCATCACCGGGATCTCGAGTTCCTGCACCACCTCCAGCAACCGAGCCTGGCGGTTCACGGTGAGTTGGAGTTCTTCCGTCACCTGTTGCAGTGCCGTCCCCTTGTCTGCCGCGTCGCGGGCTTGGTGCCGGGCCTGGGCCAGCGCGCGTTCCAGCCCCCGCGCTGAGAGCCAGGCGATCAGCGCGATCGCAAAAAAGACCAGCATGGCATAGGGGTTGGGCATCAGTTGGGCGGGCAGGGCCAGCGCGGTAATGGTCAGGCAACTCGCGGCCGCCAGCACAAAGCTGGTCGCCGGGCGCAGCAGGATGCTGGCGCTGAAAACTGGGATGACGAACCATACCAGGCTGCGGCCGTTCACGACCTCGCGTGTCTCATCCACAAAGGCGGCCAGCATCAGCAGCAGCAGCAAAAAGAGGGCACTGGCCAACTGGCCGGCCCAGGGACGGTCGGCATGGTTGATCAGCAGGGTGATCGCCACGCCCAGGAACGTCAGCGGGATGGACACGTACAGCGCCAGAATGCCTTCGATCGGGTCAGGTTCCATCACATCGAACAATACCGTGACCACCAGGCCGATTGCCAGGCTGATCAAGACGCCCAGCAGCAGGATGTTGAGCAGCCGCCGCCGGCGCGCGTCGTCGGGATCGAGAACCGGGACCGTGATCAGCCGCTGCACCAAATTGCCGATACGCATGGTCGTCATGCTCACCTCCAGACTTGGTCTACTCGTCGTGGTTAGCGGCGTCCGATCGCCGGGCCTTGTCCAGTTTCAACAGGCCATACCCCACTACATAGTCCACCGTCAACCGGTGCAACCGGTCGCCCAGCCGCACCACGCCCCGATCATCCACCAGATCTGGATGGTCGGCCAGGAACGCCTGCATCGAAAAGGCGCCGTGATGCAGCAGCCGCTCCACCGCCACCGGGGTCAGGGCGGCCTTTTCGGTAATCGAGGTCTGATAGACCTGCACCAGCGCAGCCATGTCGTCGTCCAGCAGCACCGTCTCGCCCACAAAAGGTCCGGTGGCCTCCAGCCCGACCTCTTGGGCCAGGGGCGTGCCGGCGTACACCTTGGTGACCACGGGAAATAACATGTATCCCGGGCCTCTATCCGGCGTGACCCGGCCGGCCACGCGGGCATAGGTCTGTCGTACCTGGTGCGTAAAGGCCAGTGACGCTTGATAGTCCTCTTCCGTGTCGCCGGGAAAACCCAGCATAAGGCTCAGGATGCAGGTGACATCGTTAGCAAAACAGGCCTCCAATACTGCCAGTGCCAGCTCTACATAGCGTTCGGCCTGCGCCTGCGTGCGTACCTTGCCCATCCGCAGCAGCGTATCGGGGCTGGCTGATTCGATGCCCCAGAAGACGAGCTCCAATCCCGAATCGCGGAGTTCGGGGATCGCATCGGGCAGCCAGGGGCTATCTACCCGGCACTCGGCGCCATACCGGAGCCGGTGGCGGGCCAGCGTCTCGGCGATCTGGAGGGTGTGTTCGCGTCGCACCCCAAAGATCGGGTCATAGATGAACACCCGATCGGCCCGGACCAGCACCGATTCCAGGTGATCCAGTTGGCGTTCTATCCAATCCAGTGAATAGGGGGCATAGGCTGGTCGCATGGAACGCTCCAGGCAATACCGGCACTGTTGCGGACAACCCCGGCTGGTGATGATCCCGGCGTGATAGTACGAATTGGGGTGCTGCAAGAGCCCAAAATTCAGAATGGGCAGGCTCGACAGGTCTACCTGTTGTATCGGATTGGCCCGCACCTGCCCCTGGTCGCGCCAGGCGAGATTGGGTATGGACGCTGTTAAAAAAGGCTCGCCGGCGGCCAGTGCCCGGCTGATCGCCAGGGCTGCCTCTTCTCCATCGCCACGGACTATGGCGGTGATAAAGGCATGGTTCTCCAGCAGGAACTGGTAATTGCTGGACGGGAAATAGCCGCCCAGGATGATGGGCACGTTCGGCAGCGCGGCGTGGATTTCCTGGGCCAGCGCGACCCCGCTGCCGGCGTTGGAAAGCTGCGAGATGCCAATCCAGGCGATGTCGTCGGCCTGGGCCTGGAGATACTGGGCCACGCGCTGCGAGACGGTCTGCTCGGTGGCCAGCGTCAGGCCAAAGCCAAAGTCCATCTGCACGTCGATGAGTTCCACCGGCACGTCGTGTGCCGCCAGATAGGACCCCAGGGCGACGGCGCCCAACGCCGGCACCAGCGGCAGCGTGAAATGGCTGACATTGACATTGCCCGCAAAGTCGTTGGGCGCGGCGATGATGATGACCTTGTTACCCATCTCAGTCCCCCAGCCCGGACTGAGGCACGACCTGGGGCACCGGGGTCCAGAACGCCCCGCTGGGATGGCGGCGGCCTATGCCCAGTACGTGGGTCTGGTTCAGCGCATAGAACGCGCGCAGGGCTTGCCAGTCCGCAACCGAGACATGGTCATAGCTGGCATCTGCCACCTCCGGGCGGGCGTATAGATGGTCGTACAGGATCGCGCGCAGGCTTGGCGTGGACAGGAACAACGACGGGGCAATGGTGAAATACGCATCCGTGTGCCCGACGTCGACCAGGGGCATGTCGAACACCGCCGGCCGGTCGGCAAAACCGATAAAGAGGTCGGCCGGCGCCACGTACTCGCCATAGTAGGCGGCGACGACCTCGGCCCGGGTGGGGGCCTTGCCGTGCTCCTGGTGGAACCGAATGCCCATGTCGGCCACGGTCTCGGCCGCGTCATGGGCGCACACGCCGATGAACAATCGTGCCTTACAATGGTGCGCAGTGCGCAGGGCCAGCTCGGCATAGGCAGCGGTCAGTTGCGTGCTATCCTGGGCCGGCAGATACCGCTGAAAATCGCCGTAGACGCGCACGCGCACCTGGTACCGGTCGTAAAAGGCCAGGCATTCGGGGCTCTCGCAGAACCATACCAGCCCGTGCCGGGCCAGTTGCCGGTACGCCTCGCCGCGTTCCAGCAGATCGGGGCCAAACAGCGGCGTCAACACCGTGTCTACGCCGTGGTCAAAGAGCGTTTGATATACCGCGATGTGCTGTCGGCCGGTTACGTCCAGATACTCGGCGGGCGATAGCTGGCTGACGTCATCGTCCAGGTGGGTCAGGGTGAACCAGCGCCGGGTGCCGTTCACCGGGAACACGCATACCTGGGGACCGGCCGCCCGCACCAGGCTGGCGACCTCGGCCGTGGGTAAATTTTGAAAACTAGTCCAATCCACTTTGCTCTTGCCTCCTTGGGGTTAGTCGGGGACAGAAACGGGGAGTGTGAGCCATGTAATCAGCATAGCCAGGCAGACCCTCGACGAGTAGCTTTTCTTCTCGCCGGGTGGCCTGCGTAAAATCGACCAGGGCATACAAGACGGCCAATAACGTGGGCAGCGCGGGATTGATCAGGAGCAACCCAATGGTCAGCCCAAAATACGAGGTATAGATGGGGTGGCGCATGTGGGCGTATGGCCCGCTGGTGACCAGGTGCTGCCCCGGTTGCAGTTCCTCGCGTTCGCCATAGAACTGCCCCAGGTGCGTCCGGGCCCACCAGTGCAGCGCCAATGCCCCCAGTACCAGGCCGGCGCCCAGGGCCTGCACGACCAGCCCCCACGCGGCGTCGGTAGCCAGTCCCAGCCAGGGGCACAGGACGGGTTGCGCGATCACGAACAAGGCCGCCGCGAGCAGCTTGATCGTATAGCTCCAACTGCGGCTGGAGCCGTGCGCACGCAGCTTGTCATAGTGATGGATGAGCCAGAAGTCGGCGATGTAGAACAAGACGGCCGCCGCCAATATCGCGGCTGACTGGTATATTCCCGTCAGCATGGGTTCTCCCTAACCTGGATAAACCAGAACCAACCAGGGTGACGATTTTGGATATTCTTGCTCATTGTACAAGAATTTCACTGGTTAGCGTAACGGTTGTGCAATCAAATGCGATTCGTTGGAAAACGGCATCGGATGGCATGATTCTCACTCAAATGGTTGCGAATAATCATATCTGCGCAGTTGGAGCACTCGACCGGCGAACACACTGGACGGGCTGAACCTTAACATCTTACCTTGTGAATCCTGCACGACCTGGGCGGAGACATGCGCGCCCACTTGTACCTGGCGTTTGACCCCCATCTTGCCCACTGCCAGATT
>JAHJIN010000489.1 GCA_018823415.1 Chloroflexota bacterium | reverse complement strand
GGCGACGCCCACCGCCACGCCCACGGCATCGCCGACCGCCACGCCTACCGCGACAGGGGTGCCCGGCGAGCCGGCCTGGTCCGGCACGGTGCGTCTGCGCACCAGCAGCGGTCCCGGCGTGGCCGGCATCGCCGTGCGCGTGCAGGGCCGCTATTTCCGCTACGGCCAGCTCAACCTGGTGGGGCGGTCGCTGCCAGGCACCGCGCGCAACGCAACGGTCCACGTGTATCCGGCCAGCGGTGGGGTACTGCCGGCAGCCACGGTGCCGCTGACCTACCAGGCCCTGACCAACGAGTGGACCGGGGACGTCGTCCTGCCGCCGGGCAGCTATCAGGGCCGGCTGGTGTTTCTGTCCGTGGGCCTGATCTACGTCTCGGACATCGTGGAAGTAGGACTGGACGGCGGGGCCGTGCGCCAGATGGCCTTCGACCCACCCTACCAGCGCGTGGCGGCCATCCCGGTGCCTGGGGCGCGCCCGCCGCAGCCGTTCAGCGATGCGACCGCCACGCACGAGTACGCCACGGTCACTACTGACGCCGCCGGCACGTGGGCCTGGGCGGGCTATACCAGCGCGGCGGCCTGGCGGCCCTCGGACCCGTTGTTCCGGGCCTGGGAGGGGTTGTATCTGACCGACGCGCCGCTCGCCGCGCCCTGGCAGATGGTGGCCGGCCAGACGGCCGGCCCCGGCACCGCGCCGGGCAGCGGCGTGGACGAGGTGACGATTCGCTACCCCGGCGACCCGCCGACGAGCGGTAATTATCCGCGCAACGATTTCGTGGTGGGCAGCAGCAACCCGCCGCTGCTCACGTTGAGCCGCGACTATGCTTACCTGGTCTGGCACGCACCCCAGGTGAGCCAGGCCACGCAGATCCTGCGCGGCCAGCTTACCCAGGACGCGCTGCCCCTGGCCGGCGAGCGGGTGCGCGTGGTCGTGACGGACCCGGGGGGCGTCGTGGCGACCTATCTCGCCACGACCGACAGCGCCGGGCTATATCAACTGGACGCCGGCTCCACCGGCGCGGCCGAGTTCGGCACCGAGACCCTGGGCATGTGGACGGCCGTCGCCTACTATGACGATGTGCCCGGGGTGCAATCGGGCACCGTGGCCTGGGCCGCCCAATGGTTCGTCATCCATCGCAATGAGTAGCTATGGCGTCAATCCCTGGCCAGCGCGGGCCGTTCTGGTGGGCCTGGTCGGCCTGCCGCTCGCGCTGGCCTTTGTCGTGCTCGTGCTCTTTGGCGGCCTTTTGGGGGGGAGTAAGGATTCGAGCACGGCCCTGTTGGTCATCCCCTCGCGCACCCCCACGCCCACCAACACGCCAATCCCCAGCCCGACCCCAGTCGCCACGCCCACGCCGGCGTTCGCCGTGGCCGGGAGCGCCTTTCGCCGCCCGGCCGGCGACAATGGGCGCGGCGTCCATTGGGCGCCGTTCAGCCCCCAGCGCGCCGACCAGGTGGATCGGTTCGTGCGCGAGGTCGCCGACCTGCATCTGCACTGGGTCCTGGTCATAGTCTATTTGCCCGGCGATGGGCATACCCTGACCGAGAACGACTATTTGTTGGCGGCCCTGCGGCGGCAGCGCATCGAGCCCATAGTGCGTGTGGGGGGTGCGGTGGGCGCCTACGATGGCCGGCTTGCCAGCCTGGTCCAACACCTGCGCGCCCAGGGCGTGCTGTATTTCCAGCTCTACAACGAACCGAATCGGCCCGACGAGTGGGCCGTGCCCGGCCGCCACGACGCGGCCCAGTACCTGGACTACTGGCTCCCGGCGGCGCAGACGGTGCGCGCCTATGGCGGCCTACCGGGGTTAGGGGCACTGGACCCGGCCGGGTCAGAGAACGACGTGGACTTTTTGCGGGCGGTGCTGGCGGGCCTGCTGGCGCGGGCGCCGGCCGTGGCGGGCTACACCTGGATTGCCTGCCACAACTATACCCTGGGGGAGCCGGGCAACTACACTGGGGACCTGGATGGCTTTGCCCGGTTCACCCGGTACGCGGCCGTGGCACGGGCGACCCTGGGTGCCGAGCTGCCCATCATCTGCACCGAGGGCGGCCTGTACTCGGGCGATGCCCGATGGGATACGGACTATCGGCGCACGACCGAGCTGCAGGCGATGTGGACGGCGGCGGCGTTTCGCTGGCTGGCACGCCGGCCGGGCTATCTGCTGGCCTATTGCCCCTGGCTGCTGGCGAACCGCGAGATGGGCGGCCACGACGAGCGGTGGGAGCGCGGGGCCTGGTTTCGCCCCGATGGCGTGCAGCCGGTGGTGGCCCGGGTGCGCGAGATCCAATAGGCGGAGGGACGGAATGGCACTGGATGGACTGTGGTGGCTATATGGGGGAGTGCTCGTACTGGCGGGGCTGGCAATGGGCCGGGTACTGCGGCCGGTCATCGACCGGCTGTGCGGCAGCCCGACGCCCCGGTGGGCCGGGGCGGTCGAGCTGGTGACGGCCGGGGCGTGGGGGCTGTTGTGGTGGCGGGTAGGGCCATCACCTTACCTGGTCCTGACCCTAGCCTATGCCGGCAGCCTGGTGGTG
>JAHJIN010000488.1 GCA_018823415.1 Chloroflexota bacterium | reverse complement strand
TTCCCAGTTCGCCCCTTTTCCGACATGCTATTGTCCCGCCAGGTTTCCCTTTTCGGTAAGTCGGCTGACCTTACAGGTCTATCCTCAACCTGTAGTACGTTACGTACGATCATTTGTGCCGCCATGCGGCGCACGACGATGTAGCCCATCTCGATCAGCCAGGTCAGGTTGGCGCCGCTGCCAAAGCCAGCATCCAGGCGCAAGATGATGGTCACCGGCTGTGGATTCTGCTCGTTGTCGGCGCGCAACTGTTGCAGATGCGCGCGCAGGGCCTCGTATTCAGTCTGGAGCTGGGCCAGCCGCTGCTGATGTGTGGCGGCGGCCTGCTGCGCTTGCTGGAGTTGCTGCGGGACCCGGCGCAGCTTTTTCTGAGCGCTGGCCAGCCGCCGCCGGGCCTGGGCCAACTGACTGTGGGGCTTTTCCGCCCGTCCTTGGACCTGGTAAGCGGCGGTCAGCGTCGCCACTTCGTCTTGGAGTTGCGCCACGGTGCTCGGCAAGGTTGCCAGTTGCGCCTGGAGGTCCCGCTGGCGCTGCAGTTGGGCGTCCCACCACTCCTGTTGTTGCTGGATGGTCTGCTGCAGGGCCTGCATTCGTTGGGCGACTAACTTCGGGCGCCGGCGTGGTCGTCGGCCCAGCCGTGCTTCAGCGGCCCGCACCATTTTCTGTAACCGCGGCAAGGAGACGGTATGGCGCGGATGGTGAAACCCGGCCAGGAACAAGCGCCCGTAGGTGGGGCTGGTCAAAGCCACCAGCGCGGCATCATAGCCCAAGCCGACCTGATCACCCTGCCAGCCGAACTCGGCGCCGGGGAAGGTGGTACTGGTGTTACTCACCCGGCGCGGGGCCAGGTCTAGGTCGATGAGCAAAGGTTGGTCCTGTTGCAGCACTCGCTGGACTTCCTGGTCAATGAACGGCTGGGACACCTCCTGCAAGACCTGGATGATGGTGGCTACGGTATCCTCGTCACAGGCCGCCAAAGTGCGGCTGACATTGGTATAGTGGGCCAGGGCCACCAAGCCCCAGGCCCTGATGGCTGCCCAATCGTGGGCCAGCGGATGCGGGCCCTCGTTCAGATCTTTCAGATGCTTGATACCAGTCAGGATGCCCAGGAGAAACGTCAGCACTTTGGCTTGCGGCGTATGCTCGACGCTCTTCTCCACAGGACACTGCGTGTGCGGGATCGGCACCTGACTCAGTTTCTGCAGTAGGCCGATCTCGTGCGCGAACTCGCCGCAGGCGACCAGGAGGGCGTGCTGTGTCAGCAGACCCCATCGCAGGGCAGTCATCCGCCGCCGGCCCCGGTCCACAGCGGCCCGGGCGATGGTCAGGGGGGAACGGGACCAGGGTGCCTGCGGCTGGGCCTGCACGGTCTCCGGCAACAGCCACAGGCCGTTCACTCGCACCACCGGGGCCGTGGCCGGATTGAAAGAGACCAGGGACCAGGATCCCCCACTGGCCGGCCAGTGCGGCGGCCCCGACGTAGGCGACATCTGGGGATACGCCCCAGTTGTGACGTACGTTGGCGCATAGCGTTCTGCCGGCCCCATCACACTCGGCACGGTTGGCACATAGATGCTCGCTGGTGGCATTTGCATGGTCAGTCCTCCTTGGGGGATGCTTGTTCGTGGGACAGACCTATGATACCACAGGCGCGGCGTTTTACAGTTGGTAAAGTTCAGATTTTGGACCTGGATAACGATTTGCCACTGGGTTGCACATAATTTACGCTAGAGGGGAGCCATGCCCGACACCATCACCCTGCTCTCGTGGAACGTCAACGGCGCGCGAGCCATTCACAAAAAGGGCTTTTTGACCTGGCTGGACGAGACTGCGCCAGACATCGTCTGCCTGCAAGAGACCCGGGCCGCCGAATCCCAGTTGGCGCCCGAAATGGCCCAACCGGCCGGGTATCACGGCTACTGGAATGCCTCGCGCGCCCGGCAGGGGTACAGCGGCACCGGGCTGCTCACCAAAGCCGAGCCGCTTGACGTGCAGTTTGGCCTGGGCGTAGAACCGTTCGACCAGGAAGGCCGCACGATCGTGGCCCGGTACCTCACGTTCACCCTCATCAACTGCTACTTTCCCAACGGCAGCCGCGACCACAGTCGCGTGCCCTTCAAGCTGGCCTTTTACAAGGCGTTCCTGCGCAAATGCCAGCAGTTGCGCGCCCAGGGCCACGCCGTGGTCTTTTGCGGCGACGTGAACACGGCCCACCAGGAGATCGACCTGGCGCACCCCAAGTCCAATCAAAAGACCACCGGTTTTTTGCCCGAGGAACGCGCCTGGCTGGATCAGGTGGTGGCAGACGGGTACGTGGATACGTTTCGCCATCTTTATCCCGACCTGGCCGAGCAATATACCTGGTGGTCCATGCCTACCCGCGCCCGGGAGCGCAACGTGGGCTGGCGGATCGACTATTTCTTTGTGGCAGCCGAGCTATTGAGCCGGGTGGTGGATGCCTGCATCCAGGCAGACGTACCGGGCAGCGATCACTGCCCGGTGGGTTTGCGCCTGCGAGACGTCTAGCGCCCGGTCATGCCGGCACCAGGCCGGCACCTCTAACTTTCCCCAGTCTATGACCCCTGATCTTGCTGAAGCCGGCTCTTGCGCCGGCCCATCGCCCAACCGTGTGCAATTTGCAGCGGCATCAACAAATAGATATAGGCCCACCCGGCCAGATTGGCCATGGCCGGCCCCCCGATCAGCGCAATAACCATCGACACGACCCCCACCCCGGCATTGATGAGTTGGGCTTGTATACTGTCCCGTGTGTCGTGAATCTCGACTGTGCTCAACTCTAGCTCGCCGCGCTTGGTGTAGGCATAGTAGTAGAGTAGCGCAAAGGTCAGTGACACCGCTATAAAGCCGATCCCATAGACCACCATCAACAGTGGTACTTGCTCCGGGGTGATGGGCGAGACTACCGTGCCGTCTGGCAAGCTCACGTCGTTGGCAAACTCGGCGAACTCGTCCACCAGGTAGGTGAACAGGAACCTGAGGGGATAGACGTACAGGAGCACCACGAACAGCAGGACCGCGTTCAGGATGACGAGAGCCGGCTTGGTAGGCAGGTCGTAGCGTCGAAAAAAAGTATAGTGCCAGTACCAGATGAGTACCAGCAAACCAAAGCAGAGGCTAAAGGCGAAAAAGCCCCGAATGTCGCCTAGCAGGTCATTGAACGTGGCCGGTGCTTCCAGCGACACGACCAGCAGGGTCATGGCGAAGGCAAACACGGCGTCGCTGAACCCTTCCAGCCGCGTGACCTCTTCGTTGCGCCCGTGCACGAGCTTGCGTATCATGTTTGCGCTCCTGTCTGTTGAGGGGAATCGTCCGATCCGTTTGCTTCAACCGGCGCCACGGCCCGGCGGCTCAACCGCCGCACGGCATACGCGCCGCAGACCAGCACTACAATGCCAATAAGCACCGAGAGTGCCAACGCCATCTCATAGACCGGAATGAGGCCCAAGGCCCACAGGGGGAAGGGCAGCCAGGCCAGGGGAAAAATGCCGGCGGCGGCGAGGAAGCAGGCCAGCGCGGCTCGGCGGGCTGGCCTGCTCCGAGATGATTTACTCGCCACACGATGCCAGATGATCACTGGGCCGACGGGCACAAGTGCCGGGATCAAAAGCACCAGCGTCACGAGCACATCCACCCGCTTGTTATTCTCCGGGGATGGATCGAACATGTACACCAGCAGGCTGCTCAATACCCAGAGACCTACTGCTAGGAGGATCGGTGCAAGAACCCACCGAAGCGAGCGTCCAAGCGAGATATGCATTCGCGACAAGATGATTGACCATCCCAGGATGCAGAGAGCCAACCATATGAGAACTGCCATGCCCAACGAGCAGCCGATCTCATAGAGCAGAAGTTCAAGCAGAAAAGAATACCCTAGCCTCCAATCCTCAATCTTGTAGGGTGTTGGATACGCAAAAGACACCGCATACCTCTGCCAAGTCCCATCTGGTGTCCGCACCACGATCCCCTCATTGCCGGAAGCTACTAGTAGAGTGGTTGTCCCGTTCTGAGAGTGAAAAGCCAAGTCGTAAGGGCCGATATCGAGCGACTGTTTACACTGTACCGCGCCCCTGGCGATGGCGAGTTCCATGAATTTCCGCCGGCCCTGCGGCACCTGCCAGGCCACCTGCCAGGTCTGGCCACCATCCGTCGAGCCATCCACCTGCTCTGCGCCGGTGATGCGATAGCAGGTTTGTGGATTTTCAGGATCACAAACAACGAGTGGCAACCGAATAGATTGTTCAAATTGCCGGGCCACCTCGGTGGGTAGATCCGCCGGCTTGAGCGGGTTATAGGTCCATGTTCGCCCGCCGTCGTCGCTGCGGAGGATCGCGGATATCGTCGTATCGTACCTGTCGTAGTTGAAATTGTAGGGGGCAACGCCAACGTAGACGCTTTGCTCGAAAACCACCAGGCGTGCTATACAAACGGGGGATGGACACGGCGGCGTCGCAACCGTCGCCAGGGCGGCCAGCCCCAGGGCCAGGAGGTCGGCCGGGCGCAGCCGCCGGGGGGGCGGCGTCCGTTCCAGTTGCACCCACAGCAGCCACGCCGGCACCAGCGCCAACAGCGCCAGCAGGTCCGTGGGGTCCAGCACGATCTGGGCCGGCGCGCCCAGCACGTGCGAGAGGGCATCCACCATCAGGGCGTTGGCCGGCGGCACGGTCTTGATCAGCACAAACCAGGCCAGGGTAACGCCAAAGGCCAGGGCGGCCGTGTGACGTGGGCGCACGCGCAGCCGGTCCAGGGGCAGGCTGAGGAGCGCCGCCAGCAGGAAGGGGAAAAAGAACAGGCCGGCCAGGTCGCTCAGCTTGCCGGTGAGGACAGACGGCACGGTCGCCTTCAGCACGTGGTCGTTGAGCAGGAGCAGGCTGATAGCAGCCAGTGTGACCGGGTGGCCCAAGGCGCGTAGGCTGGTGGCGAAGGCACGCGATTGGTTCACGACGCGGGCTCCTTGAAGGTTTCGATCATCGGATACGTATCCAGTGTACCAGATTTGCCCCGGCCTGTAAAGGCCTGCGCGACGCGGCGCGCGCCCTCGCTTGCCAGCCGCGGGCTTTTGGTGTATCATGTACCCAGGTCGTGCGAACCCTGGAGGTTGGCTCTCATGCGCCATCGCGCTGCATTCACCATACCGGCCCTGCTGCTGGTGCTGATACTCGTGTTGACCCCCATCACCCCGCTGGTCATGGGTCAGTCCGACCCGGTGGATCAGCTCATGGCCCAACTCACCGTAGAAGAAAAGGTGGGCCAACTATTCCTGGTTACGTTTCCGGGCAGCGATGCCGGCCCCAAATCCGACATCGCCAAGTTGATCCAGCAGTACCGGGTGGGCGGTGTGGTGCTCCTGGCCAGCAACCGCAACTTTCTCAACGACGCCGATACCCCCCAACAGGTCGCCATCCTGTCCAACGACCTGCAAGCGCTGGCTGAAGCGGCCAGTCAAGAAAAGGGCCGCAGCGGGGTGTATGTCCCCCTCCTGGTCGCTGTAGACCAGGAAGGCGATGGCTTTCCCTATACCCGGATCCGCGGCGGCATGACCTCACT
The DNA here is from genome assembly GCA_018823415.1 of Chloroflexota bacterium. Lineage (GTDB taxonomy): Bacteria > Chloroflexota > JAHJIN01 > JAHJIN01 > JAHJIN01 > JAHJIN01. Next base: position 17,687 of record JAHJIN010000488.1, on the reverse strand, counting down.
GCCCAGCAACATGGCCATCGGCGCCACCTGGAGCGAAGCGAACGCCGAAAAGGTGGGCGAGATCGTGGGCCAGGAATTGCGCGCCCTGGGCGTGAACCTGCTGCTAGGCCCCTCGATAGACGTGCTGGAGCGGCCGCGTCCCGGCCTGCAAGGCGACATGGGCACGCGCACCTTTGGCGGTGACCCGCGCTGGGTGGGCGAGCTGGGCCGGGCCTACATCCGGGGCGTGCATTGGGGCTCCAGCGGCCGGGTCGCCACCGTCGCCAAGCATTTCCCCGGCCACGGCGGCAGCGACCGCAGCCCCGACGAAGAAGTCGCCACCGTCGAAAAATCCCTGGCCGAACTGCGCGAGATGGAGTTGATCCCCTTTTTCGCCGTCACCCAGGGTGACTCGCACGCCACCACCGATGCCCTCATGTCCTCCCACATTCGCTACCGGGTCTTTCAGGGCAACGTGAGCCAGCTTACCCGGCCCATCAGCTTTGACCCCGATGGCATGAAAACCCTCATGGCCTTGCCCGAGTTTGCCACCTGGCGCAAAGAAGGCGTCATCGTCAGTGACGCCTTGGGCGTGCGCGCCGTGCGCCGCTATTACGACCCCACGGAAAAGAGCTTTCCCCACAAACAGGTTGCCAAAGAGGCCTTTCTGGCCGGGAACGACGTGCTGCTCCTCTCCGAGTTTGGCCTGACTACAAGCTGGAGCGAGCAACTGCAAAACACCCAGGAGGTCATCGAATACTTTGGCGAGGAATACCGGTTGGACCCGGCGTTCAAGGCGCAAGTAGACGCCTCGGTGCGCCGTATCCTCACCCTGAAGCGAGAGCTGTACCCGGACGCGTCGCTTGCCTCCGTGCAGGTGAACGCCGATCTGGCGAAACAACAGGTGGGCCGCAGCCAGGGCGATGTGTATAGCATGGCTCGCCAGGCCATCACCCTGGTCTATCCCCGGCTGGAAGAACTCAAGACCCGGCTGCCCAATCCCCCCGCCAAAGAAGACGACATCCTCATCTTTGTGGATGCGCGGCCGGCCCGGGAGTGCTTTGAAGACGACTGTCCCACTTTTGAGCCGCTGCCCCTCACTGGACTGCAAGACACCATACTGCAATTCTATGGGCCATCCACCACCGGCCAGGTGGACCCGGCGCGTATCAACAGCGTCAGCCTGTCACACCTGCTGCTGTACCTGGACGACCAGCTGGAAACCGAAGAAGAACGCACCGCGATGGACAACCTGCTCACCCGCGCCGACTGGGTGATCTTTGCCATGCTCGACGTCAATCCCATCGGCGTGCCCAGCTCGGAGGCGGTTAAACGTTTTCTGGCCGAGCGCGCCAGCCTTTTGCAGGGCAAACGCGTGGTAGTGCTGGCCTACAATGCGCCGTATTATCTGGATGCCACCGAGATCAGCAAGTTGAGCGCCTTTTTTGGCATATACAGCAAGATCTCGCCGTTTATCGAAGCCTCGGCGCGGGCCTTGTTTAGCGAGTTCCAGCCGCGCGGCGCGTCGCCGGTCGATGTGGACGGGATCCACTATGACCTGAGCACCCAGCTCGAACCGGACCCGGAGCAACTGATCCAGATCACCTTGGTCGAACCGCAAGACCCTCAGCAGATCATGCTCATGGATACGATCCGGGTGCGCGCTGGCGTCATCGTGGACCGCAACGGCCAGCCTGTGCCCGACGGCACCCGGGTAGTGTTCAGTCTGGCCTATCCCACTGACGCCATCTATCTGCCGCCCCAGGTGGGCACGACGCAAAACGGCCTGGTAGAAGCCACCTTTTTGGCCGAACGCGAGGGGCTGCTGTCCATCAGTGCCGCCAGCGGCGCGGCTATCAAATCAGAAGAACTGCGGATCACCGTCTACCGGCCCACGCCCACGCCATCGCCCACCGTGGTATTCACCACCACGGTCACGCCGCCGGCTATCACGCCCTCGCCCACCAGCACGCCCACCAGCACGGTGCCCATTGGGCCGGTGTCCGGCGAAACGCGCCCGGCTGACCTGGGCGACCTACTGCTAGCCAGCGGCAGTGTGCTATTGGCCGGGGTGGTCACTTTTCTGCTTTGCCGGGGCCAGGTGCGCCTGTTCAACACACAGGTACGCTTTGTGCTGTTGGCCCTGGCCTGGGGCCTGGGCGGGTACATCCTGTACGTGCTCGGGCTGCTGCGCCCGGGGCAATTACCCTGGCTACGCGATACCCTGGGCTCGGTTCTGGGAGATCGATGGGAAGCGCCGGCGGTGGCTTTTGTATGTGGGCTGGTGGCCCTGGGGCCGCTGCTCTGGGAACGCGTTAACGGCGGCCAGCGTCGGCACGCCTAGGGCCTAACCAGTGAAATTCGTGTACGACGAGCAAGAATTTCCCAAGCGATAGCCAGCATCAACCTGATTGGCTCTGGTTCATTAGCAAAGCGGCTTTATCCAGGTTAGGGGGCTACGGAGGGAATGGGACGCGTGGGCACGCGCGTGGTAGTGACAATGGGGGTGGGGCCGGTGGGGGTGACAGGCTGGAGTTGAATCCCGGTCACGGTGAGGGCGGCGGCGGCGATAAACAGCACCGTGATCAGCATCACCAGCCACATGTTCGACTGCAACGCCGGGCCCAGGGCCGGCTCGCCGTGATCGACTGGCATCATGGAGGTGAAACGCGCGCGCTCCTCGGTAGAGAACAAGGCCCGGCGCAGCTCTTCCACCGACGGTGGCCGGCGATCGGGGTGCATGGCCATGGCCCACAGGATACAGTCCTCCGTCCGCGCTGAAATGGCCGGGTTGATCTCGCGTGGCAGCTTGAGCACCTGCGGATTCAAAAAGCGCTCCTGGGCATTGGCCGGCCGGCGGCCCGTGAGCAGGTGATAGAGCGTGGCCCCCAGGGAATAGATATCGGATCGGGCATCGGTGTGGCCGGCCCCGCCGCTATACTGCTCCAGGGGCGTGTAGGGCAACGTGCCCAGCCCGCGCACCACCGAGATGGTATTGGGGTCATCGGCATCCATCGGCTTGACCAGGCCGAAATCGACCAGCTTGATGACCCCCTGCGGGGTGAGCCGGATGTTGGCGGGCTTGATGTCGCGATGCAGGATGGGCGATTCCTGGCTATGCAGATAGGATAGCGCATCGCAGACCTGGCTGATCCAGCCCAGCACGCGCTGCTCGGAGAGAAACCGTCCCTTGGCATGGGCTTCGTCCACCAGCGCTTTTAGGTCCTGGCCGGCCACAAAGTCCATGATCAGATAATCGCGTTCCTCGTGGGAAAAATAGTCCGAGACCTTGGGCAAATTGGGGTGATCCAGGCGGGCCAGGGTGCTGGCCTCTTGCCGGAACTGCTCCTGGGCCTGGGCCAGCGCGCGTTCAGAAGCCCCTGGCACCGGCTGCACCTCTTTGAGGGCGCACCGGCGCCCCTCCAGGCGAACATCTTCGGCCTGGTACACCGCGCCCATGCCACCTTGCCCCACCAGGGCGATGACTTGATATCGATCACGCAGGATTGTGCCCGGTTGCAGCAACTGATCCATCGACGTCCTTTGGTCGTATTCTTCGAGTCATGCATTAACTGGCGATAGTCTAGCCGATTCGATGTCTGCTGTCAAGGGCAATCGGCTACAAGGAGGGATATAGCGTATGCCCAGCAAAGAAGCAGCCATGCTGGTATTGTGCGAAACCGAAGGCCAACCCCAAGAATGGCAACTGGACCAGCCAGAGATGCTCATTGGGCGCGGCAGCACGGCCGCCATCCGGTTGAACGACCGCCAGGTATCCCGCGAACACGCGCGCATTCGCCGGGTCGAGGGCAGTTATGTAGTGGAAGACCTGGGCAGCAAGAACGGCACCTTTGTCAATGGCGAGCCGCTCATCGCCCCCCGGACACTCCAGGATGGTGATGACCTGCAAATCGCCCTGGGCTTTCGGCTGCTGTTCGTGGACAGTGAGGCCACAGCGCCCATCCGGCTGGTGCGCGAGCGCGTGCCCGGGCTGCTGCTGGACCCCGACAGTCGCCGGGTGTGGGTCGAGAGCGAGGAATTGGACCCACCCCTGTCAGCGGCACAGTATCGCCTGCTCTATTTGCTCTACGAAAACGCCGGCAAGGTGTGCAGCCGCGACAGCATCGTGTCTACCGTGTGGCCCGGGGCCATGAAAGAGGGCGTGACAGAGCAGGCCGTCGATGCCCTGGTGCGGCGCCTGCGCGATCGCCTGGCCCAACATAGCGACCGGGAGTTTATCACCACGGTGCGCGGTCACGGGTTCCGGTTGGAAGCCGGGCCATCGTGGTAATCGTCCACCCATAGATACGCCGGCTTTGCATCAACCTTCAGTCGCTCACTCGTACCGCAGCGCCTCCAGCGGGTTCAGGTTGCTGGCCCACCAGGCCGGATACAGCCCGGCGATTACGCCCAGCACTATCGCCACCACCCCCACCTGCACGAACAACTCGACCGAGTAGGCCGGCTGGATAAAGCCGCCCACCATCGGCGCCTGGCCGGCCAGCCAGGCCAGGCCCATCCCCAACAGCACGCCGGCCGCGCCGCTGAACAACGACAGCAGCACCGCCTCTCGCAAGATCATCCACAGCACTCGGCGCCGCCGCCAGCCCAGCGCCCGCAGCGTGCCAATCTCCCTCGTCCGCTCGAACACGCTCATGAGCACGGTGTTCATCATGCTCACGCCGCCCACCAGGATAGCCAGGAAATAGATGGCGCCCATCATGGCGTTCATGCTCTCCATGTCCGGCATCTTTTCCACAAACTCGGCGCTCCTGGACACCGAGACCTTGGGAAAGCGTTGGCTGATTTCGGCAATAGCAGCATCAGCCTGGGCCGGGTCGCGCAGCTTGATCATATACATGCTCACCTGGCGGGGCCGGCCAAAGATGGTCTGGGCGTCGCGTAGAGAGATGACGCCGCCGCCGGCCTCAAACGGGCCGCCGCCCTCATAGATGCCCACGATGCGGAACATGGTATCCATGAGCCGCAAGCGGTCGCCCACGCCCTTTTTGAGGCTGTCGGCCGAACTGCGGCTGATCAACAGCTCTCGGCTGCCCCGCAGGCTCTGTCCTTCGATGATGCTGAGCGTTTGGATGGCATATTCGTTGGGGTGATAGCCGGTGACGATGAACATGGGCAGTTCCTCCGAGCTGACCATGCCAAAGATCATGCCGCTCACGTTGGACACCTGGGGCATGGCGGCGATGCGCTGCCCGATGCGCTCGTCGATGGTGCTGAGGCTCGTGTCCGCCACGTCCGCCTCGCGGGCCACCAGATCGGTGCCACCCTTGCTGAACGCATCGGTAAACTGGGTGATAAAGCCCTCGGTGATGCCGCCCAGGGCCACAATGGTGGCGATGCCCAGCCCCACGCCCAGCAGCGTCAGGATCGTGCGGGTCCGGCGGCGAAACAGGCTGCGCAGGATCATGCCGCCAAAAGGCAGGCGAAAGCCATCGCCCTGACCGCCCTCGTAGCGCAGCGCCTCCAGGGGCGTGAGTTGTGAGGCCCGCCAGGCCGGGTAGGCCCCGGCCATCACCCCCAACCCCCCGATGACCAGCAACGTCTGCACCACCAGGTCCGGCGAGAACGTGGCCTGGATCAGAGAACCGGTGGCCGGCGCCTCGGCCAGCAGGATCAGCACGCCATAGCCCAGGGCAAAGCCAAACAGCCCGCCCACCGCGCTCAACAGCAGCGACTCACCCAGGATCATCCGCAGCACCCGGCCGCGCCGCCAGCCCAGCGCCCGCAGCACGCCGATCTCGCGCGTGCGCTCGAACACGCTCATGAGCACGGTGTTCATCATCCCCACGCCGCCAATGATCACGGCCAGGAAAGAGATGGCCCAGGCCATGCCTTTGACCAGGGTCAGCGCTTGCTGCTGGCTGGCAAAGTCGCCGGCCGCCGAGACAGACACGTCCGAGAACCGCCGCCGGATCCGCTCCTGGACCACTTCCAGCTCCTCGATGTGCTTGACCTTGACGCCGATGCCGCTCACCTTGCGGGGTTTCTGAAAGAGTTTCTGGGCCTCGTCCAGCGTCATCACCGCGCCGCCATCTTCCAGGCCCACGCCGGTCTCATAGATGCCTACCACGCGATAGGTGCTCTCGAACAGGCGAATCGTATCGCCCACCTGCTTGTCCAGGTGCTCGGCCGACGATTTACCCAGGAGGATCTCTTTGCCGCGCCGGCCCCCGCCGGCCGATAGCGTGTGCCCTTCGATGATCTTGAAATGCTCCATGGCGTACTCGTTCGGGTCATAGCCAAAGACAACGACGTACGGCAGGCCTTCGGTGGAGACAAAGTTCACCAGCATCCGGGCCACCGCGCGTACGCCGGGGACCGTGGCGACCTGCGCGGCGATTTCTTCGCCAAAGTTGCTCGTGGTGATGTCATAGGCATCGGCCTGGATGAGCATCAGGTCGTTGCCCGAGCCGGTGACGACGCCGCTGTAGCCGGCCACCAGCCCGTCGCCGATGCCGCCCAGCGCCACCACCACCATCACGCCCAGGCCAATGCCGACGACGGTGAGCAGGCTGCGGACCTTGCGATGCAGGATGTTTTTGAGGATCACGAGTCCACCTCTGGACGCGCCAATTGCTTGGGTCAATGCGAGCTTTTCAGACCAGCAGTTGGCTAATTGCCAAAGCCACGATGGCGTTGACCACGACCGCTGTATAGTAGTATTTTCCTATCCTCTCGGCTTTGGCCTCGCCATTCTTTTCGACGACCACGAAATCGAGCCAGCTTTGCTTCCACTTGTTGGTCTTGGCCCGATAGACCATGTGGACGAGGGCGCTCAGTAGGAAAAAGACCACGACGAACAGCACGGTCTTGGCTAACCCAAACAGAAGGGCATAGCCTACCGGGAACCCCAACACGATCAGGATCTTCAAGACCTTGAACCACCGGGGTTGCAACGTGTGTGATCGGATAAAGCCCAGATCGGTCTTGATCTCATCGACCAGTTTGGTCATCGCCCTGCTCCTTTCTGGTGGCCCGTGCCACCGGCTACCACACGCCGGGCAGCAGGCGATAGCGAGTCTGCTGCGCGTACTCTTTGTAGCCCGGCAGTTCCGCCCGTAGCGTCTTGTCTTCCAGGTAGGTGCGCACCACATACAGTGCCGCTGAGGCCACACTAGGGATCATGGCCCACGGCGAGCCGAGCAGGAACGGCGTGGCGAGTTGGGACAGGATCGCGCCGACGTAGCCCGGGTGACGCACAGCGCGATACGGGGCGCCCGCCGCCACGGTATGTCCTCGTTCCTCCTGGATGCGGATCCCTTCAGCAAAGAACGTGTTGGACGCCATAGCCCACAGGAACAGCGCGAATCCCAGCACCATGACCAGGAGCCCGCCCAGGTGATAGGGCAGCGGGACCGGGCCGGTCCACTGCCAGCGCACGTCCAACCCGGCCACCACCCACGAGGCCATGGGGAACACGCCGGCAGCCAGGGCCGAGATCCACCGGTCCCAGGTCTTGACGCCGGGTTCCAGGATACCTCTTTCACGTTGAGCAAGCAGTTCGGGGTTGATGGGTACCAGGATCAGGGGATGGGCCGCCATAAAGGCCGTGATCACGCCCAGCAGGACCCAGCCCCAGACCCAGTTCACCGTGCCGGCCACCAGGAACAGAACCAGGCCATAGCCCACCATGCCCAGGGCAGATTGGACGATCCACTTGACGATGGCGCGTCGCGTTTCGGGGGTGATTTTCTGGCTCATCTGGCTCCCTCGTGAGTAGTCGGATTGGCACGCATAGCGCGACCTACATTTTCATGCTTCGGTGCTCAGCATCGTAGGACAAATTGACAATTTGTCCTACACCCAGCCGGGCATGTCGTCTACTTTCGGCCTATGAACAGAGCATACCCCAGGTAATCGAACAGGTCTTTGGGGCGGTACTTGCGCCCGGCCATGTACCGGCGAAAGTCCGGGCTTTTCATATACAACCACACCGTGCGATAGGCCATGCGCCACATGTCCCGAAAGCGATACCGTTTGACCTGGCTGGATTCGCGCCGGGCATCAAAGTGATAGGGTCGCGCGGCGACGTCAACCAGGCCGGCGTTTTCCATCCAGCCGGTCCATCCCTCCAGCATGGGAATGCCGGGCTGAATCTCAAAGGTGTGCCGCACTCGCTCCAGCACCGATGCCGGGGGCGTCTGGATCCAGTATTGCTCGTTCAGCCCCACATAGCCACCAGGCCGCCCCTCGACAAGCTCGGGACAACGCGTCACGCGCACGCACTCGCGGATCGCCTGCTGCTTGTCGGCCACGAACGTGAGCACGGACTCCACCAGCACGGCGTCAAACCGCCCATCATCGAACGGCAGGTCGCAAACATCGGCGACCCGGAACTCGACGCGGTCCGTCACGCCTTCCTGCTGCGCCCGCTCGTTGGACCGGGCGACCATCGCTTCGCTGGCGTCCACGCCCACCACGCGGCAGCCGTGGGTTTTCACCAGGTAGCAAGCCGTGGCGCCGACGCCGCAGCCTACGTCCAGCACATACGAGTCCCGGCCGATGTGGCATAGCTCGACGAGTTCTTGAGTGGTCTCCAGGCCCCCCATGTGCTTGGTAGTGCCCACGTAGGCCTGCAACGCGAAATAGGAAATCTCTGGGTCTGACATCTCTCTTCTCCTATACCTGGGCCAGCAACTCGCGCAGCGCCTCAGCCGCGAGACCGTCTCCCAGGTCCGTCAACTCGGCCGGCACGTCGCCGGTCAGCAATGCCTTGCCCAGCCCGGACGACTTGAAATCGCGCAAATCCTCCATGAACGGGCTGGCGACGAGTTCGTCGCGATGCACCCGCCCGTCGCGCAGCGTGACCACGCGGCGGGTCATCCGGGCCACGGCCGGGTCGTGCGTCACCAGGATGATGGTCACGCCCTGGTCCTGGTTCAACTGCTGGAACAGCCGCACGATCTCTTCGCCGCTGACCGAGTCCAGGTTGCCGGTGGGCTCGTCGGCCAGGACGATGGCCGGCTCGTTCGCCAGTGACCGGGCAATCGCCACACGCTGCCGCTCGCCGCCGCTCAACTGATTGGGCAGAAAATCTACCCGGCCGGCCAGGCCCACCAGCTCCAGCAACTCTTGCGCTCGCTGACTGCGATCTCGGCCGCTCCGCTTTTGCTCGTGCATGGGCACCTCGACGTTCTCCCGTGCCGTGAGCGTGGGGATGAGGTTGTGCATCTGGAACACAAAGCCCACCGTGCGGGACCGAAAAGCGTCCAGGTTCTTGACGCCGGTCAGGTCTTGGTCGTTGATGATGACCTGGCCGGACGAGGGCCGGTCCAACGCGCCCAGCAGGTGCAGCAGGGTGGACTTGCCGCTGCCGGATGGTCCCATTACGGCCATGAACTGGCCGCGCGGCACATCCAGTGTCACGTGGTCCAACGCCACCACCCGGTCCCCGTCGCCAAAGACGCGGGTCAGTTCGCGGGTCTGTACGACCATGTCGTTGTTCATGTTGATGTCCCTCGTAATGCGTCAGGCGTCAAACGTCATCCGTCAGTCGTCATTCGTCACGTTTGGCGTGTTGACGTATGACGTGTTGACGTATGACGAATCACTTGACCGGAATGTCCACATACGCCGTCATGCCCCACCGCAGGGCCGGGTCCTTGTCCAACAGTTCCACGATGACGGTATAGTTGGTACCGCCGGCCTCTGCGGTAGACATGGGGGCGATGCGCGCCACCTGCCCCCGGAGCGTTTTGCCCGGCAGCGCGTCCACCGTCACCTGGCACTCTTGGCCCACCTGCACCTCCCCGATGGATACCTCGTCCAGGTCCGTGGTCTCGACGCGAAGCGTATCCAGGTTCCCCACGACGATGACCGGCGCGCCGGGCGTGACCATCTCGCCCACATGCACGCTCACGCGGCCCACCGTTCCGCCAAAGGGAGTCGTGAGGACCACGTCGCTCGATGCAGCCTCGGCCTGACCCAGGGCAGCCTTGGCCCGGTCCACCTGGGCCTGGGCTACGGCTATCTCTTCGTCCGTGGCGCCGGCTTTCAGCTTGGTCACGGCCGCCTGGGCCGCGTCCACCTGGGCCTGGGCCGCCGCGATGGCCTCTGGCGTGGCTGCGGCCTTGACCCGAGCCAATTCAGCCTGGGCCACGGCCAGGTTGGCGTTGGCGATGTTCAGGGCGTGGGCTGCTTCGGCTTCTGCGGTGCCGCCCCAGCCCTTGATCCGGTCATAGTTGCTCTGGGCGCGGTTCACCTCGGCCTGGGCCAGGTTGACCTGGGCTTGAACCACGGCAATCTCGCCGGCTGTGGCCCCGCGCCGCACCCGGTCCAGGTTGGCCCGGGCCGCGTCCAGGTTCGACTGGGCGGCCGCAATGTCCTCTGTGCGTGCCCCGGCCTTGAGCTGTGCCAGGCTGGCCTCGGCCGAGGCCAGGTTGGCCCGGGCCGTCGCCACGGCGTAGCGCTGCGTCGCGTCGTCCAGGCGGACGAGTTCCTGTCCGGCTGACACCTGGTCGCCTTCCTCCACGGTCACGGCCACGACTCGCCCGCCAATCGGGAAGGACAGGACCGCCCACTGGGCCGGCACCACCCGGGCCGTGGCCGAAACCACGCTCCCGTCGTTCACCGGCGCGATGGGCGCGGGCGCGGCGGACTGGGATGGGGCCACATAGGTCGTATAGGCCCACCAACCGCCCACGGCGACGATAGCCAGCACGATGACCCCGATGACGATATTGCGTGTGGTGAACATGGATGTCCTCCTGCGAAACGTGATGCGTCGAGCATCAAACGTCATGATCCGGCTTTTGCCCGACGATCAGGGTGCAACTCATGTACTGCTTGAGACCGCTGGTGACCTGCTCGTCGATCCGCTGGGCTTTTCTGAACCGTGCGTCGCGCAACAAGGTGAGCACGAACCGGGGGTAGCTGCGGATCATAAAGGACAGTATGCTGCGCAGCCCCATTCCCTGCAGGCCCGGCGCCTCTGTCACCTTGATGTCGGTCATCTGGACCACTTGCAAGCCCGTTGCCTCGAACAGGCTGCGCAGCGTCTCTGGCGTAAAGTAGCGATAGATGGCCGGGTGCTCGTCAAACAACGCCAGCAGCTCCGGCGGCGCGCCGGGCTTGAGGGTGCCTTCGTTGGCCCCGACTCGACCACCGGGCCGGAGCACGCGCACCATCTCGCTCAGGGCCTGGTGCTTATCGCCGGGCAGCGGCGTCAGGACGGACTCGAATACCACCACGTCGAACGACTCTGCCCCAAACGGCATCTGGCAGACGTCAGCCACGCGGAACTCGACCCGGTCTGTCACGCCCTGCTGGCGCGCCCGCTCGTTGGCCTGGGCGACCATGACCTCCGAGAGGTCGATCCCCTGGACGTGCGCGCCGTACTGTTCGGCGATGAGGCAGGCCGTGTGCCCGGCGCCGCAGCCCACATCGAGGACCCGGCTGGTCGCGTCTAGTTGGCACATGTCCAGCAGCGCGCGCGTGGCCTCCGGGCCGCCCAGGTGGATGGGCGGCAGTATGTTCCCCATTCGACCGATGAAATCGTACCATTCGCGGGTGCCCACTGGCTTCTGGTTCGCCTTGATTTCCTCCATCATGGTGTTTCCTCCCTTTTACCACACGCCCGGCAGCAGGCGATAGCGCGTCTGCTGCGCATATTCCTCGTAACCGGCAAGCTCTGCGCGCAAGGTATGGTCCTCCAGTGCTGTGCGGGCCACGAGGGCACATATGGTCAGCAGCGCCGGGATGAACGTCCACAGCGAGCCCAGGGCCAGCGGCGTTGCCAGGTCGAACAGGATGCCCCCGGCGTACCCAGGATGCCGCACCCAGCGATACGGCCCGCCGCTGGCGACGGTGTGGCCCCGGTCCTCCTGGATGCGCACCACGCCGGAAAAGAACGCGTTGGCCGCCATGGACCAGATGGTGAGCAGCGAGCCCAGCGCAGCCACGGCCAACGCGACCACCTGAAGCGCCTCCGGGATCGGCGGCGACCAGCCCAGACGCATGTCCAGCCCGGCCACGATCCACATGCTCACCGGGCCCACCAGCGTCACCAGACCCACCAGCACCCGGTCCCAATCCTTCATCCCCTCCCGGGACTCGGCCCGCTCGACCAGCAGCGCCGGGTTGGTGGGGATGAGGATCAGCGCGGTGAGGACCTGGCTGCCCACGAACAGGCCCAGATAGGCCCAGCCCATCAGCCAATCCAGGCGGCCGGCGGCGATGAACAGACACGCCGCCAGGATGAGCGCAAATACGCTGACCTGCATCGCCCATCGCGCCACGCCACGAACCAGACCAGGTCTCCCTGTGCTTTCGCTCACTATTTCCTCCCCACGTACAAGCCATAGCCAAAGTACTCGTCCAGATTCTCCGGTATGACCCCGCTCTCGCGCACGCCCTTGACGAATCGCCGGTACGCCGGATTTCGCACAAGCATGACCAGCATTCTAAGCGCACTGCCGATCATGCCGCCGTAGCCATAGCGCTGCGTCAACAACTTGGCTTCATGCTTGGCATCGACTGGGTGGAGCCGCATCGTGATGTCTTGCAAGCCGGCGTTCTCCAGCAGACCCATCCAATCGTCCGCAGCCAGCGGTCGCACACAAGAGCCCACGTCCTGGGAGACCCAGGCGACCAACTCGGGCGGGGGCGGCACCTGGAGCCAGGTAGACTCGGCCAGCCCCACGTATCCACCGGGCTTGGTCACCCGTGCATACTCGTTGACCGCGCGTTGCTTGTCTTCGGGAAAGGCGGTCACAGACTCGGTGATGACGGCGTCGAACAGGTCGTCCTCAAAAGGAAGGTCCTGGGCATCGGCCACCCGGAACGCCACCTGGTCCGATAGCCCGTCCCGTCTGGCCCGCTCCTCGGCGCGCTCGACCATCCGGGCGCGAATGTCCACCCCCATCACGCGACAGCCGTATCGTTTGGCGAGAAAACAAGCTGTCGCCCCGACACCGCAGCCCACGTCCAAGACGTAGCTGCCTTCGCCGATGTGACACAACCCGACGAGTTCTGCCGTGCCTTCAAGGCCACCAAAGTGCTTGGTGAGCCCGGCCTCGGCCGCGAAATCAAAAAAGGTCTGTTCGTTTTCCATTTGACACCTCCATTTGGTCGATTACCACACGCCCGGCAGTAGGCGGTAGCGCGTCTGCTGGGCATACTCGGCATAACCCGGAAGCTCGGCGCGCAGCGTGCGATCTTCGAGCGCGGTGCGGACCACCATGAGCACCGCGATCAGGCCGGCGGGTACCAGCGCCCACCACGAGCCCAGAAACAGCGCTACGGATGGAAGGAGCAGGATGATGCCCACGTACATGGGGTGGCGCACATAGCGGTACGGGCCGCCGGTGACCACCTGGTGCCCCCGGTCCTCCTGGATGCGTACCATCCGGCCCAGATAGGCGTTCGTGAGGATCGTCCAAAAGACCAGGCCACCGGCCAGGAACATGCCCAACAGCGCGATGGCTTGTAGGGCCAGCGGCATGTAGGACCACTGGAACCGGCCCACGTCCAGCCCGGCGAGGGCCAGGGTAGCCAGGAGCAGGACCGTGTACATCCCCATGATGATCTTGTCCCAGACCTTGACGTTCTCCGCCACCCGGCTGCGTTCCTTGAGCAGGTCCGGGGCCTTGAACGTGCCCCACACCATGTAGACCAGCAAAAAGAACGCATAGAGGGCCGAGAACACCCACGCCGCCGGCCAGTCCAAGGTGCCGGCCGGGACAAACAACAATAAATCCATGCCCAGGATCAGGACGAACAAGGCAACGATCCGCTTGAGCAGCACACGCCCAATGGCGGTAGGCCGGGCTTCATTAGCTGGCAGCGGTCCCATCACACTACCTCCCCAGGCGCGGGGTGATCCGGCCGGTGCGGCCCATGTACTCGCGATACTCGTCCCCAAAGTGATCCAGCATCATCCGCTCTTCCTTGGGAACGCGCAGCACGTATACCGGCAAAAAAAGCACCAGGCCGGCCAGCCCGGCGATCCAGTTCTGCAGCAGTAACGCCTGCCCGAGACACACAAGCCAGACCGCCGCATAGATGGGGTGCCGGATGCGGCCATAGACCCCGCGTGTGACCAGGGCGTGCTGTTCCATGATCTGCAGCGTGGGCGACCAGTTGCGCCCCAGGTCCGCGTGAGACCGCCAGAGCAGCCACAGCCCGGCGGCAAAGGCGAGCGCGCCGGCCACGCCCATGAGCGCCTGGACTTCTACCGGCAGACGATAGTCTGCAAAGCCCAGCCACGGCGTGAGCACATAGACGAGGGGGATGATCTCCATTCCCGCGAACGCCAGGAGGTCGAGCACAAAATCCGATACGGTCCAGCGCTCGTCCGCGAGGCGTTTCTCCTTGCGCTCGCGCTTGACACGCATCCGGTGCGGGAACCGGATCGTCTCGGACGCAACCAACCCAATGACAAAAGTAACCTTGAGAATGATGTCTAGCATCGCTCCCTCCTTGCTCTCGCCCATTACGCTTTACGTTTTACGCGCAATCTCGCTTTCCAGCGCCCGGGCAAACAACTCGCGGTCTTCTTCCTCAATGAGTTCCAATGCCTGATCACCCAGCAAGGCCAGGATTTGCGGCAGGTATAGGTCAGTGCGCAGATGGTGCTCGGCGATAAAGACCAGGAGCGGGTTGCTGGTCCACGAGGCCCGGGCCTGGGTATCGGTCAACCACTCGCCTACCAGCACTTCTTCCCCGTCGATGACCAGGATTAGCCCCAGGCCCCGGGCTTGCTCCAGGGTCTCCTCAGACATGTGCGCGGCCACCACGCGCCCGCCGGGCAGGTCCACATCGCCGGTGGTGTAGAGCATCACCTGCACGCTGCGCCGGATGGCCTCCTCGAGCATGGGCCGCAGGGCCGGGAACGTCGCCGGCACCAAAGCTACATGGATGTCGGCCCGGGCCTGTTCGATCATCTCAGCGGCCTTGGCCATAATGTTCTCGTGCCCCTCGATGTTCCAGACATAGTCCAGGTCCGGGTTTTCCGTGTGGGTGGTAAGCTCGGCCTTGAGCGAATCGACAAGTTCCTCATGCTCGCGCTGCAGGTTATCCAGAAACTCGTCTGCCGGCATGGGAGCGTAGAAAGTGGCTCCTTCCTTGCGAAGCACCATGGCCGCGCCGCGCGCCGTGAGCTTGCCGGCTACCTCGTAGATCATGGAACGCGGCACGCCGGAGAGCTTGGCCAACTCGTAGCCAGAAACCGGGTTTTTGCGCAACAGGGCCATGTAGGCCTTGGCCTCGTATTCGGAAAAGCCAAGTTCGACCAGTTTGTCGATAGAATCGGGCATTGATATACTCCTTTGGACGTTATCGCGCTAACTGGGGCGTTATAACTATAACTGAGTAGTTAGTATAGTAACTACTTCTATTATATCCCACGGCGGTTGATTTGTCAAGTCACGGATCTAGTACATTTGGACCAACTGCGGGACTGGACGGACGATTGCAATACGCGCCCGGTTCTAGTATACTAATTCTAGCAAACAAAAGAGGCTACCCCAGCATGGAGATCCAGATCGCGGCGGCCAAGACGCCCAAATACGCCGTGCGAGAAAGTGGTGACACGCTCGAGATGATTGAGCGGCCCGGCGGCGGCATCAGTCTGGTCCTGGCCGATGGGCAAGGCTCGGGGGCCGGGGCCAAGGCGCTGTCGCACCTGGTGGCCCGCAAGGCCGTGAGCCTGCTGGCCGACGGCGTGCGCGACGGCGCGGCGGCCCGGGCCACCCACGACTTTTTGTACAACCACCGGCAGGGCCGGGTCAGCGCCACCCTGAACATCATCTCGGTGGACCTGACCACGCATACCATCGTCATCTCGCGCAATAGCCACTGTCCGGTCATAGTGGCCGACCCGGCGGCCTTGCACGTGTATGACGAGCCCTGCCAGCCGGTGGGTATTTATCCCCGTACCAAGCCTATCATCACCGAGGTGCCCATTTCCCCGGGCATCACCGTGATCGTGTTCACCGATGGCGTATTGCACGCCGGTAGCCGGCACAGCAACCCCTTGGACGCGCCCGCCGTGCTGGAACCCCTGCTCCAGCAGCAGCCGCCAGCAAGCGCCGAAAGCCTGGCCGAAGGATTGCTGACCGCCGCCCTTGCCTGCGATCAGGGCCGGCCCAGCGACGACATTAGCGTGGTGGTGGTGGCCGTGCGGCCGCGCGATCAGAACCAAGACCATGTGCGCCACCTGAACCTGCGCCTGCCCATTGATTAGCCGATCCCGTCGGGAAAAGGCAGTGACGGCCCCGGTCCAGTCAACTCGGAGTCTACCCATGTCCACAGAGGCCAATCGCTACCCAGAACGTGCCTATATGGTCCAGCACCAGATCATGTCGCGCGGCATTCACGACGAGCCACTGCTGAATGCCCTGCGGCGCGTGCCCCGGCACCAATTCGTGCCACCAGACCAGGCCCCGGCGGCCTATCAGGACCGCCCGCTCCCCATTGGGTTGGGGCAGACCATCTCGCAACCCTACATGGTGGCGCTCATGACCGAAGCGTTGCACCTCACCGGCGACGAAAATGTGCTGGAGGTGGGCACCGGCTCGGGCTACCAGGCCGCCATCCTGGGCGAGTTGGCCCGCCAGATCACCACCATCGAACGCCACGCGCCATTGGCCGACCGCACCCAGCGACTCTTGCAGGATCTGGGATATGCCAACGTCACGGTCGTCACCGGCGACGGCACGTTGGGGTGGCCGGCCAGCGCACCCTATGATGCTATCCTGGTCACGGCCGGCGCGCCGCACATTCCCTCGGCCCTCCAGGCGCAGCTCGCCGACGGCGGCCGACTGGTCATCCCGGTGGGCAGCAGCGGATTCCAGAACCTCGTACGCCTGACCCGGCACGGTCCCCGGTTCGATCAGGAAGACCTGGGCGGGTGCGTCTTTGTTCCGCTCATCGGTAAGCAGGGCTGGGGTGAGGACGAACGACGGGGTTGGTGGTAGGAAGGACCGCCGACGGCGGTCCGCGAGTGTATCTTGCGAGGGAAAAAACGAACATGACGCGCATGCTGATCGGCACCAGCGGTTTCTCGTACGACGATTGGGTGGGACGCGTCTATCCGCCAGACCTGCCCAAGCGCGACTGGCTGAACTATTACGCCCAAGAGTTTGACGTCACCGAGATCAACGCCACCTACTATCGCATCTTGCCACCTAGCACATTCGCGCGCATGATCGACAAGACGCCGGCCGGCTTTCAGTTTGTGGTCAAGGCCAACAAGGGCATGACCCACGAGCGCGACGACAATGCGGCGGTGTTTGCCCAGTTTCGCGCGGCTGTTCAGCCGCTGGTGGATGAAGGCCGCTTTGGCTGCATTCTGGCCCAGTTCCCCTTTTCATTCCACGCCACAGCAGAGAACCGCGAGTACCTCAAGTTCCTGCGGGAGCACCTGGGCAATCTGCCCACTGTCGTCGAGTTTCGCAACGCTGCCTGGCTCGGCGAAGAAACGTATGTCCTGTTGCGCGAGTTGGGCCTGGGGTTCTGCTGCGTGGACGAGCCGCGCCTGAAGGGCCTCATCCCACCGGTGGCCGTGGTCACTTCGTCTATCGGCTATGTACGCTTTCACGGCCGCAATTACCAACGTTGGTGGCAACATGATCACGCCTGGGAGCGCTACGATTACACGTACAAAGAGGAAGAGCTGGCCGAATGGGTGCCCAAAATCCAGGAGATGGCCCAGCAGAGCGAGCAGGTGTACCTGTTCGCCAACAACC
>JAHJIN010000487.1 GCA_018823415.1 Chloroflexota bacterium | reverse complement strand
GGCCGCTCCAGCTCCCGGGCTGTCTGGGCGACGAACCCGGCGCGGTCGGTGTGCTGCAGCGAGGGATTGAGTCGCCGCTCCAGTCCGACGGTCGTCCAGAGCCGCTCGGCAATGGCGGTACCGCAGACAGAGCCGGCGCCGTGGGCTGGGCAGACGATGACCTGGTCGCCCAGGGGCAGCAGCCGGCCAAAGAGCGTATCGTAGAGCCGGCCGGCCATCTCCGCGGCCCGGTCCATCCCCAGCAGGTCCACGCGCCCCACGTCGCCGGCAAAGAGCGCATCGCCGGTAAAGACCACCCACGGCGCACCGTCCGGGTCGTGAAGCAGATAGCTCATGTGGCCGGGGGTGTGCCCAGGGGTGTGGATCGCCTGGACCTTGAGCCGGCCCACTGGCCACGTTTGACCGTCCTGGACCGGCTGCCCATACTGATAGTCCCACTGGGCGTCGGCGTGCCAGATCGCGGCGCCGGTGCGCGCGGCCAACTCCGGCGAGCCGATGACATAGTCCTCGTTGCGGTGCGTCTCCAGGATGTGCGTGATGCGAAACCCGGCCTTGACCGCCTGTTCAACATAGATGTCGCAGTCGCGCCGGGGGTCGATGACCATGGCTTCCTGGCCGTCTCCGATGAGGTACGAATAGTGGGCCAGGCCTTTGGATTCGATGCGTTCGAACAGCATGGACAACTCCTTTTCGTTTCAGCGAGGGTTCTTGCCGGTCACTGTGGGATTCTCCGGGTAGGCAGTCCATTCGGTGAAGGACCCCTCGTAGATCCTGACCCTTGGAAAGTCCAGGTACCACTTGAACAGGATGAACTCGTTGGAGGCCTCGCGGCCGGTGCCGCAGGAGCAGATGATCGTCTTATCTGGCGTGACGCCTTGCCGGTCCAGGATGGCCTGGATCTCCTCGTCGGGCTTGAGCAGCCGCGTATTCCCTGGGGCCATCAGGTTGGTCCACGGCAGGTTGATGGCCCCGGGGATGTGGCCCGGTTTTCGCCACGGCCCCTGGCCCTCGTACACGGTCGGCGGCCGGGCATCCAGCAGGATCACGTCCTCCCGGTCCTTTATGGCCTTGAACTCGTCGTACTCGACCGCGTACTCGCGGTGGACCCGGACCGCAAAGTCGGATTCCTGCACCTGGGGGAACTCTTGCGCCAGTCGTCGGCCCTCCGCCTTCCATTTGTCGATGCCCCCATCGAGGATGTACACGTGGTCGTGGCCAAAACGGGCCAGGCTGTAGGCCACCATGGTCTGCTCCAGGCCGTCCCCCCAACCCTTGAACGGCCCCACGCCGGTGTAGACGACGACGGGCACCCCAGACTGGAGGCCCACGCGGCGCAGGATCGCCTGGACCGCCTCCGGGGGCGCGTACTGGGCCGGCAAGCCCTTCAGCGGGACGCGCAGCAGCCCCTCGTTCATGTATACCGCGCCGGGGATGTGCTCCTGGATATAATCGTGCACGTTGGGCTGGGTGTCCAGGACCAGCAGGTCTCGATCCTCCAAGTGTTGCCCCAGCCACACCGTGGAGACCCACTTGACAATGCCCTGTCCATAAGGGTATTCCTTGGCCACGTCATTCCTCCTCTGCTTGATATGTGTGATATGGTGGGCCGATGGGCGTTGCTCATAAGGCTCAAACGGCCACGATCGTGCCCCGCAGGCCGGCCTCGACGGGTCGGGTCCGGACCAGGTAGCGTTGCAATGCTTCGATGGCGTGGACGTCCAGGTGCTGGCGATGGGTACCGTACCTGGCCGGCACCCCTTGCGTCGTCACAAAGACCGCGTCGTATAGCCGGTCCGGCTTGACGCGCTCGCCCCGCACGAAGAACTCTTGGACGCGCTGCCCAGAGGGGTTCTCGATCTTGCAGTACAGGTTGAGGCCCTGGCAGCGCTTGACGTAGCCACCCATCTGATCGTACGGATCGCGGGCAAAGGTGTGCTCCAGGCTCTCCTCCATCATCGTCCGCAGCTCGGCGCCGGTGAGCTCACAGGTGGAGACCGGCGGGTTGACCGGAATGATGTTCCACAGGTCGTTGAGGGAGACCGGACCGGGGACCACCGGCGCGCCATAGCGCCAGCCGTTGGAAAAGGCCACCTGCGCCCCGGTCAGATCCAGCAGGCTCTGCAGGAGCAGGTTGTCCATCGTGGCCTCCAGCATCGTGTAGCGGTTCAGGGGCGTGGCCGTGTGACCGACGACCTGGCTCAACTCCTGGCGATGAGGCGTCAGCGCTTGCTCCACGAGGGCCTGTACTGCCGGATCAGGCGCGATGGCCTTCTCCACGGTGATGAGCTGGTGGCGGAAATCTACCACCCGCCCCCGGTCTACCTCCAGGTCGAGGCGTCCCAGAAACGAGCCGTGGCAGCCAGACTGGATGACGATGGTGTCGTTCACCAACACCGGCCGGTAGAGTCGGTTGTGGGTATGACCGCTCAACAGCACGTCGATGCCGTCCACCTCGCCGGCGAGCTGGACTTCCTGGGGGAAACCCAGGTGAGAGACGAGCACGACGAGGTCTGCTTTTTCCTCCTGGCGCAACTTCTCGATGTAGCCGGGGAGCTCCCGGTTTCCCAGGGTGAAATAGATGCCTTCGCTGAACGATGCCGGCATCACTTTGTCTACGATGGTAGCGGCGATGCCGACGACGCCCACCCGCAGGCCGGCGGCCTCGGCGATGGTGTATGGCGCAAAGACCAATTCATCGGTCTCGGCATCGTAGCAGTTGATGGCCAGCATCGGGTAGTCCAACTGGTTGACGATCTCCTGGAACCGCTGAGGACCGTAGGCAAACTCCCAATGGGCGGTCATGGCATCGAACCGCAGGGCGTTCAGGATGGGGACCAATGCCTGGCCCTTCGTCTTGACGGCGGGATAGGTCCCGTGAAGCGTATCCCCGCAGTCAAAGGCCAGCACCTGGCCCGGCCGCTCCTGGCGTATCCGCTGCACGAGCGTGGCGATTCGCCCATAGCCCCCGGCCTTGCGATATGCGCCGCGATCGCCGGCCCAGAACATCTCCTGATGGAGGTCCAGGTAGCCGTGGCTGTCATTCATCTGCAGTATCGTCAGGTGCTGGCTTCCGGACACTCGCTCTACTCCTCGCCTTCCGCCGCGATCTCTTCTAGCGTGCGCCCGGTCAGGACCGACTGGGGCGCGGTGCTGGTGGGATTGCGCCGCGCGTCTGCCTCGTCGTCGCGCATCTTGATCAATAGCCACCGCGCGTCGTCGCCCTTTCCGGTGCGGATCAGCGCATAGCCGCCTTTGAGCTTGTAGCCCTCCAGCCGCACCTCCACCTTGCCCTCCGCAATGGCTTGAGCCATTGAGACTGCTGGGGCGCCCGCTTTTTCCGCGCGTAGGTTGCGGTAGGGGCCGGTGTCCCAGACCAGCACCGGGCCGGCCCCGTATTCGCCCGCCGGAATCACGCCCTCAAAGTCGGCGTACTCCAGAGGATGGTCCTCGGTGGGGACGGCCAGGCGTTTTACGCGCGGGTCCGTCGAGGGGCCCTTGGGCACCGCCCACGACTTGAGCACGCCATCCACTTCCAGGCGCAGGTCATAGTGCAGAGTGCTGGCGTCGTGCTTCTGGACCACAAAGATGGGCTGGCTCGCCGGCCGGCGCTCGCCGCCGGCCGGCTCGGATGTACGCCCAAAGTCGCGCCGGGCGTGATAGTCTTTGAGTGCCTGGTTGGTTGGCATCTTGTCTATCTCTTTAGCGTCGGGTCGTGCTCCCAGTGCCCGCCCCAGTATCCTGGAAAGCCATAGTACTGATAGAGGTCTGTCTCGTAGGCCCGGCTGGGCGCCCCCACCGGATCGTACTCGGGGCTGTCCTTGATCTGCTGGCGGCTGTGGCATACGCGGATCTCTTCGTCCGGCCAACTGACCCGCTCGATCCAGTCTGGCGCGACGAGTACCTTGCGGCCGGGCAGCCAGTCGTGTGTGGCCACCAGCAGGTAACGGATGGACCAGTCATCCTCGTCGATGAACACATCGTCCAGGTGCCCGATGGTGCCGTCCGTGGCGTGGATGCGGTAGTCGGTCACCGCACGCACGCTCCGCAGGTGCGGGTCGCCGGAGGTCTCTTCCTCGGTGGATTCTTGGCGCTCCTCTTTCTCCGCTTCTACCTTTTCTATGCCCAGCGGTATGGTGGGGATGATGGGTAAGGGACCGAGGGGGGCGCTGAACCAGTAATAGGGCCACTCGTAGTGCTTGTGCAACGCAATCTCGTGCTGGCGTGATACCGGCTGCTCCAGGTCAATGTCCGGACTGTTCGCTATCTGCTCCCGGGTCAGCCGCACCGGCAACTCGTGGGCTTCCCAGAGGGGTGGCTCCAGGGCCACGGGCGAGATGAGCACCCGGCGGTTGCCTAGCTCGGGGCCGGTATCTACGACCAGGTAGCGGACGATCCAGCGCTCGTCATCAAAGAGAAAATCATCTACCTTGCCAGCCGTGCCGTCCAGCACGTGCACTGTGAACCCAAACATCTCTTGGGCTTTGCGTAACATCCTGCGTTGTGACATGTATGCACCTCCATATAGGTTTGATTTGGAGTGGAACTCCCGTTCTCTTTCTCCGTTGAGCCCGCTGGTGGTATGAGCTTGCTCATGTAAACAAGGGCTCGTACTCATTGGCGCTGGCGACGAGCACCCCCTGCTCTGCCAGGCTCAAGGGCGTGAAGCGCGCGCACGCCTCCAGGAACAGCGGCAGGATGGTGATGTCGCCCACCGAGCACAATCCAGTCACGTCCTGCGACAGAGCCAAGTTCACCGCTGGTTGGATGTGTTCGATGTCGTCAAAGGGCACGTACCAGGTGTCGTAGGTCTTGGGCCGGTCGCCCCACGGGCCCCGGGCCACGGACTTGATGGCCATGACGCCCACCTCGCGCGCCCGGCACTGGCGCAGCAGTTCCACCGCGTCGCGCCGGTACGCCGGATTGGCGTATAGCACGAAATTGACGGGGAACAACACGGAATCGAAATCGAAGCGGTGCAGGGCCTCAAGCAAGACCGCCGGTGCGTCCAGCCCGTGGCTGGTGATGCCGATAAAGCGGGTCAGCCCTGGCGCACGGGCGTCCCGGATCGCCTCCAGCGCGCCGCCGGGTCCGGTTACCTGGTCCAGCTCCTCCATGCTGGTGATGGCGTGGAGTTGGTACAGGTCGAACGCGTCTACCTGCAGGCGCTCCAGGGAACGGCGCATCTCTGCGGCGGCCCCCTCGCGCGTGCGCTCCATCGTCTTGCAGCCCAGGAAAAACGAGTCGCGCATCCGGGCCAGCCACGGCCCCAGGCGCTTCTCGGCCTGGCCGTAGGACGGGGCCACGTCGATGTGGTTGACCCCGGCGGCGATCACTTGCTCCATGACCGCGTCGACCTCGGCCGGGGTTCTCTCGCCCAGGGCCGCTGCGCCCAGGATAGCCACGGTGCTCTGGTGGCCGGTCCGCCCAAAACGTCGTTTCTTCATCGTGTCTCCTTCCAAATCCAAATAGTCTGTTTTCTTCTAGCTCTCACGATCCAGCTCGTTCAGGACGCCGCGCAGCACCCCAGCCGACTCGCGCAGGGCCGCCGTCTCACCCTTGTCCAGCGGCAGGTGCAGCACGCGCTCCACGCCATTTCGCCCGATCACGGTGGGCAGGCTCAGGTAGATGTTTTCGAGGCCATAGTGGCCCGGCACCAGGCTGGAGACCGACAACACGGTGTGCTGGTCGCGCAGGATGCTCTCCACGATCCGCAGCAGCCCCACGGCCACCGCATAGTACGTGGACCCCTTGCGTTGAATGATCTCGTACGCCGCGTCGCGGGTCCGGTGAAAGATGCGCTCCCGAACCTCGGGGCCGAGAGGGCAGTCCTCGCGCTGGCAGAACTCGTCCAACCGCATGCCGGCCACGTTGGCCGTGCTCCACACCGGCACCTCGCTGTCGCCGTGTTCGCCCACGATGTAGGCATGGACGCTGCGTGGGTCCACGCCCAGGTGTTCGCCCAGCAGGTAGCGGAAGCGGGCCGTATCCAGAACGGTGCCGGAGCCGATGACGCGTTGATGAGGCCAGCCCGAGGCCTGCCAGGCCACGTAACTCAGCACGTCCACCGGATTGGTGGCGATCAGTAGGATACCCGTCTGGTTGTGGGCCGTGATACGGGGAATGATGTCAGCCATGATCGCGGCGTTGCGCTGGTCCAGGTCCAGCCGGGTCTCGCCGGGCCGCTGGGCCGTGCCAGCGGCCACGACCACGACCGCCGCCCCAGCGCAATCCGGGTAATCGCCAGCCCAGATCCGTACGGTTTCAGACAAAGGCATGGCGTGGTTGAGATCCATCGCCTCGCCCTCGGCGCGCTTATGGTCCCGGTTGATCAGCACGATCTCGCCCACCAGCCCGCTGAGCAACAGCGCATAGGCGAACGTGGCGCCTACGCGCCCCACGCCCACGATGGCGATCCGGTGCGGATGAGGTTCGTGTAACTGGGACATGTGGCTCATCCGGTTCTGACCGATACGGCCGGCAGTTGCTCGATGTCTTGCCGACCGAGTTTCAGATAGACCTCATCTTGCTCGATGCGATCGATCTGCGTGACCGGGATCGTCACGTCCTTCTGGCCCCAGAGGTGCCCCTCGCGCAGCACCAGGTGGGTGATCTGATCGCTGGCCGGGTCTACCCGGAACTCGTCCACCTGCCCCACATGTTGCCCGTGCGTGTCATAGACCCGGGCGCCGGGGTGGATCGCCAGTTCGCCCGGTGGCACCTGTTCGACCGGCACCATCGTCTCTTCGAGCATTGGCTGGAACGTAGTGATCGGCCAGGCATACATGGCTACCAGGCTCGCATCCGGTTGAGATGCTATCGGCACGAATTCCGGTTCGACAAAGGGGTCCTTCTGGGCCAGTTCGGCCAGCGTACAGCCGAGTTCGATGTATTCCGGTGTTGCCTCGACGATCTGGTCCACCGGCACCAGCCACTGGGTGTGTGGAAAGTGCTTTTCCTGCACCACCACATGGGTCACGCGCTCGCTAGTCGGATCCAAGACCAGCGCCACCGATTTGCCACACGCGCTCCCCGCGCACCGTACTTTTACATTCAATGGGATATCCATGTCGTGTACCTCCTCATTTCTGATTCTCACCGGCCCGTCCTGAGCCATTAGCCGGTCTGTTGCGCCGGCGTTTCCGGTTGGAGCCGGCCCGTCAGGACGATCCAGGCCCAGACGATGCCCAGCGCCATCGCCAGGATCACGATGACCGCCGTCACGACCAGCGGTAACAGCCAGCCCACCACATAGTATGGCCAGCCGCGATTCAGGTTCAAGCGTAGGCCGGCACAGCCAAACCTTCCCGGGTGATCCATTTCCGCACGATGATGGCGGCGATGGCCGGGGCAAAGCCCCCGGGCAAGGCCACGAATTGGAACAGGGGACTGTTGGCCGATACTCCGAGTTGCAGCGGGATCTCCCCCAAGATCCAGGCCAGACCGAAGGCCCGGAGTAGATAGCTGACCACGCCTGTGTTTCTATCGTTCATACTTGCACCTCGTTTCAGATGCTGGCCATCCAGGTATTGATGGTTACTGCTACTGCGCTGGTTGGTGGCAGACAGCGCACTGCGCGTTGGTGCGGCCGGCGTGATCCGCTGGCGCCGGCTGGACCTGACCGCTCGGGTCGTGACACAGCAGGCAATTGTCCCGACCCTCCAGCGGATGGGGAATCGGTGGCGACTGGAGGACCATCGACTCGGCCGATTCGCGCCAGCCCACCGGGGTGTGGCAGGCTCCACAGTTCTCGCCATAGTGGGACGATGAAGGCGGCTCGTGGCAATTGACGCAGTCGTATGTCGGTTTTCGCACCCCTTCGTGACACTGATAGCACCATACCCGGGCGTGCTGGCCTTCCAGCGGAATGGGGTGTGGGAAAGCGGCGTCGAGCTTGACTGCGGGCCAGGATTTGCCATGGCAGGCAGAATTCGCGCAAAAGCTCGAATCGTCGCTGCCAAAGGTGACCGGACCGTGACACGTTGCACAGCCGTCGTTGGCCTGGAAGCGATGGTCCGCCATAAAGTTGCTTTCCAGGTGCGACAGCGGTTCGGCGACCATCGTCACCGGCAGTTCGAGCTGATCGACCCCGGGGCCGATCGTCGACGGGATGCTGTGGCAGATGTTGCAGTGAAGTCGAATGGACTCGTCGCCCGAACTCACGTGTTTTCCATCGTGGCACCGGAAGCAGCCGGGGAAATACTTGTGCTGACTATCATTGGGGAAGGATTGCCAGGTGATGCCTGGTCGTTCAAAGACCACCCGCGTGGCAAGTTCCTCGGCCAACTGGGCGGCCTGTTGAATGTCGGCGGCATGGGCGGCTGCGACCTCGGGGTGATCCTTCCCATAGCGTGTGGCCAATTCATCGGCCACCGTGGCCAGCGCCGTCGCCTGATCGGCATAGTCGGCATTGAGCACGGTCATCATCTCCTGCTTGGCAAAGGGTAGTGTCTGGCTCAAGCCGCTCTGGGCCAGGGCCGAGTCGACCAGTTGTTCTGGTGGCGCGAAGGGATGTCCCACCCGGTTGTGGCAGTCCACGCAGGTCATGGTCCGCTTTTCTGCCGTGGCGATCTGGTCGGCCGACAGAGGCTGAATCGCGTCATTGTACTCGACCGTGCGGCCGTCGGGCAAGACGGCGCGCACCCAACGGATGTCCTGTTTCTGTTCGTCGAGGGCAATGTACTCTACCTGGTTTTCGATGTGCCAGTGAATGCCCTGACCCTGCCCCTGGGCCCGTTCGCCGCCCCCGGTCTTGAGGATCAAATAGATACGCTGAACGGTGTTCTGCTCGTCCGGCAGGTAATGCGTGATCGCGGCCACCCGATCGCCGTGAAAGGCCGGCGGCCAGTGACAGCGCTCACACGATTCGTTGGGCGGGCGCAAAGATCGCGCCTCGGTAGGGCGGCTATACAGGCCCAGGATCGTGATCGGCAGATCCCAGACGTGACCAACCTTGAGATACAGGGCCTCAAGGGTGCCCACGCGCCCCATGTGGCATTCGGTGCACTTGACCCGGGCGTGGTAGGAATCCTGGTAGGCTCCCGGCTCCTCAGGATGCACGTCGTGACAGGCATTGGAGCAGAACCACGTGCTGTTGCTGAACTCCCAAACCTGAATACTGGCCACACCCAGGATGATGAACCCCAGGATGAAAACGCCACCGGTCAGCAACGTTCGTCGAATCGCGCGGTCGGGAGAGACAAAGAGTCGTTTCAGTCGATTCAATCGAGTATCCATGCTAAAACTCCTTTCGCGCTAATAGTCTGGGCAAGCCGAAACCGGTAATGCGTCACCGGGGTGACTGAGACTGGAATTGCAGCCATCTCACAACGTCGCGACGTCGTAATAAACCGACCAAGTCGCCCCCGCGCAGGACCGGCAACTGGTTCACATCGCGCTCGGACAGCTTGTCCAGGGTTTCGGCGGCGTCATCCGCCGGGCTGACCGTGACCAGGCGCTCGGCCGGGGTCATGATTGCGCGCGCGACCGTGGTGTCCCAGGCCGTGCGCGGCACCTTGCGGATGTCTTCCAGGGTCACGATGCCCACCAGCCGGCCATCGTCCAGCACCGGGAACGCGTGATCATCGGTGCCCATCACGTGGTCGTGCACCAGGCTGCTGACGGTGCAGTCCGGGCACGTGGTCGGTGGGTTGGGGCGCATCATGCGCTCCACCGTCACGCCGGTCAGGAGGTCGTGCACCACGAGTTGCTGGTAGCTCTGAACCGAAGCGGTGTTGAGAAACCAGCCGATAAAGACCAGCCACAGGCCGCCCAGGAACCCGGTGCCAAAGAAGGGAATGTCCACGCCAAAGGCCATCGCGATGCCGCCGATGATCATGAGCCAGGCGATGCCCTGCCCCACCCAGGCAGCCCACCGCGTGGCCCGGTGCAGGTTCTTGGTGACCGCCCAGAGAATGGAGCGCAGCACGCGCCCGCCGTCCAGGGGAAAGCCGGGGATCAGATTAAAGATGCCCAGGATCACATTGATGGACCCCAGCCACAGTAACATCGTGGTCAGCGGGTCCAACCGGGCCATCACCTGCGCCGGGTCTGCCGTGGCGCTGGCCTGCAGGCCGGCGATCGCGCCGGCAACCACGATCAGAAGCCCGCCCAGCACCAGGCTGGTCAGCGGACCGACAAAGGCCATGATGAACTCGTCACGTGGCGAGTCCGGGTCACGCTGGATGTTGGACACCCCGCCAAAGAGGAACAGGGTGATGTTGCGGACCGGCACGCCGCGCGACCGGGCGTACACCGAGTGCGCCAGTTCGTGGGCCAGCACCGAGCCAAAGAACAGCAAGGCCGCGATGATGGCCAGGCTCCAGGTCAGGGCCAGTCCCCAATCTGGGTGGGATTCGCCAAACGCCGTGCCCAGGTTCCAGACTACGAGCAGCAGGATCAGGAGCCAGCTCCAGTCGATCCGAATGTCAATGCCCAGGACCCGGCCGATGCGGATGCCATTACCTAGCATATTCACCTCCATGCTTGTTCCTGCTATGTTTCCCTCGTCTTGGGGTTTGCCCGACCGGGAACCTTACCAGAATCGCTCAAAGCGATCCTGTTTGGCCTTGCAGATAGGACAGACACCAACAATCACGCCCCCTGGATGTGGATGATCCCGACGGGACAGGCGTCGGTCGCTTCTTGAACGCAATCTTGCAGTTCATCAGGAGCCGCGCCCTGGCCCGGGTCATCGCCAACGCGATACCGAGCCACGATCTGACTGAATCCATCGTCGGGGTTTTCCTCAAAGAACTGCTCGCAAAGCAGCCGACAACTCCCACATCTGATGCACTCGTCACGGTCGATATGTATCTTGACGCTCATGTGTGTCCCCTTTCCCGGCTTGACTGCCAGCGATCACGAAACTTGGCGCAATGATGCCAGCACTCGTGCGCCAAAGGCCCGGTCCTCACCCGATAGACGTTCTCGACAATCTGCACGGCCATCCTTGCCTCCCTGTGCCGATTGCGGTCACGCGATCTGGTGCATGAACTGTCGGACCTGATAGTCCCACTCGCGGGTCAGCAGTTCCACTTCCGTGTGGCGCTCTCCCGCGCTGGCTGAGACAGACACGCTGCCGCCACCGCCCGTAAAGCTGACGCAACAAGGGTCCTGCTGATCCACTGTGAGCCCTAGGTCACCTTGAAAGTAGGCTATTGCCTTTTCGATGACCTGCTCGGGACTCTGCTTGGTTTGCAAACCATAGCGTGCCATGTTCTTGTCCTCCCACGTGATGTATTGAAATCATATTCCCTCCCGGCCAGCAGGGGGCCTGACCGGTGATCGGTCCTACAGCAGCCCAATCTCCTGGCTGCTCTCCCACAACCCGTGGATGTTGCACAGGGCCAGAGCATAGAGCGTGCCGGGTTGGTTGATCTTGATGGACACCGCCACCTTGTGGTGGGTGTAGACCGGGCCCTGGTTTGGTCCGGCGGTAGACGCGCCGTGGGCGTTGAACTCGAAGCGCCCGATCTCGTAGGTGAACTTGGCCCCCTCCGGGTGAAAGTACAATGCGATCCACCGGATGTGGTGCTCGGTGGTGTTGGGGTGGGCGATCTCTTTGCCCAGCGTGGCCTTTACCGGGAAGAACTCGTCCGCCGGCACCCGGTCCGGGCACTCGATGACTGGCACGTGCTTTTCCTTCTTCCAGTCGGCATGTTGGATCTGGTCTCCTAGCATGTTTGTGGTTCTCCTTTCCAGAGTATGTGTTTTGAAGGCTTGTGGGGCAGGCCCCCCGCTTGCCTCTTGTCCCTATACGAACTCGGCCTCCAGCGCCGCATAGTCCTCGGCCGTCCACTCCCGGAACCCGCGCTCGATGAGCGGCCCGCCTTCCAGGGCCGGCACCTGCTCCTCGTACGAGGGCCGGTCTTCCACTCGATAGATCACGCCGATAGAGATGCGGTCACCCCACTCGTGGGCCTTGGCCCAGGCCGCCGCCCGGTCGGTGGGATGGTAGCCGTTCTCCTCCAGCACGTACACCCGCTCGCGATAAAAGTCGTAGGCATAATCCGGGTTGAACGTGACGCACGGCTGGAGAATGTCCAGCAGGGCCGCGCCCCGGTGCCGGATGGCCGCCATCATCATCTCGATAAGGTGCGGTAGGTCGCCGGACCAGGCCCGGGCGACGAACGTCGCGCCAGCGCCCATCGCCAGGGCGATGGGGTTGACCGGCCGGTCGATGGCGCCGGCCGGGGGCGGCGAGGTCTTGGTCTTGAAGCCCTGCGGGCTGGTCGGCGAGTACTGGCCTTTGGTCAGGCCGTAGACGCGGTTGTCCTGCACCATGATGGCGATATCGGCGTTGCGGCGCAGGGCGTGCATCAGGTGGTTCCCGCCAATGCCATAGGTGTCGCCGTCGCCGGCCACGACAATGGCCTTCAGCCCGTGGTTGGCCAGGTGCGCGCCCTGGGCGACGGGGATGGGCCGGCCGTGGATGGATGTGAACCCGTTGACCGTCATGTAATCCGGTAGCTTGCTGCCACAGCCGATGCCGGTGTAGATGATCGCCTGGTGCGGCGCCAGTTCTAGCTTGAGCAGCGCGCGCTTTATGGCGTTCCAGATGCCAAAGTCTCCGCAGCCCGGGCACCAGGTGGGGCGCCGAGGCTTGGCATAGTTTTGCAATTCGACCATTCTCATGACCTCCTACAAACGATCCAGCACGTACGCTGGCGAAAAGGGCCGGCCGTCGAAGCGCAGGATCTGGTCATCGACCTGGACGCCCGTGTTCATTCGCAGTAAGCGAGCAAACTGGCCGGTGGCATTGTTCTCCACGGCTACCAGGCGGTGGGCCGATTCCAGCAGCGGGCGGACCCGGTCCTCGGAAAAGGGCCAGATGTCTGTAAAGTGCAGGAAATTGATGCTACCACCGGTTGCGTTGGCCCGATCCACTGCCTCCCGCACCGGGCCATAGCTCGAGCCCCAGCCGACGAGGGTGGTCTCGGCGTGCTGCGGGCCATAGTGCTGCGGCGCGCCCATCTCTTCCCCGGCCGCATCCAGCTTATGCAGCCGCTTCCGAACCATCTGGACGCGGTTCTCCGGGTCCTCGTCGGCAAAGTTGCCGTATTCGTCGTGTTCGTCGCTGCAGGCCACCCACACGGCCTTGGGGTGGCCCGGCAGCGCCCGTGGCGAGATGCCCGACTCGGTCAAGGCGTAGCGTTTGTAGCCATTGGGCAGCAGGTCCAACTCTTCCTCGATCATCAATTCGCCCCGGTCCACCGCCACATCCTCAAAGTGGAACTCGGCCCGCTCTATCGACCGCACCGAGTTGGCCAGATAGTTGTCGCTGATGATGATGACCGGGCACTGATACATCTCGGCCAGGTTAAAGGCCCGCCAGCCAGCGGTAAAGCACTCTTCCACGCTCCCCGGCGCCAGCACGATGCGCGGGAACTCGCCCTGCGAGGCGTGCAGGATGAACAACAGGTCGCCCTGCTCCGTGCGCGTCGGCATGCCGGTGGAAGGGCCGGGGCGTTGCACCTCCACGACCACCAGCGGCGTCTCGGTCATCCCGGCCATGCCCAACGCCTCCACCATCAGCGAGAACCCGCCGCCCGAGGTGGCCGTCATGCCTCGCACACCTGCGTGGTTGGCGCCGATGGCCATCAGGATGGCTGCCAGCTCGTCCTCCGTGTGCTTGACCACCAGATCGTAGCGGTCGGCGTGGCCGGCCAGCCACTCCATGATGGACGAGGCCGGGGTCATGGGGTAGGCCGACAGGAAGCGGCAGCCGGCCAGCAGCGCGCCCAGGCAAAGGGCGTGGTTGCCGTTGATGACCATGCGCGCCGGGGCTTCCACCGGCGCCAACTGATGGCCAAAGTGGGCCGCATAACGCTCCTGGGCGAACTCGTAGGCCCGGCGGGCCACCGTCAGGTTGGCGTCGATCACCGGCTGGCCCTTTTTGGCAAAGTTGTCGCGGATCACGCCGGCCATGCGCTCGAACTCGTAGCCGGTCACGCCGGCCGCGACGCCCAGGGCGGCGGTGTTGAGCATGATCTTGTCGCCGGCCTCCTCGGCGATGGCGGCCAGGGGCACCGGGAACGGCTTGAACCCCTGGCCCTCCAGGGCGGCCGCGTTCACCTCCAGGGCCTCGTCATAGATGATACCTCCGCCGGTCACGACTTCGTCCTTGTACTGATCGATGGTCTCGGGCTCGAGGGCCAACAGCAGGTGCACCTCGTCGGCATGGGAATACAGGGGGCGCTCGCTGACCCGGATCTGGTAAAAATTATGGCCGCCCCGGATCCGGGACATATAGTCCGGCATGCCAAAGACGTGCAGCCCTCCGCGGGCCAGGGCCTGGGCAAAGCCAGCGCCGCTGGACTCCACGCCCTGCCCGGCCGCCCCACCGATCTTGAACGTCATGTCATTCTTGGGCATCTTGACCTCCTTCAGTCCAGTTCCGGATAGATCTGCTGGCCCGCGTCGTCTTGCAGGATGATGGCTTGCTGCGGGCAGTTCTCCGCCGCCTCCCGGAGCAGGTCGTCGGTCCCGGCCTCTGGGTGCACAACCTCGGAGAGCCCCTGGTTGTTCAACTCAAAGACGTCAGGTGCGATGGCCACGCACATGGCCGCCCCGATGCACAGATCGTGATCTACTGTGGCTTTCATGATTCCCTCCTCACGTCAAGGTCCTCTTATCTGGTAATGTCATCGTGAAATACATGGCTGAAAGGGACGATGTCATCCACGCGGACGAGCAATCGCCTTTCTACGGGTGGCCCGGCGACCTCCAGCACCTCTTCCACTTCCCCGAAACACTGGTACCCGTCATCCTCGACGGCATCCCATATCAGGATTGCGACCCGCCGATTGGGCTGCATGGTGATGAGGGAATGCGCCAACAAATTGGTCAGCGTATCCGGGCAAAACCAGTCCGCCATTACCAGGTATCCATCTGGTGCCGGGATCAGTTTGCCCACGGATGCCAGGTGCGGCAGGCCGATGGCGTCGACAGTGGCAATGAGTGCGTGTCCGACCTGCTGGGCCAGCACTATGGCCTTTTCCAATGCCTCTGCCATCATGCTCGTCCTCCTTTTCGGGCAGCCGAGCCCGGGTGGTCGCTATGCCATCGCACTCAGCGTGGTGATGATGGCCCGTCAGAACGCGGGCCGGTCGTTCGGGCCCCGCGAACTGATGAGCGCGCCGTCCTACGCCACCGCCTGGTCCGCCCGTTCCGCCCTGACGTTCTCCAGGGCCTCTCGTACGACCCCCCGGATCTTCCCGATCCTCAGGGGTTTGTCCAGACAGCGATATACCGTCAGACGTTCGACGTCGTCGCACATCCTATAACAGCCATACGCCGTCATCCAGATCACGGCTATGTCTGGCGCCAGCTCTCTGATAGCCTCGGTGAGCGCCACGCCATCCATGCCCGGCATCCGCAGATCCGTGATGACCAGGCTAAACGAGTCTGCTTTCACCTGGCCCAGGGCATCGAGGCCATTTCGAGCGACCACGACCTCGTATTCGTCACCCATCAGCGTCAGGGTGTCGTGGAGGACAAAGAGCACTCGGTCATCGTCATCAACGACCAGTATGCGTGTTTGTGTGCTCATGTTCTACCTCCGTGTTGGTCCAGGACGGTGCTGATATCCGGTGGGAAACATATCCTTCACCGGATCAGGGTGGCGTACGAAAAGAGCACCTGGTAGGGCACGCAATAGATGACCACGCTCTGATAACGCAGCAGGTCTGGGTCGCCGGGAATGTCGTACATCTGGTCGCCGCGAACGCTCTGCAATTCGCCCAGATCCACGTGGTCCACCAGGTCAGCCGCGCTCCGAGGCACATCCGTGGTGACCAGATACACGTGCAGGCCGGGTCCATCTGTCACCGTGAAACCCTCGAATTGCAGGACCAGCCGACCGTCCGGGTGCCGGACCACGGTGACCGTGCCCGAGCCGTGGTGCGCGCTATTTGCATCCATGAATTGTCCTTGAGCCAGGATGGCCGGCTGGCTGCTGGTGGGCGCCGGCGCCGTCATCGTCGGTTCGGGGGGCACGGTTGGCACTGGCGTAGGTGTCAGCGACATGGGCGAGGTTGGTATCCATGTTGGCGTAGCCGTTGGCAGCATGGGCGCGCTGGTCGGCAACGCGGGGGTTGCCGTGGGTATTGTTGGCGATGCGTCACATTGCACTGCGCTCGCCAGCAGAAGCACTAACACGATCAGGGCGCTCTGTTTCATGGATCATCTCCTCAAAGGGTACATCGTTGTCTCTCAGGACATCGAATCAAAGCTGATTCGATGGGCAGCACGGATGGCCGTGGCGATTTGGTCGATGTCAGCAGTGCATTTGAGCAAGTAGCTGGCAGCTCCGGCCTGGAGAGCCTCTTGTAGCAGGCTTTGCTCATCAAAGATACCCAGGACGCCCAGTGCGACGATCTGTGAGCCGGGACAGACCTGCCGGATAGTCTGCAGCGCCACGATGCCGTTCATCTCCAGCATCATGTCCAGCAATACTACGTCTGGTTTCGTCCTAACACATACGGGGATGGCCGTCTCCACATCCACCGCTTCACCTGCCAATACCAGGTCATCAAAGGTTGCCAGCGCAAAACTCAGCGACTGGCGCACCCCGTTATGCCTAGCCACAATCATCACCCGGATACGATACAGCGCACTTGCGCTGGAGTGTGTTTCCATCTCGATCATGCTGGTCCTTCTCCTCGGTCAAGTTATCGCACGTTCGGCGTGTCTCCGTTTCTGTGTACCACCAGCGGATAGGAACGTGAAAGTGTAACCTCGCTCACGCACATTCTAGCACAGAAAAACAGTCCCAACCGCTGGAATGAGTTGGGACTGGCATTGGCTTGGATTGAAAAAGCGTTGGGATTGCGTTGGGAGAGGACTTTTATCCCTTGAAGCGATACCCCACGCCACGCACGTTCAGGATGTGGTGGGGCTCGGCCGGGTCCGGCTCTATTTTCTGGCGCAGGTGATGGACGTACCACCGGATGATCTGCCGCGCTTCGTGCGTGCTGTCCGGACCGTATTCGCGCACCACACGCGCCAGTTCCGGCGGCGGAACCACCCGGTGCTCGTTCTGCATCAGGTGGGCCAGCAAGCGGAACTCGCGCGGCGTCAGGTCCAGGGGCTGGCCGTCCCGAGTCGCCACATGCTGTTCCAGGTCCACGGCCAAGGGGCCGCGCTGCAGGGTCCGCTCCTCCTCCTCGCCCTCCTCCTGAACCAGCTTGCGCCGCCGTTCGAATGCCTCCCGCACTGCCTGGCGCACCTGCTCCGGCCGCACCGGCTTGAGCAGATAGCCGTCCACGCCCTCTTGGATGGCCGTCAGGGCCGAGTCCAGCGAGCCGTGGGCCGTCAGGATGATGACCACCGTGGTCGGCCAGCGCCACCGGATCGCCTCTAGCACCCGCAGGCCGTCCACCCGGCCACCCAGCTTCAAGTCCAGCAGCACCAGGTCAAAGGCGGTATCCTGGAGCAGCTCCAGGGCTTGGGGTCCACTGATCGCCGAGGTCACGACATGCCCGGCCTGCTCCAGCGTCTCCGCCAGGAAAAAGCGGATCCCGGCCTCGTCGTCCACCACCAGGGTGTGTAGGGATTCTGCCATCGTCTTTCCCTCC
Organism: Chloroflexota bacterium; assembly: GCA_018823415.1. GTDB lineage: Bacteria > Chloroflexota > JAHJIN01 > JAHJIN01 > JAHJIN01 > JAHJIN01. The sequence continues at coordinate 4,925 of JAHJIN010000487.1, read as the reverse complement.
CCACCGGACTCACGCCGGCAACCGCACCGTAAACGTGGTGCCCACACCCGGCGTGCTCTCCACGTCCAGGCAACCGCCGTGGCGGGTCACGATATCGTGGCTCACGTACAAGCCCAGGCCCAGGCCGTCTGGCTTGGTGCTGTGAAATGGCTCAAAGAGGTGCGGCAGCGCGTCAGAGTCGATGCCCACGCCCGTGTCAGCGAACGTCACGCACACCTGGTCCAGGGCCAGGTCGTGCCCCGTGCTCACCCGCAGCTCGCCGCCCTCCGATATGGCCTCGACGGCGTTCAGCACCAGGTTCAGGAACACCTGCTGGATGCGGTCCGGGGTCAGATGCAGCGGGGGCAGGTCGGTCGCGGGCTCCCATACCATCTCGACCCCCCGGTTGGCGCAGTGCTTCTGGTTCAGGGTCAGCACGCGCTCCACCAGCGCGTTCACGTCGGTGGGAACACGCTCCTCCAATTCCGACCATCGCTGCAGGTCGCGCAACTGGGTCACGATACGCGCTGCCCGTTCCAGTTCCTCGACGGCCACCTGCACATAGCGGCGCACGTCCCGGCCGGCGTCCAGGGCCTCCTGGGTCAGCCCCAGGCAACCGATGACCGACTGCAGAGGGTTGTTGATCTCGTGGGCCAGCGCCGCGGCCAGCCGGCCGGTGAGGGCCAGCTTTTCCGCCCGGATCAGGGCCTCCTGGGCCTCCCGGCGCTCGGTGATGTCTTCCACCATGCCAATAGTGTACCGGGGCTCGCCAGTTGTATCTCGAATCAGGGACACAGTCAGATTGGCCCAGACCACCTGACCACCCTTGCGGATGTAGCGCTTTTCCATCCGGTAATGATCTTGGCTCCCGACCATCAATTCCTGGTATAGATCCATGTCAGTATTGACATCATCCGGATGGGCGAGTTCGGTGAACTGGACGTGGTCCAGTTCTTCAGCCGTGTACCCCAGTATCCGCTGGAAGGCCGGGTTGCTGGTCATCAGTCTACCTTCCACATCAGCGAGGGCGATACCTAACGCCGCGTCTTCAAAGATCGCCCGGAAGTGGGCCTCACTGACCCGCAACTCGGCGGTACGCTCGGTCACCAGGTCTTCCAACTCGGCGGTATGCCGTTGTACTCGATCACGCAGGTGAGCCTGATGGATACCAACGGCTAACTCGTCGGCCAACTCCCAGATGATCGCCATCTGTTCGGGCAGCAGGAGGTCCGGCGTATCCAGCCCCAGGTTGAGCGCGCCAATCAGGTCGTCGTGGACAACGAGCGGCACGCTGACCACCGCGCGCGTGCCTTCCGCCCGCAACGCCTGGGCCAACGGCGACGACAAAGCAGCCGGGATATCCTCCACGGTGTACACCTGGCCCTGGCGCAGCACGTCGATGAACCAGAGATCGGTGATCGGGAAACGCTGGCCGGCCCCCAACCGGGTCTCGCCGTCAGTGAGAACTCCCAGAACCAGAGCCTCGCCCAACTCCCAGTCAAAAGCCACCACGCTGGCCCGCTGACACGGCACCCCCTGGTGGATGTAGGGCAAGATGACCGCCACGATCTCTTCTGCCGACCGGGCCGCCAGGATGGCCCGGTCCGTCTCGTGCAGCACCTGCAGGCGGTCAGCGTACTGTTGCAGCAGCGCCCGCGTGCGCTTGCGCTCGGTGATGTCCTGAAAGACGCCCACCGCGCCGTGGATCTGCCCCTGGTCGTCGTGGATGGGGGCAGTGCTGACCAGCAGGTCGCGCAGTTGCTCATCGGGCCAGCGGACGGCCATCTCCAGATTGCTAAAGGTCTCCCCACCCCGGGCCGAGCGCGTCAGAGGCAGGTCGCGGGGATCGTAGGGGGTGCCGTCGCCGTAACAAAGCGCCAGGCCGGCGTGACTGGTCAGTTCCTGGCCGTGGGGCACGGGCCGCGCGTACAGCCGGTTGGCGGCCGGGTTCGTCAGCACGATGCGGCACGCCTCGTCCACGACGACGATGGCCTCCGGTGCGTTCTCGATGATGGCCGTGAGCCGGGCGCGTTCCGCGTCCAGGGCCATCAGGAGTCGCTGCGTGTCGGTCACGTCCATCAGCGAGAGCACCAAGCCCTGCACCTGCCCGGCCGGGTCTTTGACCGGTACCAGGGTCCAATCCCAGTAGGTGACACCCCGCTCTGGCTGGTCCGAGAACTCGAAGGGCCGGGCGTGAAATTCGACCGGATCGCCAGTATCCCGCACCCGCTCAAAGATAGCCTGGTTCTCCGAATTAGGGAACAGGTCAAAGTGGTGGCGCCCGAGGAGTTCCCCCGCGCTGTGGCCGGAGCCCTGGGCGTAGGTCGAGTTGACCCGGACAAAGCGGAACTGCGGATCCAGGTAGGCCAACTGGGCCTGCGTGTTTTCCATGATTGTCTGGAGCGCGTCCCGCTCCCGCGCCAGCGTTGCGGCCAACTCTTGCACCTGCCGCCGGGCCAGCACGTCGTCGGTGACCTCGTTGGCGACGATGAGCACGCCGTCCACGATCCCATCCGGCCCCCACAGCGGCACGTGGTCCACATCCCAGTAGGTCTGCGTGCGTCCCGGCCCCACCGCCGCCCCGTACTCGCGCACGCTGACGGTCTGACCAGTCTGGTAGACTTGCTCCACCATCTCCAGTGCGCCCTGGGCCGCCACGTCGGGAAAGACCTGGGCAATGGTACGGCCCACCATGGATGCGTCGGGCATGCCGGGAATGGCCTGGTAGCAGGGATTGACCATCTCGTAGCGGTGATCGGGGGCACGGACCACAGCCAGGCCCACCGGGGCTGCCTCGATCAATCGCTCCAGGAACGCGCGCTGGCGGCGATTCTCGACCAACAGCCGCTCGCGCTCCTGCTCGGCTCGCTGGCGCTGGGCAATCTCTTCCCGCAGCGCAGCGTTGGATACCGAGAGTTCAGCGGTGCGTTGCTGCACTCTCTCTTCGAGTTCATCATAGGCTTGCTCTAGTTCTTCTCTCGCACGATTTCTCTGTACATAGCCCCACATCCCGCTCACGAGTAAGACGATTTGCCGCTCGTCGGACCTGTCATAGTCGGAGGCCTTGTTGCCGACCCCGGCGATGGCTACGATCCTCTCGCCCTCCAAGATCGGCACGACCATGAATCGCTCCACATAGGGATGGCCGAGAGGGAGGCCTTTTTTCCTGGGGTGAGGTTCACTATAATCGTTGATAAACAGCGTCCGGCGCTTCCGGATCGCATCGGCCCAAATACCGGCATCCACGACGTGCCATTGTATCGGATCGCCGGTGACATTGCACTCTTTTACGACGTCTTTGGAAACTGCATGAAGGGTGTAAACGGATTCATCCTCGTTCAGGAATCCCACGAACCCGATTTTACTATTCGTCAGCGCAATGGCCTGTTCGAGGGTAAAGCTGGCAATCTCTGGGAGGGAGGCGTCGCTGATTTGGCTCAGGTGCAACAGTGCGTCCAGTCGCGCCTCCTCCAACCGGAGTGATTGCTCGGTACGGATGCGCTCCTGGTTTTCTTGCGCCAGGCGCTCATTTGCTTGCTGCAGTTCGGCTGTTCGCTCTTGGACCTTGCTCTCCAGTTCGTCTTTGGCCTCTCGCAACGCCTCCTCAGCCTGCTTGTGCGCGGTGATGTCCTGAAAGATCACCACCGCGCTGGCTACCTGGCCGGCCGCGTCGCGCACCGGGGCCGCCGCCGACAGGATGACGTGCTCTGTACCGTCGGGCCGCCGCACCAGGATCTCCACGTTGCCGGTGCTTGCCCCGCGCTCCAGGGCCAGCCGCAGCGGCAGTTCCTCCAATGGAAAAGGCGTGCCGTCAAGGCGATGGATCGTGTACGAGCGCTCCGGCCGGTAGATGCTACCAGCGACCTGGCTGCCCAGGATGGCCTCGCCGGTGGCGTTGGTCATCTGGACCGTGCCGTCGGCCTTGCACACCATCACGCCCACCGGCAAGGTGTCCACCAGGGCCTGGAACAGGTCGTTGGCGAACTGGCCTCCCCAGGCGGACTCGGCGGCCTGGTTTTCCAACTCGGCGCCAGCCGCCTGCACCGCGTCCAGGGTCGCCGTGAACTGCCTCAAGGCATCCTCGTCGGTGGGCCGCTCGCCACGCGCCTGCAATGCTTGCCACTGTCGCTGCAAAAGGTCGATCTGCTGGGCGAAGGAAGCGCTCATCTTTTCCTCCCATCCCACTCTGGTTTTGCCAAACCTCGGTGCCCGCGTCGATTGAACGGTTTCAACCACGCCTCTGCTACCATTATAGCACACGTGGCAGTGACCGACAATATGCGAGAAGGAAACGTTGGGTGTGTGGGATACAGGACTATACGCAGTACAGGACCGCTGGCGCAGGGGCAAGTGGCTGGCATACTTGTGACGTCCATGTCCGGCATGGCAAGTACAAGCTAATGGAAGTGGTGGAGGGGTTCGGTCGCTCATGATGGTGGTGGCCCAGATTTGTGGTTCAGTGCAAACCACAGCAGCAGCATACTTTTGTTACTACCCCTAGTACTACAACGAGACTTCACGCTGCCCAGAGCTTGAATAGGGGCTTTCGACGCTTGCGGTGGGAAAGGTAAGCTGGATGATGATACGGCGCTGACGATAGCGCAGGACTTGAAGCGCTCATTGCACGTCGAACTCCCGCCGGAGTAGGCGGGGTTGACGGCGATGGGTGACCAGATAGGCCAGCAGGGACCGGACCTTGCGTGTGGTCGGCTGGGGCAGGGCGGCGTCGTTCCAATAGAGCTCCATCACTCCGAGAAAACAGAAGTCATGACTGCCGATCACCAAGATAGCTGTTAGCGCAGATGCTCCCGGTCCCGTTTCGGCTAGAGCACACCCTGGCGCAGTGCTTGAGCGAAGATCTGCTACTCGTCCATCCAGGCCAGACCCTCCGCGGCCGCCGGGGCTGCCTTCACCGAGGGCTTGAGATAGCGCGCCGTCGTCTCAAT
>JAHJIN010000486.1 GCA_018823415.1 Chloroflexota bacterium | reverse complement strand
GGCACCCGATTTGCACTGCTATGACCAACTTCTGGCGGAGAACTGACCATGGAACCCCATCTCTTGCTGGAAAGCCATCTCAAACAACTGGGCCTCCCGACCTTCCGGCAGCACTATCGCCAGTTCGCCGAGGACACCGCCCGCACCAACCAGGGCTACGACCAGTTCCTGTGCGCCCTGGCCGAACAGGAACTGGCCCAACGCGACCAGCACCGCCAGGCCCGCTACATCCAGGCCGCCCGCTTCCCGGTGCTGAAGGAACTGGCCGACTTTGACTTCTCCCGGGTGCCCAGCGTCAGCAAACCCCGTGTGCTGGACCTGGCCCGGGGCAGCTACATCCCCGCCGCGGAGCCAATTTTGTTGGTGGGGAATCCGGGCCTGGGGAAAACACATCTCGCGATCGCCCTGGCCCTGACCGCCTGCCGGCAGAGTTATCGCGTGCGCTTCTACAACGCCGCGGGGTTGGTCAACGACCTGCTCCAGGCTCAAGACGAGCACCGCCTGGCTCGGTTGCTCAGCGCGGCCCGCAAATACCGGTTGATCGTCCTGGACGAGTTGGGCTTTATTCCTGTGCGCCGCATGGCGGCATAAGTGATTGTACGGAACGTACTACAGGTTGAGGACATACCTGTAAGGTCAGCCGACTTACCGAAAAGGGAAACCTGGCGGGACAATAGCATGTCGGAAAAGGGGCGAACTGGGAAGCCGTTTACCAGCGTATGAGCCCCGAGACCTGGGTGATATGGGTAAAGCTAGACTGCCTGAAGTCCAGTGGTGAGTTGGAGACAAGCCCTCCTTCGACACAACGGCTGAGGTCGAACCCCGGTAGCCATACCTTGAAAGGAATGAGCGTATGAAATCCTCCTATCGGGAACAGTGGTCAATGAGACCTATCAAGCCACGAACGGACCCCTAAGTCACCCTGGTAACGTCACTTGTGACCGTACTGCGGGATCGCCTACGGGGCGCGAGCCCTAGGGCGACGGAGCCCCCATACTAGTCGGTGGAGTAACGCCCACCCCCGGCGGCTGGGAAAGCCAGCTACAGGGCGAAGGGGGGCAGGGACTTTGCTTGCCAGAAGATGAAAGGTATGCGTAATGCAGAGCGCCGAACATGTTCTACAAGCTATGCGCAAATTGGGAGAACAGCGTATTCCACTCACCCGGGTGTATCGTTGCCTGTTCAACGAAGACCTGTTCCTGACCGCATACGACAAAATCGCGCGCAACAAAGGGGCTCTAACGCCCGGAACGGCGGACGACACCGTAGATGGCATGAGCTTGAAGCGAATCCGCAGCATTATCGAGCAGCTACGCTATGAACGCTTTCGCTTCCGGCCCTCACGTCGTACCCGCATCCCCAAGCGCCACGGCGGGTCACGGCCCCTCAGTGTGCCGAACTTTTCCGAAAAACTGGCGCAAGAAGTGCTCAGGATGCTACTGGAAACCTACTACGAGCCGCGTTTCCGGGACAGCTCGCATGGCTTTCGGCCAGGGCGCGGGTGTCATACGGCACTGACCAGCGTCAAGCAGCAGTTTCGGGGCACCGTGTGGTTCATCGAAGGCGATATCCGAGGTTGCTTCGACGAGATCGACCACCAGGTGCTAGTAGACATCCTGGCGCGGGACATCCACGATGGCCGGCTGCTCAACCTCATCCGGCTGGCTCTCGAAGCTGGCTACGTCGAGGATTGGCAGTACCAGCGCACCTACAGCGGAGCGCCGCAAGGCGGCATACTCAGCCCGTTGTTATCCAACGTGTACCTGCACGAGTTGGACGTGTTCGTGGAAGACGTGCTAATTCCCCAGTATACCCGCGGGCAGCGCCGGGCACCGGACCCAGAATACCGGCGCTTGGGCTATCGCATCAAATGCGCTCGCGCGGCCGGGGACGATCAACTCGTGCGAGAACTCGAACAACAACGACGCCAACTACCCTCACAAGACACGCACGACCCGCACTTTCGGCGGCTGAAATATGTACGCTATTGTGACGATTTCCTCCTGGGCTTCATCGGGTCCCGGGCGGAGGCCCAAGCCATCAAAGACTCTCTGAGTAAGTTTCTGCGAGAGCACTTGCACCTGGAAATGAACGCTACCAAGACTCTCATCACACACGCGCGCACGGAACATGCCCGATTTCTGGGATACGCCATCAGCGTCTACCAGGCCGATGACAAGCTGTCACCGCGCACGGGGACGCCCATCAAGACACGGGGCATCAATGGCGTCATTCGATTAGGGATACCGCACGGACGGGTGGACGAGTTGGCCAAACAATACCAGCACAACGGCAAACCGATTCACGAGGCTCGGTTGTTGAATGATTCGGACGCCCAGATCATCACGATCTATCAGCAGCGCTTTCGTGGCGTGGCGCAGTACTACAAGTATGCCGTGGACCGCTGCCGGTTAGCGAAACTCAAGCACGTGATGGAAATCTCCCTGACCAAGACGCTGGCTAACAAGTTCAAGACAAGCGTCCCCCAGATCTACCGGCGATATCGGGGGCAGCACACCGTGGACGGGTATACCTACAAGACCCTGCAAGTGGAGGTACCAACCAGCCGAGGCCCCCAGCGTATCCACTGGGGCGCCATCCCGCTCAAAGTCGTCACTCCCGGCACGGAGCCGATTGACGACCACATCCAGTCGAGTCGCTGGGCGTTCAGCCGTAGCGACCTCATCCAACGCCTCCAAGCGGATAAATGCGAACTGTGTGGCTCACATGAAAGCTGCGAAGTCCACCACATCCGCAAGTTAGCCGACTTGAAGAAACGTTGGGCGGGCCGCAAAGAGAAACCCGCCTGGGTGAAGCGCATGATCGCGCTGCAACGCAAAACGCTGGTGCTCTGCCATCGGTGCCACGTAGACATCCATGCCGGACAACCAACTCCCAAGAAACGCAAAGGAAGTTCTGGAGAGCTTGCTGCCTCGAAAGGGGCACGGCAGGTTCGGAGGGGGGTTTGTGGGTGCGTCCTGCAAGCTGTTGGTATGGAGGTCTACCGCAGACTGTAACTGCGGTGTGTCGGTGAACGACACGATAGAACCTACCTCATGGTTCTAGG
>JAHJIN010000485.1 GCA_018823415.1 Chloroflexota bacterium | reverse complement strand
GGGATTCGCCACCGTGGCCGAGCAGCAAATGAACTGGGGGGTCGCGCCGTAATGGGCGCAGACGCGGCGCAGCCGGCGCAGCACGTTCGCCACGTGCGAGCCAAAGACGCCCCGATAGATGTGGGCCTCGTCCACCACCACGTATCTGAGGTTGCTGAAAAAGCGCGACCATATGGCGTGGTTGGGGAGGATGCCCAGGGAGAGCATATCGGGGTTGGTGAGGATCACCTGGGCCTGGGCGCGAATGCCGGCGCGCTGGGCCTGGGGTGTGTCGCCATCGTAGGTTTCGACCTTGAGGTCGGGCAGGCAGTTGGCTGCCAGTTCTTTGAGCGCACGAAGCTGGTCCTGGGCCAGGGCCTTGGTGGGAAAGATATAGAGGGCGCGAGCGCCGCGCGCAGTCAGCAGGGCCTCCAGCGTGGGCACGTGGTAGACCAGGGTCTTGCCGCTGGCGGTGCCGGTGCTGACGATGACGTGCTGACCAGCGCGCACGGCATTGATGCCGTCGGCCTGGTGGCTGTACAGGCGGTCGCGCCCGGTCCGACGCAGAGCCTCATCCAGCGGTTGGGGCAGCGATTGGCGGAGCCGGCCATAGCGGGCCTTTTGCCGGCCGATGCGCTCCACGTGGACGATCTGGTCCTGGTACCAGGGCTGCTGGCGAACGTGATCGATAAACTCGGTGGTCTGCATGGTCTCCTTGCGTTCCTCACTCACTAGATCAGGCGCGGATACCACCGCCTATTCAGGCGGTGGAGGAGCGCCCCCTCGCTGGGCTTTCAGCCTCGATGCACTCCTTGCCGAATCAGAACATTTGTGCTATACTATGAGTATGAAACTGGTCGCGCAAGTCAAACTGCAACCGACTCCGGCCCAGGCCGAAGCGCTGCACCGCACCCTGACCACGGCCAACGCCGCGGCCAACTACATCAGCACCCGCGCCTGGCAGACCAAAACATTCCGCCGCTACGATCTGCATCACGCCTGCTACCACGATGTACGGGCGCAGTTCGATCTGGCAGCCCAGATGACAGTGCGCCTGCTAGCCAAAGTAGCCGATGCGTACAAGGTCGACCGGCACTGCCAGCGGCGGTTCAAACCCCAGGGCAGCATCGCCTACGACAGCCGCATTCTATCCTGGCAGCTGGCTGAGCAGATCGTCTCCCTTTGGACGCTGGCCGGTCGCCAGCCGATACCCTTCGTCTGCGGTGAACCGCAGATGACACTACTCCAGTCGCTACGCGGCGAGGCAGACTTGGTCTACCGCGATGGGGCCTGGTACCTGTACCAGACCTGCGAGGTGGCGGAACCACCGGTGGGTGACCCCACCGAGTTTCTGGGGGTGGATCTGGGGATCGTGAACATCGCCACGGACAGCGATGGGACCGTCCATGCTGGGGGCCAGGTCAATGGCCTGCGGCGGCGCCATCGCCGGCTGCGCCGCAAGCTCCAGCAGAAAGGCACCAAGTCGGCCAAGCGCTTGCTCAAGAAGCGCCGGCGCAAGGAGCGGCGTTTTGCCCGCCAGACGAACCACGTGATCAGCAAGCAGCTCGTCGCACGTGCCGAACGCACCGGTCGCGGCATCGCCCTGGAAGACCTCACGGGCCTCCGCGAACGGGTCAGGGTTAGCAAGGCACACCGGAGCCAGCTGCACAGCTGGGCTTTCTACGACCTGCGCTGCAAGATCGAGTACAAGGCGCGGCGGGCGGGGGTCCGGGTGGTAGTGGTGGATCCAGCCAACACCTCGCGGACCTGTCCAGCCTGTGGTAGTATCGACGCGCGCAACTGGCCGAATCAAGCTACGTTTTGTTGTGTGTCGTGCGGATACTGCGGGTTCGCCGACCACGTCGCGGCGGGCAACATCGCCCGTCGGGCTGCTGTCAACCAGCCACACGTCTCAGCCCCTACGGGCTAGGGACAAGCTACCGACTTCCAGTCGGTAGTCGTTGACGGCGGGGATATTGTACCACACCCGCGCCGGTTATGCCACAAGCCCGGGCCTATACGGCCGGCCAGTCGATCCACTGGGCGGTGGCCCACTCCCCGGCCCTGGCCCCAGCCTCGCCTTCGGGCACCACCACCAGCGCGTTGGCCCGGGCCATCGACGTGAGCACGCCGCTGTCCTGGCTGCCGGTGAGCCGAGCGTGTGGCCCGTCGGCGCGCGTCTCTACCATCACGCGCACGTACTGGCGGCGCTCGTCGCGCACAAGGTCAGGCGTCAGCGTGAGGGCCGGCACGTCCTCGTCCAGAATCACGTCCACCGTGGGCGAATCCAGGTTCGTCAGGCCGCGCATTTTGAGAATCGCCGGCCGGGCGAACTGCTGGAATGCCACCATGGACGAGACCGGGTTGCCCGGTAGCCCCAGGTGCGGCACACTGCCCAATCGCCCAAAGGCCAGCGGCTTGCCCGGCTTCATGTTCACCCGCCAAAAGTCCATACTCCCCTCGGCCTGGAGCACGTCCTTGACCACGTCGAAATCGCCCATGCTCACGCCGCCAGAGGTAATAAACAGGTCCACGCCGGCCTCCAGCCCGCGCCGGAAGCAGGCGGTGAGGTCGCTTTTGGTGTCCCGGGCGATGCCCAACAGCACCGGGATGCCCCCGGCCGCCGTCACCTGCGCCGCCATGCTGTACGTGTTCGAGTTATAGATCTGGCCGGGCTGCAACGGCTCGCCCACCGGCACCAGCTCATCGCCAGTGGCGAGGACGCCCACGCGGGGCCGGCGGATCACGCTCACCTGGGCCTGTCCCACGGACGCCAGCACGCCGATGTGGGCCGGGCGCAGCAGCGTGCCCCGGGGTACCACCACCTCGCCGGCGCGAATGTCCTGGCCGGCCGGTCGCACATAGTTGCCAGGCCGCACCGCCACCCGGATCGTCACGCGATCATCGGCTGCATCCGTATCTTCAAAACGGACCACGGCGTCGGCGCCGGGGGGCAGTGGCGCGCCGGTCATGATGCGTACCGCCTGGCCCGGCCCCACCGCGCCCTCGTACATGTAGCCGGCGGCCACGGTGCCGGCCACGACCAGCGAGACCGGGGCGTCAACAGTATCCTCCGCCCGCACCGCGAACCCGTCCATACTGGAATTCGCCAGCGGCGGCACGGTCACAGCGCTGACCACGTCTTCCGCCAACACGTGGTCCTGGGCGTCCAGCAGCGGCACCGTCACCGCTTCCATCGGCGCCACGGCCGCCAGGATGCAGGCCCGGGCCTCTTCTACAGGTAGCAATTTCGCCATAACGTCTCCATTCGTCAATTCGACCATTCGCTTACAGGCCGTACTTTTTTCGCTCCGCCGCGATAAACGTCTGGAACGCCGGGTTCGACGGCCGCCACAAGCTCGCCAGTTCCGCCGGGTCTGCGATCTCGAACCGGGCGAACCAGCCGTCGCCATAGGGCGAGGTGTTGACAGCCGTGGGTTCTCTGTCCAGGCCCTTGTTGGCCTCCACGATGGCGCCGCTGGCCGTGGCATAGACCCGGCCCACCCACTTGCCGGATTCCAGGCTCATGAACGGCTCACCACGCTTGACGGACCGCCCCACGCGAGGCACTTCTACGTACATGATCTCGTTGGCCAGCGCCTGCCCGAAATCGGTAAAGCCCTGGGTCAGGACGCTGCCTTCCACTCGCGCCCAGCAGTGCTTGTCATCGTAGAGCAAATCGTCGGGGAATTCATATTGGTCGATGTGCATGGGTTCTACCTCGTAAATAGCTTGTCGATGCAGACCGCGGCTCCCCGAGCCGCCCCGCTGCGCTATATTTTCATCCTTCGCGGCGCCCTGCCGGGCAGGACATCTCCTTCGTCAAACGTCATGCGTCACGCTTGACGCATGGCTTCCAACACCAGCTCGCTGATGTCGATGGTCTTGATGCGCGTTTTTTTGCGCCGGGCCGCGCCAAGCAGCGTGCGCTGGCACTGCTGGCAGGCCGTGACGATAGTCTGCGCACCGGTTTCCTGGGCCTGGGCGAGTCGCCGCCGGGCCACCGCCTGCGACAGCCCGGCGTCGGCCATCTCCACATCGCCGCCGCCGCCGCAGCACAGGCTGTACTCGCGATGGTCCCGCATCTCGGTGAACTGGACGCCCGGGATGGCCCGGATGATCTCGCGGGGCGCGTCATAGATGCCGCTGGTCCGGCCCAGGTCGCAAGGGTCGTGGTAGGTGATGGGGTCCGGGAATCCGCGCAGCTCGACGCGACCGGCCCGGACCAGGTCTCGCAGCAACTCGGTGCTGTGCATCACCTGGACCCCCAGGTCGCCCACGAGGCGCGGGTAGTCGTGCCGCCAGGTATGGTAGCACGACGGGCAGGCCGTCACCACGGTCCGCGCGCCCAGGTCGCGCACGGCGGTCACGTTGTGCCGGGCCAGCGCCTCGGCATCCGCCCCGAATCCGGCGATGGTCAGCGGGAACCCGCAGCACCACTCATCGCCGCCCAGGGTGGTCCAGCTCACGCCGGCGCGCTCCATGACCTGGCTCATGGCCCGGGGTATGCTGTATACCATTGGATAGAACGCCGCCACGCAGCCCAGGAAATAGACAACCTCTGCGCCCTTTTGTCGGTCCAGCGAGGGGAGCACGCGCTCCAGGTTGTCGCTCCAGCCGGTGCGCTGCGCGTTGGGCTGGCCGGAGATATTGTGGTACGTGTCCACCGTCTCGCGCAGGCGATCCATGAGGGCCGGGTGCCGGTCCAGGGCCACCAGTTGCTCGCGCATGGCGATCCACAGCTCGCGGGTGCGGATGCCCACCGGGCAGACCACGCGGCAGCGGCCGCAGAGGGTGCAGTCGTAGGTGCCGGCAGCCCAGCGTGCGAGGCCGGCTTCGTCCGGCCGGCGATGACCAAAGAGCCGGCCCAACGGTCCGGCCCCAAGGGACTGCCCCAGCAGAAACGACCGCAGCGTGGCGATCTTGGTCAGGGGCGTGATCTCGTCGCGCTCGGCCTCGGCGTACGTGGGGCACCAGGCGATGCACTCGCCACAGCGGGTGCAGGCCAGCAGCTCGAGCACCTGCCGCCCGGTCAGGTGGGCGATGTCCAGTCGCGTGCCCCGCCGCGAACAGGCGGGGCTAGGAGAATCGGCCAGCACCAGATCTTTAGGCTGGTGCGCCTGTCTATCGCTCATGGGGCCGCCTCGTCTTCGACGGCGTTCAGGGCCACCACCAGTGGGCTCATCAGCGTATGGACGAACTTGGTCAAGGGCATGGCGAACAGCAGCAGGTTCACGGTGGCGAAATGGGCGAAAAAGGCCCAGAAGTGGACGCCGGCCCACGCCTCGCGGGACAGGGGCAGCAGCCCCAGCAGCAGGGACAGGCCATAACCCAATGGCGCATAGATAGCCTGACCGATCGGCACACCCTCGGCCATAAAGCGCAGTGCCTCCACCACGTACCCACCCCCGGCGATGGCAAACAGGAGCGCCAGGATGGTGGTGTCCGGTCCCCGAGTGCGCAGTTGCGCGTCGCGCCGGACGTAGCGGCGCCAGGCGGTCAGCGCCAGGCCGGCCAACACCAGCAGGCCGCACCCCTCGTTCAGGGCGGCGTTGACCGGGTGATCCATGTCCACCAGGAACTCGACGATGGGGTGGTGGACCGGCCAGACGATGGGGAAGGAACTGCGGGCCGGGTCCGGGTTCAGGAACTCGACGGCCACGCCGACGACGATGGAAAACGCGCCCAGGATCAGGAACCCCCAGAACACGGCGCTGTGGGCGAGCCAGCGTCGCCGGTCGGTGCGCCAGAGCCGCCGGTGGATCAGGCCGTCCAGGACCAGCGCCTTGAGGAACGCGCCAAAGCGCCGACTGAAAACGCCCCGGAGCACTCGCCCGGCGACCACGCGCAGCTTGAGCGCACGCGAGGCGTCCCGGGGCAGGCCCGGCACCCGCGCCCCCAGCCAGACCCAGGCCAGGAACAGCAGCTCCAGGC
>JAHJIN010000484.1 GCA_018823415.1 Chloroflexota bacterium | reverse complement strand
TGATCCCAGAACACGATGAGATACATGAGCAGCGCCGCAGGCAGTCCGTACCTCCAGTAGCAGTCTGGGTAGGCCGAACCGTTGGCGCAGTGGTAGATGTGGCGGTTTCGCGCTGGGCCACCTGGGTCGGCGTGCCCAGTTCACCGGGGCCGGCGAATACGCCGGATAGGACCAGCACCCCGCACACCACCAGGATGCCGGCGGCGATCACGCCGGCGGCCACGGCCCAGGGCTGGCGCAGCCAGTCGCGGCCGGCGGGGGAAAGCGACACGGACGGTTCGTCTGGCTGACGGATCTCGACCGGCGGCCGGGCCGGGGCGGCCCGGGGTGGCGGTGGCTCTTCGCCGGCCGGGTGCATCTCGGCGCCGGGGTCCACGAGCACCTGGGCGGCCATCACGTCGCCCCAGACCTGGCCGGTGGGCCGCACCTGCACCTGCCCCACGGCCTGGACGTTGCCGTGTACCCAGCCATCCACCAGCACGTGGCGCGCTACAATGTCGCCGGTGATCTGGGCCTCTGGCCCCACGATCACCCAGCCTACCCCCTCGATGCGGCCCTCAAAGACGCCATCCACGCGGATGTCGCCCTCGGATTTGAGTTCGCCGGTGGCACGGGTACCCCGGGCCAGCACCACTTCGGACCGGCGCGCCGGGCGCAATCGCTGGGGTTGTTCTGCGTTCTGGTCGTCTGCTGCCACGATCTGGTCTCGCTCCTTGTTCCCACGCGCGAGGTATTCTAACATCCCCACCACATAACGTCAAGCGTATGGTTGCTATCTGGCAAATGGCCCCACCCTGTGATATAATGCCCTTGTGCAATCCTGGTTTGGGAGGTCAACCATGAAATCTCTGCGCCCAGTGTTATCCATTTTGCTCGTCCTGACCCTGCTGGCCGGGTGCGATACGGCGCCCACGCCCACGCCGGCCCCCTCGCCCGGCGCGACGGCGACCGTGCAGCCGTCGCCCACCACGCCGGCCCAGGAGCCGCTCTATCTGTCGATCATCTGGCACCAGCACCAGCCGCTATACTACAAGGACCGGGCCACCGGCATCTATGAAAAGCCCTGGGTTCGCGTCCACGCCACCAAGGACTATTACGATATGGCGGCCATGCTCAAGGAATATCCCGACGTCCATGTGACGTTCAACCTCACGCCCAGCCTCATCCGCCAGCTCGACGATTTCGTCGCCGGGGCCAAAGACCGCTACTGGGTGGTGACGGAAACGCCGGCCGACCAGCTCACCCCGGCCGATAAGCGCTTTCTCTTGCGCCGGTTTTTCGACGTGAACGCCAAGATCATCGACCGGTTCCCACGCTATATGGCCCTGCGCGGCCTACGCGATACCAGCGACATGTCGGACGCCGGGCTGGACGCCGTGGCCGCCAAATGGACCACCGCCGACTGGCGCGACCTCCAGGTGCTCTTTAACCTGGCCTGGATGGACCCCGATTTTCTGGCTCAGGAGCCGCTCAAGGCCCTGGTCGAAAAAGGGCAGGGCTTTACCGAGGCCGACAAGCTCGTGGTACTCCAACGCCAGGTCGAGATCATCAAGATGGTCTTGCCCATCCACGACGAACTGCAAAAGGCCGGCCAGATCCAGGTGACCATGAGCCCCTATGCCCATCCCATCCTGCCCCTGCTGGTCAGCACCGACCAGGCCCGGCAAGCCATGCCCAAGGCCACCTTGCCCAGCCCGGCCTTTGCCTACGGCCAGGACGCCGTGGCCCAGGTCCAAAAAGGCATCGACATCTATCAGGAGCACTTTGGCGCGCCCCCGCAGGGCATGTGGCCCAGCGAAGGCAGCGTGGCCCAGGCCATGGTAGGCATCGTGAGCCGGGCCGGCATCCAGTGGATGGCCTCAGACGAAGAGGTGCTGGCTCGCAGCCTGGGGATGGTGGCCTTTAACCGCAACGGCACCGGCACCGTGGCCGAAGGGGCCAAGCTCTATCGCCCCTATTACGTGAGTTCGCCCAATTCCGAGCCGGTGGCTATGGTTTTTCGCGACCGCACCATCTCGGACCTGGTGGGCTTTACGTATAGCGGCATGGATGGCGACAAGGCCGCCGACGATTTCATGGCCCGCATCCACCGCATCCGCGACCGGCTCCAGACGCAGGGCGGCGGCCCATACCTGGTCACGGTGATCCTGGACGGCGAGAACGCCTGGGAGCACTATGACAACGACGGCAAGGCGTTCTTGAACGGCCTGTACCAGCGATTGGCCGACGACAATACCGTCAAGACCGTCACCCCGTCCAAGTTCCTGACCCAGTACCCGGACCAGCCCAGCATCGACGACCTGTGGGCCGGCTCGTGGATCAGTGCCGATTTCTCGACCTGGATCGGCGAGGAAGAAGAGAACACGGCCTGGAATTACCTGCGCCGGACCCGCACCATGCTCCAGGAATACGTCATCGGGACCAAGCCCATCGCCGAGGATCAGCTGAGCCTGGCCCTGGACGCCATGTACGCCGCCGAAGGGAGCGACTGGTTCTGGTGGTATGGCGCCGACCAGTCCAGCGGCGACGACGAGGCGTTCGACCAGCAGTTCCGCCAGACGCTCATGGACGTGTACGTGCTGGTGGGCGAGCCGGTGCCCGACTGGCTACACGTGCCCATCATCGCGGCCGCCCCGCAGACGCCCGACATTACCATGACCGGCGTCCTGTCCCTCACCATCGACGGCTACGTGTACCCGGCCGACGAGTGGGCCGGGGCCGCCGTGTACCAGGACGCCACTGCGCCCCTCTTGCTGGGTCAGGACCTCACCACCACCCTGAGCGTGGGGTTTGACGAGAAACACCTGTTCCTGCGCCTGGACGCCAACCGCGACTGGGCCGACGGCGACTTCGTGGGCTTTTACCTGAGCGTGCCCGGCGCGCCCACGGTCAACAGCTTTTCCCGCTATGGCAGCACCGGCGAGCCGCGCACGCTGCTGGGGTTCGGTGCGGCCTATGAAGCCGGGTTCAAATTCGTGCTGGAAGGGGTAAGCGGCACGCTGTCGCCGGCCAACGGCGACAACACCTGGGGCGAGTTCGAGCCGCTGCCCGACGTCAAGGACCGGGGCCGCGTGCTAGAGGCCGCCGTGCCCATCGACAGCCTGGGCACGTTCGAGGCCGGCGACAACCTGAACCTGCGCGTGGTCGTGTCACAGAACGAACAAGACGTGGCGATGGGGCCGCCCCGGGGTCCGGCGCGCATCACCGTGCCGGATCTGGGCACCATGACCGTGGTCTGGGAGGCCCGCGACCCGGTGGGTGACGATTTTGGCCCCGGCACCTACACCTATCCCACCGACGGCGTGTTCCCGGCCGGCGCGTACGACCTGACGGGCTTTGCCGTGGGCGTGGACGCCGAGAATATCATCTTCAAGTTCACGGTGCTGGGACCGGTCAACAACTCGTGGGGCTCGCCCGCGGGCCTGTCGGTGCAGACTTTTGACGTGTACATCGACCAGGACGGCGTGGCCGGGTCCGGCAGCCAAAAGCTCCTGGCGGCTCGCAATGCCCGGGTCAGCGCCGACGACGCCTGGGACGTGGCCCTGCTGGTAGAAGGCTGGCAGCCCGGCCTGTACGTGCCCGACGGCAAGGGCGGCGCCGAGCTGGTTCAAGACATCGCGGTCAAGATCGTCACCGACCCGGGCAACAGCCGGGTGACGGTGCGCGTGCCCAAGAGCGCCTTTGGGCTGGACGCCAACCCGGCCGCCTGGCGCTATGTGGTGACGCTGTGCTCGCAGGACGGCTATGGCCCCAACCGTATCCGCGATGTGCTGCCCAAGGCCGAGCAGTGGCGCTGCGGCGGCGCGCCGGACGACGCCAGCCACACCCGCATCATGGACCTGCTCTGGCCGGCTGACGCTGCGCCGGACCAGAAAACCATCCTGGGCACCTATACCCCCACCAGCGACAAGGATGAGACCACGTGGACGCCGGAGAACCTGTGCGTGATCCCGATGAGGGGGGTAGAGCAATAGATTGACAACGGTCAGTGGACAGTTCTGGAGGTGAGCAAGGTGAAATCCAGGGCATTTCTTGGAATGGGTATGCTTCTTGCACTGTCTCTGTTTGTCACGACTTTTGTTACAGCAGCCCCGAGGTATATTGAAGTCGTCAACCACACTACAAAACAATGCATGTACATGTATGCTGGCGACGAGTGCGAGAACTGCAGCCCGCCGGAAGGCTGGGAAATACTTTCTAATGGGATCAGGGACCACCATTTCGAGGATTGTCCAAGTGGTTATTCCCGTCCCGAAACCATAGGTAGTGGAAGCATCGCGCCAGGTATCTGTGTTCCCATCAAGGACGCGTTCTGTTGCTCTACCCAGCATACAGGGGCAAGAGATGGCGATTGTTCGGACGTGGTTATCAACCAGACAGAGAAACTGTGTGCCTTTGTGGAAGATATTGACAATTGCCCTTTACTTCCCGCTGGATGGACCAAGTATGTTTGGCTATGCCCCTCTGGCTACGAGTGGGTGGATGAAGGCATCGAATGCCTTGATGCTGAGAGTAGCGATGTGGTCGAGAACACAAGCGACTCGTCGGGGAGCGCTGGGCTGATAGGAGCAATCCTGGTCGCCTTGTTCCTGGTTGTCCTGGTCGCGCTGTTAGGAACACGATGGAAAAGACGGTCAAATTGCAGGTAATGGTTTGATGGCCGATGCCCCCCGCTTTCTCGCCGACGTGATGCTGGGCCGGCTGGCGCGCTGGCTCCGTATCCTGGGCTATGATACGGCGTTCGAGTCGCCGGCCAGCGACGACCACGAGCTGGTGCGCCAGGCCCGCGCCGAGGGCCGCATCCTGCTCACGCGGGACCGAGAACTGTCGCGCCGGCGCGGCGTGGACTGCCTGTTCATCGACGATGAGGACGTGGAGGCGCAACTGGCCCAGGTGGTGCGCGAGCTGGGGTTGTCCACGGACCGGGCCTTTACCCGGTGCGTGATCTGCAACGGGAGCCTGGACCCGGTGGACAAGGCCGCGGTCCGCGACGAGATACCGCCATACGTCTATGACTCGCAGGAGCGCTTTGCCCGGTGCGCCGGGTGCGGCCGCGTCTACTGGCCGGCCACCCACTGGCAAGACATGCGCGAGCGCCTGGCACGCCAGGGACTGGCGGATTTGGAGGAGACCATATGCCCGGCGGGGCGCCGCGAAGGATGACAATCTGTCGCAGACAGCGGCTGCCTTAAGCGCAGCACCCTGTGGGCAGCCGCGTTGGGGCGGCTCGGGGAGCCGCTGTCTACGAAGCTATTTGCAAGGGAGCTGGCCGATGAGTAACGTGATCCTCAAACGTGACCGAGACAAGCCGGTGCGCCAGCGGCACCCATGGGTATTCAGCGGCGCCATCGCCCGCACAAATGACGAGCCTCAGGATGGCGACACGGTGGACGTGCTGGCCCACGACGGCGACTGGCTGGCCCGGGGCATCCTGAACCGCCGCTCACAGATCGCCGTGCGCCTGCTAACGTGGGACCCGGCCGAGGCGGTGGACGCTGCCTTCTGGCAGCGCCGGCTGGCCCGGGCCATCGACGCGCGGCGCCGGCTGCCGGCCCTGGTCGGCGCAAGCGCCTATCGCCTGGCCTTCAGCGAGGCCGATGGCGTGCCGGGCTTGGTGGTGGACCGTTACGGCCCCTGGCTGGCGGTCCAGTTTTCGGCGTTGGCCGCCGACCGCTGGCGCGACGTCATCCTGGCGGCCCTGGTAGACCAGGCACAGCCCCGTGGCATCGTGGCGCGCGACGACCCTGAGGCCCGGGCGCGAGAGGGTCTGCTGCCGCTGGACGGCGTGCTGTGGGGCGAATCGCCTCCGGCCCGCGTCGAGATCGACGAAGATGGACTCACGTTCGCGGTGGACGTGCTGGGGGGACAAAAGACTGGCTTTTACCTGGATCAGCGCGACAATCGCCGGCTGATCGAGCCGTATTGCCCGGGCGCGCGGGTGCTGGACGCCTTTGCGTACACCGGGGCCTTTGCGGCCCGGGCCTGGCGCGGCGGTGCGGCGGCCGTCACCACCGTCGAATCGTCGGCCGAGGCCCTGGTGCTGGCGGAGGAGAACCTGGCCCGAAATGGCCACGGCGGCCAGACCGAACACGTGGCCGGCAACGCTTTCAGCGAACTGCGGGCGTTTCGTGCCGCTGTCCAGCGCGCTGGGCGGCGCTTTGACGTGGTGATCCTGGACCCGCCCAAGTTTGCCCGATCAGCGTCGCACGTGGAACGCGCGTGCCGGGGCTACAAGGACATCAACCTGCTGGCATTGCACCTGCTGGAACCCGGCGGGGTACTGCTCACTTGCTCGTGCTCCGGCCTGGTGAACGCCGACCTGTTTCAGAAGGTCGTCTTTGGCGCGGCGGTAGACGCCGGGCGCGACGTGCAAATCATCGCCCATTGCGCCCAGTCCGCCGACCACCCGGAGTTGCTCAGTTTCCCCGAGTCAGCGTACCTCAAAGGCCTGCTCTGCCGCGTGTGGTAGAAAAAAAGAGCCCCGTTTGAGAAAACGGGGCTCTGCCATTTCAATTGGCTTTTTTGCGACGGCCAAACGTAAAGGGAAATATGGCGGCCAATAGGCCCAACAGGCCCAGCAACCCGCCGGGCAGGCAGCAAAAGAGCGCCGGCCCCAACTGATACCCTATCTGGTACCCCATCGCCTCGGACGAGGTCATGCCGGCGGTGTCCGGCGGCGGCTGGCTGGCCGTCAAAAGACCCCCACACCCGCAGAGCAACAAGGCCAACACCAGCAAGACGATGCCTAGGATCAAGCCACTACCGCGCAAAAACATCACCAGGCCGCTGTCCTTACTAGCGGCTTGTGCCGGGGACGCCGGCACATAAGTCGGCGGCGAGACGGCGACCGCCAGGCGTGTGCCGCACTCGCCGCAAAAGGTCTCGCCGGGTTCCGTCATCGCACCGCAATTTGGACACTGAATTCGTTCTGTCGACATGGGTTCCTCCTCCTGAGCCGGCTGGCGCTATTGGGGGATCTCGACCAGCCGTTTTTGAATAGCGTACAGCATGGCCTGACTGCGATCCTTGACATCCAGTTTGCCAAAAATACTGGTGATATGGGTCTTGACCGTTTTCTCGCTGATGACCAGTTTTCCCGCGATCTCGCGGTTGGAAAGCCCCTGAGCGATAGCCTGCAACACCTGCATCTCGCGTGGGGTCAGGTCCTCATACAGTTCGTGATGACCGGGCGTTTGTTGGCCTTCTGACAGGACCGTAAATTGCTCCAGCAACTTGCCCAATACCGAGTGCTGGATCAGTGAATGTCCCCCGTATACGGTAATGATGGCATCGCTCAGGTCGTCGGGCGACACGTCCTTGAGCAGGTACCCGGCGGCGCCAGCACGAACCGACTCGAATAAATAGTCATCGTCATCATAGTTGGTGAGAATGATGACCCGGGTGCCCTGATTCGCCTTGAGTATTTCGCGCGTGGCGTCTACCCCGTCCATGTCGCTCATGCGCACATCCATCAAGACCACGTCGGGCGCCAGTTCGCGCGTGCGGGCCACGGCCTGTCGCCCACTGGCGGCCTCGCCCACCACGCAGATTCTATCGCCGGCCAACTCCAAGATCGTGCGCAAGCCTTCACGCACAATGGCATGATCGTCGGCGATCAAGACCCGAATGTCCCGTTCGCCCATCTCTTCCTCCTTTAGACGACTTGAGCAGTTCCATCTTCCCGGCCCCACCCCAGAATGTCAGCTCCATCAAAAGGCAGCACCGCCTTGATCTCGGTGCCCTGACCGATCTGGCTATGAATGTCGAGCCGCCCCCCAGCATTGGCGATGCGCTCTTGCATGCCCACCAGGCCAAAACGTTTTTCCAGCAGCGCCTTGCCCCGCGCCGCCCACAGGTCAAAACCCGTGCCATTATCAGTCACGACCAGGGTCACCGTGCGTTCCGAAAACCCCAGTTGCGCCGTCACCTGCTCGGCCTGGGCGTGCTTGCGCACATTAGCCAGCGCCTCTTGCAGCACGCGCAACAGCGCCCGATTGGCCCGCTCGCCCAGGGCCGTCTCTGGCCCCTCGATGGCAAAGGTGGCCTGAATGCCAGTCTGGAACGAAAACTCGCGCACGTATTGGCGCATCATGGTCACCAGACCCAGTTCGCCCACCTCGCCCCGTCGCAGATCAAACATGTACTGACGCAAGTCTTGCAGCGCCGTGCGGCTCAGATCGCGGCCGTACTGCAATTGATCCCGCGAGCGATCCAGATCGTCTTGATCCAACAAGCGGTCGCAGGCGTCTAGCCGCATGATCACGCTGCTGAGTTGCTGGGTCAGCGTGTCGTGGATCTCCTGGGCGATGCGGTTGCGCTCGCGGCTCACGGCCAGTTCTTCCACCTGTGCGTGGAGGTGCGCGTTTTCGATGGCGATGGCGACCTGGCCGGCCACGCCCATCAACAGGTCACGCCCCTCGGTCGAGAACTGGCCGGCCTTGAGCCGGTTGTCCACATAGATCGCGCCGCTGGTCTGCCCTTTGATGATCAGTGGGACGCAGAGGATAGCCCGGCGCTGGCGGCCGCCACCTAGCGCGGCCACGGCCATGGTGCCGGTGCCCTCGGCCATCACGCGCTCGATAGTGGGCTGGTGAAACGCCACGTCCGGCGCGGTGATGGGCACGCGCTGGCGGTCGCGCCCCACCTGAAACGCCAGTTCGCCGGTGTCGGTGCGGCGAAGCAGCACGCAACCCCGCTCGGCCTGCATGGCCTCCAGGCACTCGTCAATGACGCGGCCCAGCATGTCTTCCAGGTCCATCGTCGAGTTGATGGCCTGGCTCACCCGGTACAAGGTAGTGGTTTCGGACAATTGCCGCCGCGTGTCCTCGTACAGGCGGGCATTCTCCAGCGCCACCCCCACCTGGTTGGCCAGCAAGCTCAGGACCGAGCGGTCGTCATCGCCCAGTGACGCCGGCACGCGCGCCCGCACATCCAGCACGCCAATGACGCGCCCCTGGGCGCGCAGCGGCACGGCCAGTTCCGCCATCGTGAGGCCGGTCGGGCCGCCCTGGGCCAGGGGGATAGCGGTCTTGAGCACCGGTTCGCCCAGGGCGACCACCTGCGCCATGATCTCGCCCTGCCCCACCTTGAGGCGCATCCCATCGGGCACGGCCATATCGACCTCACCCACGCCGGCGCGCACCACCACCTCATCGTCTTCGACCAGGGCAATGCCCACGTAGCCATAGCCCAGGGCTCCCTGGATCAGACGGACCACGCGCCACATCAATTGCTCGGCCTCTAGCGACGAGCTGGCCGCCTGCGCCACCTTGCTGATGACGTCCAATTGCTCCGCGCGGTGCGCTTCGCTCTCATAGAGCCGGGCGTTTTCCAGCGCCACCCCCACCTGGCGCCCAATGGCTGTCAGCAAACGCACGTCGTTTGACCCGGAATAGCGGTCGCTGTAACTAAAGGCGTTGATGATGCCCAGCAAGCGGTCTTGAGACATCAAGGGGATGCTCACATAGGCGCGCAGTCCTTGCGCGCGCATGACCATGCGGACCAGTTGGGGCGACCGGAGCGGATCGTTGACCACCACGGCCTGGTCCAGTTGATGAGCAATGTCGTCCAGGTTCACCCCTTGCAGGCTGATCTCGGGCCGCTCCACCAGGGCATCGGACGACAGGCCATAGGTCACCGCCACGCGAGCCACGCCAGCCGCCTCGTCAACCAGCAGCACCCAGCCGGCTTCCATGCCCACCGCCTTGAGCGTGTGCCGCAGCGCGTCGTGCAGGATATCGTCCAGGTCCAGCGATTGGTTTAGCGTGGCAGCGATGTCGCTAAAAGCCGCAAACTCGCGGGCCTGCTGGGTGCTGGTGTGCCCCAGGAGCAGCGCCACCTGGTCGGCAAAGGCCGCCAGTTGCGGCCCGACGTCGGCGACGTCGGCGACGTCGGCAGCGTCAGCCCCGGCGACGGCCAGCACGCCGGCCAGGTCGCCGCCTTGCAGCAGCGGCACGGCCATGCCGGCCAGCCAGTCAGCCGACCCGGGCAGGCCGGCCAACAGCGCCTCGTCCAGCGATACGACGGTGCTTTCTTGCACGGCCTGCACCAGCGCCGGCGCCGACCACTGCCCTTCGGGCTGGTCCAGGCCCCGGCTCGCGGCCAGGCGCAGCGTATCGGGCGCATCAAGCAGCCAGATGGCACTGCGCTGGTGCGGGATCAATCCATTCAGGTTGTGCAAGGAGCGGACCAGGGTCGCGTCCAACTGAACCGCCGCTGGCTCGGCCCCGGCCTCGCGTTCTGCTAGCCCTTCCACGCGCTCCCCCGCCTGATAGTGCGGAACTAGAAGTATTATACATGCCCGCGCGCGTTCTGGCAAGATGCGCACGGGCAGTTGGTCGAAATCAACGGTCTGGCGGCGCGCCTGGGTCCGTCGCTGGCCGGGTCAAAGTCGCTGGGCGCACGCCGAGGGGCATTGACTGTACCGCACTGGCCGCACCAGCACCCACATATTTGCGCAGCACGATGTCGTCCACGTATGCGCCCTCGGCGTAGGTGATCGAGTCATCGGTCACAAAAACCAGCGCGACCCAGACCTGGGACTGCCCGGTAAGGTCGCCCAGGCTATACACGTCGGCCAGGTCCAGCACACTGGGGGTCCAGCCGCCGCTGTCGCCGGACGCGATCCAGCCGAAAAAGTCGCTGCCATCCACTGACGCGCCCCAGAAGAATTGGTCATAGTCGGATTCCGAGTACAGCCAGCGCTGAAAGGTCAGGTCGGCAGCCGAGGCGTCAGCCAGGCTAAAGGGACCATAGACCATCCACGATTGCATGTTCAACGGATAGCTGCTGCCGCACGCCAAACCGGCCCCGTCGCCGGCGCCCACGGCCCAGCCGCTGCGGCTCCCGGCATAGGGCCGGCAGTTGCGCGCCCCCCAGTAATAGAGCCCATCGGCCGCCACGCTGTCATACGCGTTCCAGGGGCCGGGAAAAGTACCCTCAAAATCCTGGGTCGCGATGGTCTGCCAGCCGCCGACCGGGCCACCATGGTCCTGAAGCACCAACGGCAGGTAGGCGTACGCAATGACAACGGTGCTCTGGGCCGCGCTCCACGGACTGCGAGCGTCGGCGGCGCCCAGCGCCCGCACGCGATAGAACCACGTGCCGCCGGGCTGCCCGGTCACGGCAAGCTGGGAGGCCGGCCCGGTATAAGCCGTGGTGGGCTGGGCAAAGTACGAGTCGGCGCATTGCTCCAGCACATAGCTGTTGGCACCGGCCACTTCGTTCCAGTCCACCAGGTACGCGCCATCGCCGTCGCCGTTGGCGATGGCGATCAGTGAGGGGGTTGCTAGGCCGGGTGCGGCGACCACCGTGAACTGCGCGCCGCTCCACGAGCCCGGCCCCACGCTGTTGGCGGCGCGCACGCGATAGTACCACGTGCCGCCGGGCTGCCCGGTCACCTGGTACTGGAGGCTCGTACCCATGTAGCGCGTGGTGGGGCTGGTGAACGACGCGTTGTCGGCCTGCTGCAAGGTATAGCTGGTGGCGCTACTGGACGCAGACCAGGTGATGAGGTATGCATCTTGTTGACTGCCGTTGCTGATAGACGCCAGGGCCGGCGCGGCCGGGGTCACGCCCACAGATTGCAGGGCGCTCCAGGCGCTGGTCCCGGCAGCGTTGGTGGCCTGCACGCGATAGTACCAGACGCCGCCGGGCTGCCCGGTGGCCTGAAACTGGCTGTTGGCTCCCTGATAGCGCGTGGTGGGCGAACCAAAACCAGCGTGATCGTCTTCTTGCAGAGTATAGCTGGTGGCGTAGGGCACGTCGGCCCAGTCCACCAGATAGCTGCCGTCGCCGTCGCCGTTGCTGATGGGCGCCAGGCTCGGCGTGCCCGGCCAGGCGACGGCTTGCAGCGCCGCCAGGGCGTTGATGCGACCCCAGCCATAGTTGACATCCCAGCCGGTGGTGCCCAGGTCTACGGCGGTACTTTGCAGGGTGCCCTGCACCTGGTCTGGCGTCAGCGTTGGGGCCACGCCCCAGACCAGCGCCACCAGGCCGGCCGCCAGCGGCGTAGCCATGGATGTGCCGTCCAAATAGTCATAGTTGGTATTCATGCCGTACTGGGTGTTCAGATATACCGAATAGGTAGGCAGCGTGCTGTATATGCCGTTGGGGTCGTGCAGATAGCTCATGTCACCGCCGGGCGCGGCAATGTCACAGTGGTTGCCATATTGCGAGTACGAGGCATAGACATCACCCGGGCCAGTGGCGGCCACAGCCATGACGTTCGCATAGGCAGCCGGATAGCTGGTGGGGTTGCCCTGCGTGCGAAAGTTGCCCATTGCGGCCACCACGAGGCTCCCGGCCGCGCGAGCGTTGTTGATGGCGGTTTGCATGGAGGAAGAATAGCTCGGGCCGGCCAGACTCAAGCTGAGCACCTTGGCCCCGTGCTGGTAGGCCCAGGTGATGCCGCTGGTAATGTCCGAGTCCCAGCCCGAGCCTTCGTTGTCCAGTACGCGAATGGGCATGATGCGCGCTTGCCAGTCCATGCCAGCCACGCCGACGCCGTTGTTGGTGACAGCCGCGGCGATGCCGGCGCAATGGGTGCCATGCCCATTCAGATCGTGGGGATTGCTGTCGTTGCCCACAAAGTCATAGCCGGCCACGATCTTGCTCGCCAGGTCCGGGTGCCCCTCGTCGATGCCGGTGTCGATAATGGCGACGGTGACGCCAGTACTGCCGGTGCTAATGTCCCACGCCGCCGTCGATTGGATGACGGTGTGCGCCCACTGTTTGCTGAAATGCGGGTCGTTTGGCCCCAGGGTGATATGATAGGCATAGTTGGGCTCGGCATAGTCCACCAGCGGGTCGGCGCTGAGGCGTTGGGCCACGCTCAACTCCTGGCCGACCGGCACCTGCCACAGTTCCACCGGGCTGCTGTACAGGTTGCGCAGATAGGCGGCGCCCACCTGCTCGCGCAGGCTGGCGGTCATGTCGCTGGGGACGTCACCTTGCAGTTTGACCAGCAGCTCGCCGGGTTTAAAGCGCCCCGGCGCAGGCGCAGCCGCCGGCCGGTGGGCATCAACAGGCTGAAACCCGCCGGCCATCAGGCCAACCAGGAGCAGTACAGCCACCATGATCCGAGAGCGAGACGTCATGTCTTCCTCCGTAAATAAACCCTGGCAGACCTGACAGGTCTTGAAGACCTGTCAGGTTTCTAACCTTTGGGCTTTCACCATGCAAACCGGATCGAACCGCCTACTGCGCGAGTGGGATCCGGTCCCGTTTGCGCCAGTGCAGCACCGCGCCCACCACCAGCATCACCACCACCACGGCGGTCATGAGCCAGGTGGTATTGGCGACCAGGGACACACCGGCGTGCTTGACGGCGATCCCCACAAACGCCCACACGATGACCAGCATATAAGCCACGTCACCCCGGGTGAGCGCCACCGCCGATGCAATGACCGTCGCCGCCACCAGCATCACCACCATCCACAACTCGGGGCTGAGGCCAAAGCCGTTCCAGTTCAAATAGTCCAGCAATGATGTGGCATTGGCGATGGTGGCTACGGTGATCCAGCCCAGGTAGATGCTCATGGGCACGCGCACCAGCCAGGTCTCGCCGGCCGATACCCGGGTGCGACCGATGCCCAGGATCAAATAGATGACGATGAGGCACAGCAACAGGGCCAACATGGCGAGAATGGTCAGGGGGAACAACTCATAGTGCCACAGGAAGATCCAGACCACATTCGCCAGGCAACTCAGGGCAAACCAATAGCCCACGCGGCGCAGGCGCGGGTTGGCCCGTTGAGACGGCAACGCCTGGTATACGGCAAAAGCCAGGAACCCGACATAGATCACGCCCCAGATGGCAAACACATAGCCGGCCGGTACAAAGTACACGTGGAACCGGTCCGAGATCTGGCCGGTATTAAGGCCGTTGAGGGGCAAGGCGTTCGCCAGCCCATTGACGGCAATGGTCACGAGCACCGCGAGGATGTTGACGATCTGTCGCACGATGTCCTTGTTCATCTGTACCTCCAATTGAGTGATTGGCACGGGTCGCAAACCCGGGCCGGGATGCATATTATTCGATCACCTCGATGGTCAGCGGAAACTTGGACAGAGGCTCGCAGCCAGATCCCAGGATGAGGATGGGGTTCTCGTAGCGAAAGCCAATGTCCTCTTCGGGGCAGGCGTATTGCATGGCGCAGATGACCAGCTCGTTGGCCTGGTACTGATGCTCCGGGTTGGTCCAGTATGGGAATGGTCCTTCGTTGAGGCCAATGCGCCACTCGTCGCCCATGAGGCCGATACCGTGCTCAAAGCCGGGGACCATGTAATCGCTAAAGCCGCGCGCCTCGCAGAAATCCAGCATCTCGTCGGCCAGATCTGAAGGGCTAATGCCGGCGCGATAGGTCTTGAGACACAGATCCACCAGGTCCAAGAAGTTCTGGGCGTGCCATTGCTGGCGCTCGGTGGCCGGCCCCAGCAAATAGTTGTGGGCGTGATCGCCCAGGCCCAACTTGAACATGGCGTGCAAGTCCACCATGAGCGGCTCGCTGGGCCGGAGCGCGCGCCGAGACGCCGGCGTGCAGGCCCCGGCCGACAGGCCGGCGCGATAGCCCGAGGCGATCTCGTTGCCGCCGGTGAACGACCACTCCCACTCGCTGCCGGCGGCGCGCATGGCATAGGCCGCCAGCCCGGCCACCTCGGTTTCGGTCAAGCCTGCGTACCCGCCGCCCCGGATGGTATCGTACACGGCCTGGTGCCCCACGTCCACAATGCGCGACGCCTCGCGAAAGCGGTTGATGGTGCCCGGGTCCGCCACGAGCGCGAGCCGGTCCACCAGGTCATGGGCGTTGCGAAACTCGGCGCCGGGCAACGCGGCGGTCAGACATTGATACTCGAACAGGGTGAGGTGTCCTTCAGGCAAATAGGTGCCCATGCCGGTTTCGATGCCCACCACGCCCCTGCCGCCCTTGAGGTGCGGCGCGATGAGGTCGGTCAGCAGTGTGATCTGGTCCTGGCCGCCCATGGGGCCATAGCCAATGACATGATCCTCGTCCAGCCAGGACTCGTCGGCCACGCGGGCCGCGTCGATGACAAAGGTCATGGCCGTGGGCAGCCCATCCGGCGGGATCACCACGTACGAGCGCCAGGGGCAAAAGGCATCCACCGTCCACGATAGGGTACGGAGCCGGGAGCCCAGGTACACGTCGATGCCCTGCTCGCCCATTGCGACTTGGATGTCGCGGATGCGCTGCGGTGAGTCGATGAAATATGGGTCTGCTTGCGGTGCAATGGTGTGGATCACGGCGCCCTCCTAACCTGGATAATGGCCATTTCTCGCTACGCTCGAAATGGCTGGGCAGTTCCTGCGGAACTGCTCGCCCGAACGATGGCTTCACTGCACTAGATCGACAACGTTTTGTTGATGTTGCCCCCGTTAGGCCTAATAGTCAGCCGGGATAGTGGCTAGTACCTCGTTCAGGCGGTCCACCACCGGCGCCAGACGCAGGGCCTTGACCAGATTGCCCCGGAGCTTCATGCGCCCGGACATCAGGGCCTTGCGGGCATTGAGTTCGGCCCGGGAAATCTGGGCGAATACGTCGTAATCGGAGGTGATGGTGAACTCGGCTTCTGGCAACTCACCCTCGATCAGCGACACGCACTCTACCACACCGTCCACGAGCTGGTAATGGAGCGCCCGGCTCTGACCGTCCGGGCAGTTGGTGTATATGGTCAGCATGGACGAGGTGATGTATTTCATCTGCTCCGGGGTCAGTTGCTCCTTGAGCCGGCGGTTCGCCTCCGCAGTCCATTCTGGGCTCAGGTACTTGTATGTGGTCATGTATGCCTCCTACCTGGAGAACCTAAATCACCAGGTTAACGCTTCTGAAGATTCTTGCTCGGTGTACGAGAATTTCGCGGGTTAGGCCTATGGCCATTTCTCGCTGCGCTCGAAATGGCTGGGCAGTTCCTGCGGAACTGCCGCCCGAACGGCGGCATCACTGCACCAGATCGACAAAGTCTTGTCGATGTTGCCCCGTTAGCGCCTATTCAGTTGCGTATGGATCATAGCTGCACAACCCGTCCCACGTGCCGATCCACAGACGCCCGGTGCCATCCAGGGCCAGTGACGTGACCCGGCTGCTGATCAGTCCGTCGGCCGGGGTGATCAGCGTGAGCGTGTCGTCGGCGTTCACCTGCACCAGGCCCTTGGCGCACCCAGCCCACACGTGCCCGCGCCCATCAGCCGCCAGATCGCCCAGATCCAGGCTAGGCAACCCCGCGGCTGTGTCCCAATGATGCCCGATGCTATAGGCATCGATGCGGTACAGGCCCTGGCCGGGTTGGCCCGCCACGCCCCGGGTACTGATCCACACCGCGCTGGCCTCGTCAGCCAGCACGTCGGACACGTAGGCACTCGCCAGCTCGTTGCCCGCGCGGGTGTAGGGCGACCACTGCGCCCCGGCCGGGTCAAACACGAACAGCCCGTGCCCATAGGTCCCGCACCACAATCGCCCGGCCGCATCGCGCGCCACCCGGGTCAGGTGGACCGACCCGGCCCCGGGGACCGGATAACGCTGCCAGGCCACGCCATCGTAGCAGCCCAGCGTGTCGCCATCCCAGGCCCACACGCGCCCCGGTGCCGCTGCCAGCCAGTTGGGACCACGCGTCACCCCGCTGGCAACCAGGATCACATATTCGCTCTCCACGGCCTGCCACACCGACTCGTAGGTGAGCCACTGCCCATCGCGAAAGCGATAGAGCGCGCCACCGGCGACCGCCACCCAGACCCCGGCTAGGTCGGTGGAGATGCGTTCGATGACGGCCGATTGCACCGGCGAGTTTTGCGCGTCATACACTTGCCACGTTGGGCCATCGGCGGCGCCGGCCAGCGCCAGAACCCCCACGCCAGCCGATGCGGTCCCGCACCAGATGGTGTGGTCGCCGGCCGCGGCCACTGCCACCAGTTGGTTCGCTGGCGGCCCTTCCAGCACATACAGCACGCGCTCGTCGTCGGGAGTGATGCGCAGCAGGCCGGCCCCGCTCAGGCCCAGCCACAACCGACCCTGGGCGTCAGCAGACATGGCCCGAGCATCGTGGGCCGTAAACGGCTGCGGCGACCAGCGCTCGCCATCATACACCTCGACCCGTCTGGTGCCCTGGAGCCACACGTTGCCGCCCGCGTCCGCGCACCACAGACCATTGGGGTTGACAGCGCCACGCACGGCCAGGAACCCAGCGACCACCGCCTCATAAGCAGAGGGATAGGCGATCCAGGCGCGGCCATCATAATGCGCCACCGCATCGCCAGCGCGACACCAGACCTGGCCCGTGGCGTTGAGCGCGATAGCGGTGACCGGCTCACCGGCCGGCAACCCCATGTCAGCCAGCGTGGTGCGCTGCCACGAACTGCCGTCATATACCACCACGCCGGCGTTGGTGCCGCACCAGGCCTGGCCCTGGGCATCGGTGGTTACGACATGGGCATCGTCGCCGGGCCAGCCGGCTGCCAGCATCAACTGACTACCGGGGTCCAGTTGCGCCAGGCCGAGTCCGTCGGCCAGCGCCACCCAGACCCGGCCTTGGGGGTCCACCGCCAGGGCGCGCACGCTGGCCGGGGTATCCAGCGCCAGCCAGTCGCCGTCGGACGCGCGCCGGGCCACACCCTGATTGGTGCCTACCCACAAATCGCCACCGGGTGTGCCGGCCAGCGCCGTGATAGCGTCACCGGGCAGGCCATCGGGTCGAGCAAATCGCTGCCACTGGCCCTGGTTGTTCCATTGGAACAGGCCCGCATCGGTGCCGGCCCAGATCACATCGCCCAGTGCCAGCACCACGGTATAATCGTTGGCGTTCACATAATAGGTCCACGGGCCACGCGCGTCGATCAGGGGGCGAGTTACGACCAGAGACGGCTCGCCGGCGCCGCGTTTTTGGCAGGGAATGCACGGGATGGGGATGACGGTTGGCACGCCCGGGGTGGGAGATGCCACAACGAGGACCGGCGTCTGGGCTGGCGCGCTGTCAGACTGGGTGCAAGCCGCCAGCACCAGGACCAAAGCCGGGCCTAGCGACCCCAGTCGGGCGCGCAAGGCTGGCACCGCCTATTCGCCCAACACCTGGATCACCAGTTCGCGGGACCGAGAGCAATTGTCGAAATCCAGAAACACGATCTGCTGCCACGTGCCCAGGGTCATCTTGCCGCGCACGAACGGCACCGTGAGCGATGGCCCCATCAGGGCCGAGCGCACATGGGCGTGCCCGTTGCCATCAGCCCAGCGATGGTCATGCTGATAGGGAATGCCGACGGGCACCAGGCGATCCAGCGCCGTCTTGAGATCGGCCTCCAGCCCGGGCTCGTACTCGACGGTGGTGACGCTGCCGGTGGAACCGGGCACAAAGACCATAACCAGGCCGTTCTGCAAGCCAGTATCGAGCAGCGCGTTCTGCACCTGCTCTGTAATATCCAGCACATCGCAATGCCCACGCGTGCGCAGCGCAATCGTTCGAGTCTCCACAGCCATGTAAACACCTCCTGGCAAAGAGTAGAACGCAGCCCTGATTATAGCACGCAAGCCCCAGAGAGGCAACCCCGGCCCAATGCGAATGGGCTTGCTGGCAAAGACAGCATAAGGTATAATATGAACGCCTGGCAGGGAGCCGGGTTGGTGGGAGCCATGAACCGGGTGTATTGGGGCGACAACCTGGACATCCTGCGTGGGCTGGCCGATGAATCGGTGCCGCTCGTCTATATCGACCCGCCCTTTAACACCGGCCATGCCCAGAGCCGCACCCAGCTTGCCACCGTCCGCAGCGACGAAGGCGATCGCACCGGGTTCCAGGGGGCACGCTATCGCTCCATCGTCATCGGCCAGCAGTCGTTTGCCGATGCCTTTGATGATTATTTACAGTTTTTGGAACCCCGGCTGCGCGAGGTCTATCGCGTTCTGGCGCCGAACGGCTCTTTGTATCTGCACCTGGACTATCGCGAAGTACACTATGCCAAGGTCTTGCTGGACCAGATCTTTGGCCGAGCGTCCTTTATCAACGAAATCATCTGGGCCTATGATTATGGCGGCCGATCTCGGCGGCGTTGGCCGGCCAAACACGACAACATCCTCTTTTACGTCAAAGACCCCAGCAACTATGTGTTCAACGCCGACAACCTGGACCGGATCCCCTACATGGCGCCGGGACTGGTCAGCCCAGAAAAGGCCGCCCGGGGCAAGCTGCCCACCGATACCTGGTGGCACACCATCGTCAGCCCCACAGGGCACGAAAAGACCGGCTATCCCACACAAAAGCCATTGGGCATTCTCACCCGCATCGTGCAGGCATCTTCCAACCCGGGGGACCTGGTAGTAGATTTCTTCGCCGGCAGCGGCACCACTGGCGAAGCCGCCGGCCGCCTGGGCCGCCCATTTCTGCTCGTCGACAACAACCCGACGGCCATCCAGGTGATGGCTACCCGTTTCGCCAACTGGGATGTCGAGTTTCTGGATGCCAATGGCACCCCGCTTGATGCCACTGCGTCCATCGCCTGATCTCATTCCCACACTCGGCTCCAACAACTCTGATAGTGCAGGTCGAATCTCCCATGCCTGGACCCAAGCACATCTTGCTCATTGGCAGCGCCGATCCCATGGCCGGCATTCCGTATCAGGCATTGCCGCGCCGCTGGTATCGCGTCGCCATCGTAGCCGACGAGCAAGAGGCCCTACAACGCTTGCAACAAGAACCGCCAGACCTGGTGCTGTGGGATGCCACGGTGGAACTCGACAACCTTTTGCCCATCTGCACGGCCCTGCGCGACCAGACCCCGCCCCTGCCCCTCATCATGTTTGCTGCTTCGCGAGCTCACGCCCAGCAGTTGACCAAGAGCGCCATTGGGCTATCGTTGTGCGTGGCCCTGGTCAAGCCCTGTCCTCCGACAGATCTCAAGAACGCTGTGAGCAAATTGGTTCGCCAGGTGCGCCAGCACCGCCGCGCCGTGCCCCCCTTGTACGCCGGCCCCCTCACGCTGGACCTGGGGCGGCGACTCGTGCACAAGAACGGGCAACCGGTCACGCTCACACCCAAGCAATATGACCTGCTGGTCTTGCTGGTGCGTCACGCGGGCCAGGTGGTAACCCGACAAACCATCATGGAAGAAATCTGGCAAACCAACTGGATGGGCGACACGCGCACCCTGGACGTACACATTCGCATGATCCGGCGCAGCATCGAAGAGGACCCATCGCAGCCGCATTTGGTCTGCACGGTGCGCGGCCGGGGCTATGTGTTCCAGGTGCCCACGCCAGAGGATGGCGCGCCAAAGGATGGCACGCCAAAGGATGGCGCGTGATGAGCCAGCCAGAACCAGCCATCGGCCTGGTTCAGGTCTATACCGGCGAGGGCAAGGGCAAAACCACCGCTGCGTTGGGCCAGGCACTGCGAGCCGCCGGGCAGGGAGTCCACGTCTATATCATCCAATTCATGAAAGGCTGGTCGCACTATGGCGAACTGACCGCCCTGACACACCAGCCCCACATCACGCTGCGCCAGTTTGGGCGCGCCAGTTTTGTAGACCCACATGATCCCGATCCCATCGACGTGCAAATGGCCCAGGAAGCGTTGGACCACGCCCGCCAGGTGGTACAGGCCGGCGCACACGGCCTGGTGATCCTGGATGAGGTGAATGTGGCCCTGGATTGGGGACTGATTCCGTTGGACCCGGTGCTAGACCTCATCGCCCAGCGGCCCCGGCACGTTGAACTGGTGCTTACCGGGCGCGGTGCGCCACCTCAACTCGTCGAGGTGGCCAACCTGGTGACCGAGATGCGCATGATCAAGCACCCTTACCAGCAAGGCATCACCAGCCGCCGAGGCATCGACTACTGATATGGAAACCAATCCGCCCATACCAGCCCAATCAGCCGCCTCTGTCGAGGATCAGCAGCGGCAACGCCTGATCAGCATCATAGCCCCCATCCTTATCCTGGGGGGCCTGCTCGTGACGAGCACCACCGTGGCTGCCTATGTGCTAAACCAGGGATCCTGGCTAGACATCCTGGGTGGAATAGTCGTGGTCGGGGTTGGGACACTGATCTATGTGAGCAATCGCCAGGACCAGGTCCGCATCGCCGGCCTGTTGATCGGCAGCCTGTTGATCCTGGTTCCCACCTATTACCTGATCATAGAAGGGCCGCACACCGTCGCGGTGCTCTTGCTCCTGGCCGGGATCGTGTTCGCCGACCTGTTGCTGGGTGGGTCCGGTGGCCTGGTGGTGACTGCTATCAACATCGCCATCTATGCCAGCGTGGGACTGGCCTACGAGTTCGGCTGGCTGGCGCCGGCCTATGTCCCATCTTTTTACGTGGACCTGGGCACGGTGGCGGCCACCAGCCTGGGCCTGGCCCTGGCCGCTGGCTATTCGACGCGCGAGATGCGCCGGGCTTTGGGTCAGGCCCAAGAGCGCGACATGGCCCGGCAACTGGCCGACGAGCGCAAAGACCAACTCCTGGCCGAACTCCAGACCCGCGATCAGCTTCAGCAACGCCTGGTCGAAACTATCTACAATCTGGGTAGCCCGGTCATGCCCGTGGCCAGGGGCGTCATTGCCCTGCCGCTGGTGGGGGTGGTTGATAGCCAGCGCGCCCAACAGATCACGGCGGCCCTGTTGCACGGCGTCGCCGAGCACCAGGCCACCGTAGCCATTGTAGACATTACCGGCGTGCCTACCATCGACACAGCCGTGGCCGGGGCCTTGTTACAGGCCGCGCAAGGCGTGTGGCTGTTGGGCGCCGAGCCGGTGCTCAC
Organism: Chloroflexota bacterium; assembly: GCA_018823415.1. Classification (GTDB taxonomy): domain Bacteria; phylum Chloroflexota; class JAHJIN01; order JAHJIN01; family JAHJIN01; genus JAHJIN01. Next base: position 60,182 of record JAHJIN010000484.1, on the reverse strand, counting down.
CGGCATTCGGGCCGACGTGGCCCAAACGCTAGTTGGCCTAGGCCTGGACCTGTCGCACGTCACCACCCTGGCGACGTTGCAGGAAGGCCTGGAATATGCCCTGAGCCAGCACGCCAGACAAACATCGTAGGAGGACCCATGAGCACAGCGAAAATCGGCGTCATCGGCGGCAGCGGCGTCTACCAGATCGAAACCCTGGCGGACGTGGAGCAGGTGCGCGTCGAAACACCATTTGGTGACCCATCCGATGACTTTATCGTCGGCACGTTGGCCGGCACGCGCGTGGCGTTCTTGCCCCGGCACGGGCGCGGACACCGCCTCATGCCCACCGAGGTCAACTCGCGCGCCAACATCTGGGGGTTCAAGACCCTGGGTGTAGAAAGTATCATCTCGATCTCGGCCTGTGGCAGCCTGCGAGAAGACTATGCCCCGGGCGATATCGTGATCCCCGACCAGCTCTTTGACCACACCAAATTGCGGCACTTGCACACGTTCTTTGGCCGGGGCCTGGTGGCCCACATCGGCCTGGCCGACCCGTTTTGCCCGGACTTGAGCGCCGCCCTGTACGACGCCGTCCAGGAAACCGGCGCCACCGTACATCGTGGCGGCACCCTGATCGTCATCGAAGGGCCGCGTTTTTCCACCAAGGGCGAGTCGCGCATCTACCGCCAATGGGGCTGTGACATCATTGGCATGACGGCCGTGCCCGAGGCCCAACTGGCTCGCGAGGCCGAGATCTGTTACGCCATCATGGCCCACGTGACCGATTATGACGTGTGGCACGAAACCGAAGAGCCCGTCACCATCGAAGCCATCGTGCGCATCCTCCAGGCCAACGCCGAAACGGCCAAGCAAGCGATCCGGAACATTATCCCGCTACTGCCAGATCGCCAATGCGCGTGCGTCACGGCGCTCCACGATGCCCTCTTTACCCAACGCGAATACATCCCGGCCGAGGTGCGTGAGGAACTCGACCTGCTTGTCGGCGCATACTTGAAGTAGCCCCCGCGCTGGCGGGGCCGCCACGGGCCGAGCAATCTGCTTCCGAGGTGACACGCGAGGCCAGACAACATGCTGGGTCGCCATATATCCAGAGCCTTGCCCTGGGGATTACTATTGGTCCCCATCACGCTGGCCCTCCTGGGACTGGCCGCCATCGAGCTGGTCTTTCAGGAGGGCCTATCTGCAGCCGCGTTGCTGCCTGGCGTCATCCTGGCCGCCGGCCTGCTGCTGGCCCAGGCCGGCCTGAGCCTGTCACGCCGGCCGGTCGATCCCCTGATGCTGCCCGTGGCCGCCGCACTCACCGCGCTGGGCCTGGTAATGGCCCGCCGGCTGGCCCCGGACCTGCTGTGGCCCCAAACCGCCTGGGCACTCATGGGCCTGGGTGTCATGTTGGCCGTGGTGGTGTTCTTGAAACGGCCATCACGTCTGCGCCGGTACAAATACCTCTGGGTACTCCTGGGACTGAGCCTGGTGCTGCTCACGCTGATCCTGGGCGTGGCCCCCAGCGGTTCCGGCCCACGCCTCTGGTTGACCCTGGGTGATTTCTACTTTCAGCCGTCCGAACTCCTCAAGGTACTCCTGGTCATCTTTTTCGCCGGGTACCTGGCCGAACGACGAGAACTGCTGACCCAGGCCAGCACTCGCGTTGGACCGCTGCGCCTGCCGCCGCTGGCCTATGTGGGACCGTTGTTGGTCATGTGGGGCCTCAGCATGGCATTGCTCGTCTGGCAGCGCGACCTGGGCACCGCGCTGCTGTTTCTGGGCATCTTTTTGGCCCTGCTCTATGTCGCCAGCGGGCGCCTGGCCTACATCATCGGCGGGTTGCTGCTCTTTGTCGCCGGCGCAGGCGCGGCCTATGTGCTCTTTGACCACGTGCGCGTGCGCATTCACATCTGGCTGAATCCCTGGGCGCAGAGCCAGGGGGCCGGCTACCAGGTGGTACAGAGCCTCATCGCTCTGGCAGCCGGCGGACTGTTTGGCACTGGCCTGGGCCGGGGGTATCCCGGCTATATCCCGGCCGTGCACACCGACTTTGTCTTTGCCGCCCTGGGCGAAGAACTGGGCTTGGCCGGGCTGGTGGCCGTGCTGGCGCTCTATGTGCTGCTGGTGGGCCGGGGAATACACATCACCTTACGCACCGGCACCGTCTTTGAGGCCCTCCTGGCCGCTGGCCTCACCAGCATCCTGGGCCTGCAAACCCTCATCATCGTGGCCGGCGTGCTGCGGATCGTGCCCCTCACCGGCATCACGCTGCCTTTTGTGAGCTATGGCGGCAGCTCGCTGCTGACTAACTATTTGATCGTTGGCCTCTTGTTACGCCTGTCGGCGCGTTCGATACCGGGGCCGGTCGATGCCGAGTTGAACCGGCGGGTGCGCCGTCTGGCGGCCGTACTGCTCACGGGCCTCGTTGTCCTGGCGGCCGCGCTGCCCTACTGGCAGATCTGGCACGCCCCTGGTCTGTTGGCCCGGCCCGACAACCCCCGGCGCGTGGAAATGCTGCGCCGCGCCCACCGTGGCCGCATCCTGGCGCCCGACGGTCAAACCCTAGCCTACACCGAGTTTGACGAAACCGGTCTGGCCCGGCGTATCTACACCTATCCGCTGCTGGCCTCTACCATAGGTTACGCCAGTTGGCAGCACGGCAGCGCCGGGCTGGAGCGCATCCTGGACGACGTGCTCATGGGCCGCGCACGGCCGGCCACCCACTGGGACCGCTGGTGGGACGGCGTGCTGGGCCGCCCGGTCATTGGCGATGACACGCCCGTTGTCCTGAGCCCAGACCTGCAACAACTGGCCGACGAGGCCCTGGGCGACCGAGCCGGCGCGGTGCTCATCCTGGACGCCGACGACGGCCGGGTGCTGGCCCTGGCCTCTCACCCCACGTTCGACCCCAACCGGCTGCCGGTGGGCGACGCGTGGGACGCCCTGGGGCAGGACCCACAACGACCGATGCTCAATCGTGCCGCGGAGGGCCTGTATCCCACGGGGCCGCTGGCGCAGATCGTCACACTGGCCGCGGCCCTGGACGCCGGCCTCGTCGACCCGGCCCGGCCGCTTACCACCACGGCCACGTTCGCAGTAGACGGCGTCACACTGACGTGCCCCCGGCACACCCAGCACGACACCCTGACCGCGGCCCTGGCCGACGGCTGCCCCACTACCTTTGGGCAACTGGGGCTGACCGTGGGCGCCGACCGCTGGACGCGCATGGCCGAACAACTAGGCTGGAGCCAACGCCCGCCCTTTGAACTGCCCACGCTGGCCGGCCATCTCGTGCCGCACACCAGCACCCTGACCGACCCGGCCACACTGGCCCGGGCCGCGGCCGGCGATGGCCCGGTTATCACGCCGCTCCAGGCCGCGCGCCTGATCCTGGCCCTCGTGGCAGGCGGGACCGGCCAGCCGCACCTGCTGCCCGATACGTCGCTGGTCGAGTCGCCCACCATCGCCCCGGCCACTCGGATCGCCATGCAGCACGCACTGACCCAGGCCGCCGCTCACCAGGGCGCGCTGTTGGGTCAGGACGCCGTCGGCCTGCTGGCAACGGCACCCACCTCGGCCAGCGACCAGCCTGATGCCTGGTTCGTGGGGTGGACACCGGCCATCGAGCCGCGCTACGTCATCATCGTTCTGGTGGAGCAGGCCGGGCCGGCCCCGGCCACCGCCAGCCCCATCGCCCGCATCATCCTGGAAGCACTGGCCCGCTATCCATAGTACACTGGGAGAATCCGCACATGACAGACCCACCTGATCCCAATTCTGCCTCTGAACCAACCGCCGAGACGTGCGAGCCGGTCTGGACCTTTCGCGGCTATAGCCTGCAGCCCAGCGAATTCACCACCGCCATGGTCCACCTGTTCCGCGCCGAAGTCCAGCGCGCCAACGTGTGGCGGCAGCGATTGGACACTACCACCAATTGGGCCGTCATTACCACTGGCGCAGCCATCAGCATTGCTTTTAGCTCGGCCACCCACCACGGCGTCATCATCCTGAGCACGCTGCTGGTCACGCTGTTCCTGTACATCGAGGCCCGCCGCTACCGCTACTATGAGGTGTGGAGCTATCGCGTGCGCCTGATGGAGACCGACTTTTTCGCCGGCATGCTGGTGCCACCGTTTCACCCGGCCCCGGACTGGGCAGAAAGCCTAGCCGAAAGCCTGCTGCACCCGCATTTTGCGGTTTCATCGTGGGAAGCACTGGGCCGGCGTTTTCGCCGCAACTATTTGTGGCTCTATTTGATCCTGAGCTTGGCCTGGCTGATCAAGAACTGGCTGCTGCCGGCGCCGGCCGCGTCGTGGGCCGAGTTTGTCGGCCGAGGCGCGCTGGGCACCATCCCCGGTTGGCTGGTACTCTTGCTGGGCCTGGCCTTTAACGGCGCACTATTACTACTGGGTCTGCTGACCAAGAGATTGCACCAGGCCACCGGCGAAGTGCTGCCTCGCTACGGCAGATCCGAGATGCCCGGCCTATCATCTGCGGCAGCCTGGTTTCGCCCGGCGCAGCGCCGCCAGCAGGTCATCGCCTGGATCATCACCGACCGTGCGCCGGCCGTGGCCGACCGCATCATGCGCGACATGCGGCGTGGCGTAACGGCACTCCCCGGTACCGGCATGTACACCCACCAGGAGCACACCGTGCTCCTGTGCGCCCTCACCATCACCGAAATCCCCACCCTCAAGGCCCTGGTTCAAGCCGAGGCCCCTCAGTCGTTCGTCATCGTGTCGCCGGCCCAGGAGGTGCTGGGGCGCGGGTTCCAGACCTTGCAGGAAGACGAGGCGTAAAAAACCGGCCCTGGGGTCAGGGCCGGTCAACTTTTATCGGCGTCAGGATCAAAAGCTCAAATAGCGCTCCACCTTGGCGCGCCCGCGCTCCAGCGATAGCCAGGTCATGAATGCCTCCTGGCGCAGCCCTTCCAACAACTGGGCATCCACGGGCCGGTTCGCCTCTTTTTCCAGCACCTGGATGATGTGATAGCCAATGGGCGTCTGCACCGGCTCGCTGAACTGGCGCGGCGCCAGGGCGAACGCGGCCTCCTCAAAGGCCGGCGTCAGCACACCCCGGGGCAACCAGCCCAGATCGCCACCCTGGTCCTTGGTGCCCGCATCCTGCGAAACCTGGCGAGCCACCGCCACAAAGTCCTGGCCGGCCTGCAACTTGGCCAACACGTCCCGAGCCGCCGCCTCATCGGCCAGTTGAATGTGCCGCACGTGGATCTGCTCGGCGTGGTCTGGCACCATCTGGCCGATCTTGGCGTTCATCTGCTGCCAATCCAACTGTGCCCGCAGATCGCGCACAAAATCCTCATAGGTCACGCCACTGGCGGCCAGATCCTTGTCAAACTGCTCTCGACCACCTTGCTGCGTCACGATCTCGTCTACTTTGCGCTGCACTTCCTCGTCCGACACGGCCACGCCCATGCGCCGGGCAGCCTGAGACACGATCTCCTGGTCGATGAGACTATCCAGAATCTGGACTTCCAGGCCCTTGAGCATCTCGCGGCCCTTGTCGGTATCGGGGTCCACGCCCTGCTCGCGAGCAAAGGCGTGGGCGGCGGCCACCTGGCGGTCGAAATCGCGCTTGAGCACCGGCACGCCGTTGACCCGGGCCACGACGAGTTCGCCAACCTCGGTGGTGGGCAGCACGCCGGATGGCGTGGCCCCCGGCGACGACGCGACAACCGATGGCGACAGCGGCGCCGTGGGCGCCGGAGCAGGCTCGCCAGCCCCACACGCCGCGACCAACAGCACCAAACAACCCAACAATGCACAGCAAACCAGACGCATGACACATCCCCCCAGCAATGATGGCTCGTTGCAGCACGCGCATTATACCCCAAAAGGCCGGGCTTGTCATGCACGCCACCCGCCGCTCGCGCGGCGCTGGACAAAAGCACCAAGATCGAGTATAATCTCACGCACCAGATGGTTCCGGACCCGGTCAACGGCGACCCGGGTTTTTTGGTACTCGATGTCGAGACGACAACCTGATGACTGAAATAGGCCCGCCAGGGCAACACAAATATTGTTCGAACCTCATGCTGCGCTGCGAGGAGTACCAGCCCCACAGCGCACTTTTTATTGTTCCCCCCATACTCATGGGCACGAATAGGCCCGGGATTGGCCAGCGCCAACCCGGGCTTTGGCACGTGGCGCGATCAACAACCAGTAACCAGGAGGAGATGTATCGTGGGTAAAAATGTCGTCCAAAAGATCTTGGACCCGCATATCGTGGAAGGGAAACCCATCCCCGGTCAAGAAGTCGCCATTCGCATCGACCAGACCCTCACCCAGGACGCCACCGGCACCATGGCCTACCTGCAGTTCGAGGCGATGGGGCTGGACGCCGTCCGCGCCGAGCTGTCCGTCAGCTATGTGGACCACAACACCATCCAGGTGGGCTTTGAGAACGCCGACGACCACCGCTACTTGCAGACCGTGGCGGCCAAGTACGGCATCGTCTACAGCCGGGCCGGCAACGGCATCTGCCACCAGGTGCACCTGGAACGCTTTGGCCGGCCGGGCAAGACCCTGCTGGGCTCCGACAGCCACACGCCCACCGGCGGCGGCGTGGGCATGTTCGCCGTGGGCGCCGGCGGCCTGGATGTGGCCGTGGCAATGGGCGGCGGCCCGTTCTACGTCACCTACCCCAAGGTGTGTCTGGTCCGGCTCACCGGCCAGCTTCAGCCCTGGGTCAGCGCCAAGGACGTGATCCTGAAAATGCTCGAGATTTTCTCCACCAAGGGCAACGTGGGCTGGGTGATGGAGTACGGCGGCCCCGGCGCCGCCACCCTCAGCGTCCCCGAGCGCGCCACCATCACCAACATGGGCGCCGAGATGGGCGTCACCACGTCCGTGTTCCCATCGGACGAGGAGACGCGCCGCTTTCTCAAGGCCCAGGGCCGCGAGGACCAGTGGGTCGAGATCGTGCCGGACCCGGACGCGGCCTATGACAAGGTTGTGGACCTGGACCTGAGGGCCATCGAGCCGCTGGCCGCCTACCCGCACAGCCCGGGCAACATCAAGCCGGTGCGCGAGCTGGCCGGCATGGCGGTGAACCAGGTCGAGATTGGTTCCTGCACCAACTCGTCGTACAAGGACATGATCACCGTGGCCCACATCCTCAAGGGACAGCACGCCCACCCAAGCGTGAGCTTTGCCGTGGCTCCCGGCTCGCGCCAGGTGCTCCAGATGCTGGCCCGGGAAGGCGCGTTGGGCGACCTGCTGGATGCCGGCGCGCGCATCATGGAAAGCGCCTGCGGCTTTTGCATCGGCAACAGCCAGAGCCCGCAAACCACCGCCGTGAGCCTGCGCACCAGCAACCGCAACTTTGAAGGGCGCAGCGGCACCAAGGACGCGCAGGTGTACCTGGTAAGCCCGGAGACCGCCGCGGCGGCTGTCATCACCGGCGAGTTCACCGACCCTCGCGACCTGGACATGCCCTACCCCAAGGTGGACATGCCCGAGGCATTCTTGATCGACGACAGCATGTTCATCTTGCCCGAGCAAGCCGACAAGGACGTGGCGATCTATCGCGGTCCCAACATCGGCGACCCGCCGCGCAACGACGCACTGCCGGCCGATATCGTGGGCGCCATCACCATCAAGGTGGGCGACAAGATCACCACGGACCACATCATCCCGGCCGGGGCGCGCATGAAGTATCGCTCCAACGTGCCCAAGTACGCCGAGTTTGTATTCGAGAACGTGGACCCGGCGTTCTATCAGCGAGCCAAGGCGACCCGCGACCAGGGCGAGTACAACCTCATCGTGGCCGGCGAGAGCTATGGTCAGGGCTCCAGTCGCGAGCACGCAGCCCTGTGCCCCATGTACCTGGGTGTCAAGGCCGTGGTCGCCAAGAGCTTTGAACGCATCCACATCGCCAACCTGATCAACTTTGGCATCGTACCCCTCACCTTCAAGGATGAGGCAGACTATGAAAAGATCGCGGCCGGCGATGCGGTCGAGATCCCGGACATCCGGGGCCGGCTCCAGCGCGGCGAGGATCTGGTGCTGGCAGACAAGACCCAGGGCATCGAGATCCCGCTGGCCTACAATTTCTCCGACCGGCAGCGCGACATCCTGCTGGCCGGCGGCACGCTCAATTACGTGGTGTCGTAGGAAAGCGAGCGGCGCCGATGCTCCGCCGCATGGTCATCGCCTATCTGGCGGTCAATTTTCTGCCGCACGCCCTGGTGACGCTGCTCACCGGCCGGGTCAGCTACTACGAGTTGGGCCAACCGTTCGTCGCCGTCTTTGAGGCGGCGATGATGGCCCTGAACCTGGCGGTGCCGGTGCTGGTCCTGTGGCGTTGGCCGGCAGACCGGCTGCTGGGCGCAGAGACCATCCGTGAGTCGCTGGGTTGGCGCAAGCCACCCTGGCGGCGAGCGGTTGCCGTGGGCGGGCTGGGCTTCGGCCCTCATCCTGTGGATGCACGTGAACCGGTTCCTGTTCGGCGAACCGTTTCCGTGGGGCGGCGGGGGCTATTCCGTCGGCGGGGTGTCGGCCTCGAATCTGGGCGAGTTGGTCGGTTTGCTGGCCCTGGTCTGTGGCTTGCTGGTAGCCCTTGTTGGGCTGCTACTGGTCACCACGCTAGGCGAGGAGACCATGTTCCGGGGCTATATGCAGACGCTGCTGACCCGGCGTTACGGCGTAGCCGTAGGGCTGGCGGTCCCGGCCCTGTGCTTTGCCCTGCGCCACCTGCCCAGCGACCTGTACTGGGCCGGCGTGAACCAGGCCACGCCCATGCAGTGGGCGGCCCGCCTGGGCGAATTGGGGGTGGCGGCGCTCATCCTGGGCCTGACGCGGCAGTTTGGCCGGACCACGGCGGCATCCTGGGTGACGCACGCCATCATGTGGTTCGCGATGTTGTTTGGTTTATACAGCCTGTTTGGGCTGTAGCGAAAAATCAGGAGGAGAAAGAACGCATGGCAATCAAGGTAAAGAACCCCCTCGTCGAGATCGACGGGGACGAGATGACCCGCATCATCTGGCAACTGGTCAAGGACGAATTGCTGTTCCCCTACCTGGACGTGGAGACGATCTACTATGACCTGCACGTCAAGGTCCGGGACGATACGGACGACCAGATCACGGTGGAGGCAGCCAAGGCTATCGCCCAGTATGGCGTGGGCGTGAAATGCGCCACCATCACTCCCAACGGGGCGCGCGTGCAGGAGTATGGCCTCAAGAAGCAATGGCCCAGCCCCAACGGGACCATCCGGGGCATCCTGGACGGCACCGTGTTCCGGCAGCCCATCGTGGTCAAGAACGTCCCGCCCACGGTACGCACGTGGAAGAAACCCATCATCATCGGCCGTCACGCATACGGCGACGTGTACAAGAACCAGGAGATATTGGTCCCAGGGCCCGGCAAAGGCGAACTGGTCTTTACCCCGGCCGACGGCGGCGAGCCCACGCGCCTGACCATCCAGGATTTCAAAGGCCCCGGCGTGCTCCAGGGCATCCACAACACCGAAAAGTCCATCCGCAGCTTTGCCCGGGCCTGCATCATGTACGCCATCAGCCTGCGCGTGCCCCTGTGGTTTGGGGCCAAAGATACCATCTCCAAGACCTATCACGCCTTTTTCCGCGACACGTTCCAGGAAGAGGTGGACGCATACAAAGCCGAGCTGGACGCGGCCGGTGTGGTGTACTTTTATACCCTCATCGACGACGCGGTGGCCCGGGTCATGCGGCACGAGGGCGGGTTTCTGTGGGCCTGTATGAACTATGACGGCGACGTGATGAGCGACATGCTGGCCTCCGGCTTTGGCAGCCTGGCCCTGATGACGTCGGTACTGGTGAGCCCGGACGGGCCGATGGAATTCGAGGCGGCCCACGGCACGGTGCAAAAGCACTATTACGCGCACCTCAAGGGCGAGCGCACCTCCACCAACTCGACGGCCACCATCTTTGCCTGGACCGGGGCGCTGGCCCGGCGCGGCGAGCTGGATGACACGCCGGACGTGGTGGATTTCACCAAAAAGCTGGAAGCCGCCGTCATCGAGACCATCGAGCACGGCACCATGACCAAGGACCTGGTCAGCGTCGCCGTGGGGCCGACGGACCAGGCATCGACCGAAGGTTTTATCGGCGCAGTCAAGGCCCGACTGGAGGCCAAGTTATAGACCTTTCCTACCCCCGTTCCCGAGCGGGAGGGGGAGGGCGAGGTAGAAGAGAGGAAAGACATGGCAAAACGCGCGATTCGCGAATACGACGCCAAGCGACTCCTGGCGCAGTACCTGCCGGACTATTTGACCGGCTTTGCGTACTCGGGTCAGGTGGCGTTGATGACAGAAGACACCAACTGGAAGCAGTTGGTGGTGGACCATCCCTGGCTGGAAACCGAGCGCCTGGTGGTCAAACCGGACCAACTCTTTGGCAAGCGGGGCAAGCACGGCCTGCTGGGTCTGAACCTGGAACTCGTCGATGTGCAGGACTGGGTCCGAGAGCGCATGGACGTGACCACTACCGTGGGCCGGACCACCGACAAGCTGACGACGTTCCTCATCGAGCCGTTCGTACCCCACGACCAGAAGGACGAATTGTTTGTGGCCATCCGCACCGAGCGCGATGGCGACACGATCTATTTCTCGCTCCAGGGCGGCATCAACATCGAGGAGAACTGGGACTCGGTGGTGCAGATCCAGGTGCCCATCCTGGCCAAAATCGACGACATCGACGTGGCCGGGCAACTGCCGGACTTTCCGGGGAAGGACCAAGTGGCCCGGTTCATCGTAGCCCTGTACAAGTTCTTTGTGGACCTGGGCTTTGTGTACCTGGAGATCAACCCCTTTGCCCTGGTGGGCGACGAGATCGTGCCGCTGGACTTTGTGGCCCGGGTAGACGACACGGCCGCCTTTGAGGCCGGGCGCAAGTGGGGCGAACTGCCGTTCCCGCCGGCCTTTGGCACGCACATGACGCCGGCGGAGGAATACATCCACTCGCTGGACGAAAAGACCGGCGCCAGCCTGAAACTGACGATCCTGAACCCCCAGGGCCGGGTGTGGCCCATGGTAGCCGGCGGCGGAGCCAGCGTGATCTATGCCGACACAGTGGCCGACCTGGGCTTTGCCAAGGAGCTGGGTTGCTACGGCGAATACTCCGGCAACCCCAACACCGACGAGACCCGCGAGTACGCCCGGACCATCCTGGACCTGATGACCCGGGAGCCGGACCCGCAGGGCCGGCCCAAATTCCTGCTCATCGGCGGCGGCATCGCCAACTTTACCGACGTGGCCAAGACTTTTACCGGCATCGTCCAGGCGTTGCGAGAGTACAAGCTCAAGCTCCAGCAGAACCACGTCAAGATCTATGTGCGGCGCGGCGGCCCCAACTACCAGGAGGGCCTAGCGATGATGCGTCGGTTGGGCAAAGAGCTGGACATCCCCATCGAGGTTTATGGCCCGGAAACGCACATGACGCGCATCGTGTCCATGGCGTTGGCGGAATAGGAGTGAGATACGATGACGAAACCTAGTTACGACCTGTTTGACCGCAACACCACGTCCATCGTCTATGGGATGCAGACGGCAGCGATCCAGCGAATGCTGGACTTTGACCATCTGTGTCAGCGCGACACGCCCTCGGTGGCGGCTATCGTCAACCCCACGGGCGAGGAGGGCTATCACCGGGCCTTCTTTGGCAAGCAAGAAGTCCTCATCCCCATCTACCGCACCGTCGCGGAAGCTGCGCACGCGCATCCGGCCGCCGACGTGGTGGTGAATTTCGCCAGCTTTCGCTCGGCGTTCGCCACCACCATGGAGGCCCTGGCCGAGCCCACCATCCGCACCGTGGGCGTCATCGCCGAGGGCGTGCCCGAGCGCCAGGCCCGCATCCTGGCTGCCAAGTCCCGCGAGCTGGGCAAGGTGATCATCGGCCCGGCCACCGTGGGCGGCCTGGGCGCCGGCACGTTCAAGATCGGCAACACCGGCGGCACGCCAGACAGCATCATCGCCAGCAAGCTCCACCGGCCCGGCAGCGTAGGCTATGTGGGCAAGAGCGGCGGCCTCTCTAATGAGACGTTCAACATCGTGGCCCAGAACTCGGACGGCATCTATGAGGGCATCGCCATCGGCGGCGACGCGTACCCCGGCTCCACGCTCCTGGACCACCTGCTTCGCTTTGAGGCCAACCCCAAGATCAAGATGATGGTCTGCCTGGGCGAGCTGGGCGGTATGGACGAGTACGAAATCGTGGATGCGCTCAAGGGCGGGCGATTGACCAAGCCCCTGGTGGTCTGGGTCAGCGGCACCTGCGCCAAGCTGTTCCCCACCAGCGTCCAGTTTGGGCACGCCGGGGCCAAGGCCGACACCGGCAAGGAAACCGCCGATGCCAAGAACGCGGCTCTGCGTGAGGCCGGGGCCATCGTCCCCGAGTCCTTTGACGACTATGGCGAAAAGATCAAGTCCACCTTTGACAAGCTGGTGGCCGAGGGCCAGATCGTGGCCTTTGAGGAGCCGGCGGTGCCCGAGCTGCCGACGGACTATGCGGCGGCCATGAAGCAAGGACTGATCCGCAAGCCGGCCAACTTTATCAGCAGCATCTCGGACGACCGGGGCGAAGAGTTGACCTACAACAAGATACCCATCACCGAGGTCATCGGGCAAGAGATGGGCATCGGCGGGGTCATTGGGCTGCTGTGGTTCAAGCGCGAGTTGCCCGGGTTTGCCCGGCGCTTTATCGAGCTGGGCATCATGCTCACGGCAGACCACGGCCCGGCCGTGAGCGGCGCGCACAATGCCATCGTGGCGGCGCGCGCCGGCAAGGACCTCATCTCGTCGGTGGTGAGCGGTATGCTGACCATCGGCCCGCGCTTTGGCGGCGCCATCGACGATGCGGCCCGCTACTTCAAGGACGCCCTGGACCGGGGCCTCATGCCCCAGCAGTTCGTGGACGAGATGAAGGACAAGGGCGTGCTCATCCCGGGCATCGGCCACCGCATCAAGAGCGTGCAGAACCCCGACATGCGCGTGACCCTGCTCAAGGACTTTGCCCACGCCAACTTTTCCGCCACGGACCTGCTGGACTTTGCCCTGGCGGTGGAGCAGATCACCACGGCCAAGCGCAACAACCTCATCCTGAACGTGGACGGGTGCATTGGCATCTGCTTTGTGGACATGCTGCGAAGCTGCGGCTATGACGCGGCCGAGATCCAGGACATCGTGGACCTGGGCTACCTGAACGGCATCTTTGTGCTGGGGCGCAGCATTGGCATGATGGGCCACTACTTTGACCAGAAGCGGCTCAAGCAGGGGCTGTATCGCCATCCGTGGGATGATATTTTGTACCTGTAGCTTTTCTCAGCGTCACAACCGAGGCCCTCGTGGGAATGATCCCGCGAGGGCCTTTTGCGTGCCAGCGCAGCTTCCCGAAAGCTAGGAGCTTTCGGGAAGCTAGGCGTCGAGCAGATACGGCTGCAGGGCAAGCGCCCGTTCCGGCGCGATGTGGTCCTGCACAAAGGAGGCATAGGCGTCGGGCGTGGGAAAGAATTGCCTGACGAACGCACGATCCACGGGGGGTGCCCGGGCGGGCCTCGATCCACTCCCGATAGTTGCTATACGGCCACTCGGTTGGGTGGGCCACCAGCCCGGCCGCCACCGGGTTCAGGTGTAGATATCCGCAGAGATGGACGGCGTATTCGTCCCGATCGACATGGACGTGACGAAAGCGTCCCTCTAACAGCGGCCCCCGGCGCACCTGCTGCCTGTTGAACGCCTGAGTGTAGGTCTGGAAAGCCCGCTGGACCAGGGTCGAGACCGGCACGTCGCCGTCCTGACGTACGACGAGGTGATAGTGGTTGGGCATCAGGCAATATGCCAGGATCGCGATGGACAGCTCATCCCGGAGCCGTTTGAGCTTGTGCAACAGATAGATAGTTGTCTGGGCTGGCAAAGATAGGCATGCCGTCGACGCCCCGGTTGTACACGTGGTAGATGTGGCCCGGGGCAAAAGCATGCTGGCGGTACGGCATGAGAGATCCCTTCTACCTTCCCTCTTACCCTCCCGAAAGCGGCGAACCTACGGTTCGCTTGAGCTTTCGGGAAGGTCTTCACACGCCTGCAGGGCCGCCTGCGCCTTTTCCAGGTCTGGGTGGCGCAGCCGGGCGAATATCGCCACGGCGCGGCGGGCAAAGGGCAGCCCCTCCGCCCCGCGCCCCTGCCGGGCCAGGGCCAGGGCGAGACGCCGGCATTGATGAGCGATTGACTCCTGCTTACCCACCGCCTCCGCCAGCGGCAGCGCCTCCCGCGCCAGGGCCTCGGCCGCGGGCCAGTCCTCCCGGTCCAGGGCCAGCGCGGCCAGGTTGCCGGTGAACCCCGCCACCCCCGCGCGGTAGTCGACCTTGTTCGCGATGCGCAGCGCCTCGCGATAATCGCGCTCAGCGGCGGCGTGGCCGCCGGACGCCTGTTCCGCCCTAGCCAAGTCGTACAGTCCGATCGCTACGTCCTCGCTCTCCGGCGCGATGGCGCGCCACAGGGCCAGCGCCTCCTGGTACGCCGTAATCGCGGCGGGGTAGTTTTTCCCCAGCCAGTGGCCCAGGCCGCGCAGTCGAATGGCAAATGCCCGCGCCCGCGCCCCGGCGCGCTCCCAATGGACCGCGCAGCGGTCGGCGCAGGCCAGCACTTCCGCCGCTTGCCCGCGCAAATAGTACCCCCTTCCCGCCTGGTACGCCGCCAACCCGCATTGTACGAATCTCCGGCGGCTATGGCTTTCTCCTCGGCCTGCTGGAAGAGGATCCGCCACTCATCCCACCGTCCGGAGAACTCAAGAAAATAGTAGAGCGCATTGCATAGGCGCTGCAGGCGGGCATTGTCGCCGGCCAGGAACAGCGGCAGGGCCGCGGCCACCTGGAGCCAGGCGGCCTCCAACGTCGGGAACCGCTCATAGTGGTCCCAGCCGTTCTCCAGTACCAGGGCCAGGGCGCTGCTGGTCAGGCGGCTCCCGGCCTGGGCCACGGCCTCGGGCCGCTGGCGGCGCAGGAACGTCGCGGACAGCGGGGGCAGCAGGAAGGCTTCCGCTGCCTCGTCGCTCACCAGCAGGGCGCGGTCGGCCAGGTCTTCCAGGGTGGTCTGCGCGGCGGGCGGGGCCAGCTCGGCCAGCTCAGCGATCCACTCTACTTTGGCCGGCTGGGTAAAATGCGTCAGCGCGGCCAGGACCTGGCTCTCGCTCTCGGTAAAGGTGTCCAGCAGGTCGCCAAAGACAAATTCCAGCGGGTCGTTGCCCGGCGGGGCATTTTTCATGTACGCGCACGCCTGGGGGATGGTGCGGCAGTGGGAGCCGGGCCGGCCCAGTTGCCCGGCCACCCAGCGGATGAGCAGGGGGTTGCCGTTGGTCAGCTCGTACAGCTCGGTGCGCGCCTGCTCGTCAGCGCGGGCCAGGTGGCGGTTGGTCTGGGCCAGCTCGGCGATGAGGTCCAGGGCGTCCGCCGGCAGCAGCCGGTCCAGCCGGACCACGCGGGCGTCAATGTCGGTGCGGCGGCGGCTGGTGACGATGGCCTTGCAGGTGAGGGGCAGGCGGCTGAGGAACTGGTAGAGCCGGACGCGCTCCGGCTCGTCCAGCGATTCGACGTTGTCGATGATGAGGAGCGCGTGGGTGTCGGCCAGGGCGCGGCGCACGGCGGCGGCGCGCTCGCTGGGGTCGAGCCGGAGGACGCCCTCCTGGTCCAGCTCGCGGGCCAGCTCGTTCAGTAGCGCCATATAATTGGGCAGCATGAAATCAGCCAGCGGCCGCTCGCCGGCCGGGGTCAGCTCGCGGGCCTTGGCCGAGAGAAAGACCTTGCGCGGGAACTGGTGGGCCGGGGCCAGGTGCCCGGCGCGCACGGCCAGGGCCGTCTTGCCAATGCCGCCGGGGCCGTCGATGAGCGCGCCCCAGGTGCGGGCCTCTGGCACGATGGCCTCGGCGATGGTATCCAGCTCCTTGTCGCGGCCAAAGAAAAAGGGCTGGTGCGGGAGGGTGGAACGGCAGGGTGGAGCCGGGGTGCCCCCAGCAGCCGGACCCGTCGTGATGTGAACGGTACCGTAGGGGGCATAGGCCACATCGCCCCCGGCCTGGATATGCTCGTCGTGCCGGTCGTGGCGGCTGGCATCCAGGGTGGTCTGGTCATCCATCGTGTGTCTTCTCCTCCCGCCACCTTCCCGAAAGCCATGCCCTGAGCGGAGCAAAGGGCCGCTTTCGGGAAGGTGCGACTGAATGTTGCCCGATGATTGCATCTCCTACCTTTCCGCAAGCTTGGAGCTTGTGGAAAGGTTTGCCCACAGGTCATTATACTATACGGCCCCCACAGGGTCAAGACAAATTGATGGACGACGGGCAGGCATCGCCCGGGCAGTTCTGATCCTGAGCCCGGCACACCCTTTCTATCTTGCGGGGATATGGTATAATAAAACCTGTAGCGAGAAGGAGCTATCGCCGTTGGAATCGTTTGCCGCCCGTGAACGCCTGGCCCGCTGGACCGACCTGCGCCTGCGGCCCATTGCCCCCTTTACCTGGCTGGGGCCGGTGCTCGCGTGCCTGGGCGGGGCCTGGGCCGGCAGCGGCCCGCAACTGGACTGGCCCGTGGTCCTGGCGTTCCTGCTGGCCGACCCGCTGTGGGGCGGGCTGTGGACCCTCATCGTCAACCGCAACTGGTTTGTGATCCGGGGCGCGTCGCGCGGGGACAAGGGGTTCCGGTTGCCGCTCTTGCCCTACACGACGCCCGGCTCGCCCGGCGAGCGCCTGATACGCTGGCTGGACCGGGCGCTGGACTGGCTCATCACCGTGCTGTGGCCCTGGCTCGGCTCGTCGATCCTCAGCGTGGTGGTGGTCTATGCCCTGGCCCTGTGCGTCGCCGCCATCCTGGGACCGCTGGCCCTGGGCCTCACGGCGCTGGCGCTGGCGCTGGCCATGCTGCAATGGCTGTTCCGCACCATCGGTGGCAGTCGCGGGGTGCCGGGCGAGCGCGCCACGTTGACGGCCCTGTACGCCGTGCTGCTGCCCTGGCTGCTGGGGCTGGTGGCCCAGGGCGCGCTGCTGCCGGTGCTCTATCAATGGAACGCGCTGGCGGCCCGGCTCACGGCCACCGGCGAATGGCGCTGGCCCCAGCCCGGCGAGTTGGACACGCTGCTGAGCTATGTGCCGTGGGCCGCCCTGCTCGCTGCGCTCCTGTACGCCGAGGTCTATCGCTGGTGCCTGCGCCTGCACGAAGGCGAGCGGGCGCTGGGTCGAGCCATCCTGGCGCTGGATAGCATGCAACTCCTGGCCGCCACGCTGCTGGTGTCGCTGGGCCAGCCCCTGTTCGCCGGCCTGGTGGGCCTGCTGCTGGTGCCCCAGGTGCTCTTGCAGCCCTTTTTGTTCTGGGAAGGACGCCGCTCGTGGTATTTGCGCCAGACCCAGCCCTTTGTGGTCATTGGCATGCTGGCAGCGGCCATCGGTGTGGGACTGGCCTCGGCCAGTTGACAACTGGCAACGTCTATATTGGAGGTTGAGGATGCGTATCGGGGTCATCTCGGACACCCACATTCCCGAAGCCATGCCCGCGCTGCCGCCGCGCGTGCGCGAGTTGCTGGCCGATGTCGCCATCATCCTGCACCTGGGTGACATTACCACCCTGGACACGTTACACGAGCTAGAAGACATCACCATCACCATCGCCATCTCGGGGCACGTAGACCCGCCCTTTGTGCAGCAATACCTGCCCCGCAAGACGCACGTGCAGGTGGGCGAAACGCGGCGCGTCGGCCTGATCCACGGCGACAAGGAGCCGCGTCGTTTTCTGGAGCGCCTGAGCCGCTGGCTATCTGGCGGCCTGGACAAGAACGAAACCATCTTGCCCCACGTGTACGAGGCATTTCGAGACGACGAACCCAAGGTCGATGTCATCGCCTTTGGCCATTCCCACGTACCTTACAACCGGGTGCATGGCGGCGTCCTGTACTTTAACCCGGGCACCGTCATCCCCCGCAAAGACCGCCCCGGTACCCTGGGTATCCTGGACATCGACGACGACCGGATTCACGGCCAGATCATGCCGTTGTAGGCCGGATCGTCGATCCGACCTACGAGAGATCATTGGCGAAATAACGAGCGCCAGCCAGACCGTTACCCATGGAGGACGCTGTGGATTTTCATCAAGCTCAAGCGCGATTCAACCACCTGCGTGACCAGTTGCGCGATGGCACCATCAGTCGAGCCGAGTTTGTACAGGCCGTGGCCCAGATCATGGTCCACGATGCCCAGGGCCGCTACTGGACCCTGGACCCGCGCACCGGCCACTGGCTGTACTTTGACGGCCGCACATGGGCAGAGGCCCCCGGCCAGGCCCAGTTGCCCACCACCCAGGCCGTGGCGCCCGGCCAATCGCCCCCCCCACCATACGCCGCCGAAGAAGGCGGCCCCAACTGGTTGATGTTGGGTATTGTCGGGCTGGCGGCGGTGGCGCTGTGCCTGCTGGGCCTCATCGCCGCAGCCATCGTCATCGGGGTGGGCGCGGCCGGTGGTTCCACGCCCGGCACCACCGGTCCCACGGTGCAGGTGCAGTCGCCCAGCAACGGCACGCAGCTCCAGACCAACCAGCCGTTCGTGGTCCAGAGCACCGCCACCGACACGCAGGGCGTCACCCGCATCGAGCTATGGGTAGATGGCACCCTGGGCGATGTGCAGGTGAGTCCCGACGCCAACGGGCAGCCGGTGCTGACGGCGGCACAATCGTGGACGTTCGACCAGCCTGGCTCGCATACCATCCAGGTGCGCGCCCGCAACCGGGCCAACGCCGAAGGCACGTCGCCGCTCGTCGCCGTCACCGTGTCTGGGCCGGCCGGCCCCACCGTCACTCCCACCAGCTCCGTGTCGCCTTCACCCTGCAGCAACAACAGTGCCTTTATCAGCGACGTGACCGTGCCCGACGGCACGCGCGTCGAGCCGGGTGCCCGGGTAGACAAAGTGTGGCGGCTCCAGAACACGGGCACCTGCGAATGGGGCGCCGGCTATCGCTGGGCCTTTGTGGCTGGCGAGCAGATGGGCGCCCCCGATTCGGCGGCCGTCCCGCTCACGGCCGCCGGCCAGGAAGCCGACCTGCGCGTGGTGTTCACCGCGCCCCAGGCCACCGGCACCTATATCTCGCGCTGGCAACTCCAGGACCCCAACGGCACTCCGTTTGGGACCGAGGCGACGTTGAGCATCGTGGTGCGGCCGGTCACGCCCACGGTCACACCCCAGCCCACGGCCACACGCACCCCCACCATCTCGCCCACGCCGGGGCCGGTGGTCAGCTTTACGGCTGACAAGAAAAAGATTGCGCCGGGCGAGTGTACCAACCTGCGTTGGGACGTGGACTATGTGCGGGAGGTATGGCTAAAAGAAGGCGGCGACCCCGAGTATCCCGAGGTCGGCCACAAGGTCAAAAAAGTCTGCCCGTCTGCCACCACCGAGTATGTGTTGCGCATTGTCAAATATAATAACGAGAGCGAATATTACAAAGTGACCATCAAAGTCCAATGAGCCCAAAAGGGCGGGAGGAGCAGATGAGATATCACGCACGTATGCAGATGTGGATCGGCCTGGTTCTGGCGGTGGGGCTGCTCGCGTCGGCCTCATGCACTCCGCCCCAGTCCGGCAGCGGCGGCGCCAGGCCCTGGGTCAACATCACCGCGCCGGCCAGCGGCAGTCGGCTCACGGTGGGCCAGGAAGTGAGCATCCAGGTTCAGGCCACAGATACCCAGGGTGTGGCGCGTATCGAGATCAAGGTAGACGGCAACCTGGTGGGCACGGCGCAAAGCGCCGTCGCCCAGGGCGAACCGGCCCTGGTGGCCGCCCAACCGTGGACGTTCACCCAGCCCGGCACGCACATCATCATGGCCCAGGCCACCAATGCCGCCGGCCAGGCGAGCGACCCGGCCGTGGTGAACGTGCAGGTGACCGGTGGCGGCGAACCCACGGCCGTGCTGCCCACCACCCCGCCGGGCCAACCGACCGCGGTGCTGCCCACCGTCCCGCCGGCGCCCACGGCGGCGGGTTGCGTGGACGATTCGGCGTTTTTGGCCGACGTCACCGTGCCCGACGACTCGGTGTGGTCGCCGGGCGCCCGCATCGACAAGATCTGGCGTATGAAAAACACCGGCACCTGTACCTGGGGCGCCGGCTATCGCTGGGCCTTTGTGCGGGGCGCGCAGATGAACGCGCCAGAATCGGTGGCCGTGCCCTATACCGAACCCGGTCAGACCGCCGATTTGCAGGTGGTCTTTACCGCACCCCAGCAGCCGGGCACCTACACCAGCTACTGGCAATTGCGCGACCCCAACGGCGACCTGATGGGGCATCGGACCATGATGCGCATCATCGTGCCCCAGCCCGGGCCCGGCCCCACCCAGGTGCCGCCGCCCACGCCCGTCCCGGTCATCAATTTCTGGGCCGACGACACCACGCTCCACCCGGGCCAGTGCACCTGGATTCACTGGGACGTGGAATACGTCATCGCCGTCTATTTGCAGGAAAACGGCGGCCCCGAGCACGGCGTGGCCGGCCACGACAAGCGCTGGGTGTGCCCGGCCACGGACACGACGTACCACCTGCGTATTGTCACACCCGCCGGCGACCAGCACCGCTACATTACCCTGTGGGTGTCGCCGTACTACTAGACCGCCACACCCGCGCTGGATAACGCGTTCAATCGGGGGCTGGCCGCGTGCCGCCCCCGTTCTGTCGGGAGGACCCGTGCGCGCCGCAACGCTGACACGCTGGTGCCAACAAGCCATCGAAGGCGGCTGGCTGCTGCTGGCGTTGGCGATGCCCCTGGCCGTGGCCCCGGCCGGCGAGTATCCCTTTGAGCCGGCCAAGATAGCCCTGCTGCGTACGATCGTCGCCGGCATGGCCAGCGTATGGCTGTTACACGCGGCGCTCACCCGCCGGACGCTGTCGCTGCGGCGCCTCGCCCGCCAGCCTATCGCCATCCTGGCAGCGCTATTGGTCGTGCTCTATGCGGCAGCCACGGCCTGCTCCATCGCGCCGGCCACGAGCCTGTGGGGCAGCTACCAGTGGCGGCAGGGCACGCTCACGTTCCTGGCCCTGCTGGCCTCGTTCGTGCTGGTGGCCGACCAGGCACGCGCGCCGGCCCAACGCACGCGCCTCGTCGGCGCCACCCTGCTTGCCAGCGGACTGGTGAGCGCCTATGGGCTGTTCCAGATCGCCGGGCTGGACCCGGTTCCCTGGGAGCGCCCGGTGGACCGGGCCTTTGCCACCGTGGGCCACCCCAATTTTCTGGGACTGTACGTGGCGATGACCATGCCATTGGCGGCCACACGCCTGCTAACCGCGCGCGGTTGGCAAAAGCGCACCGTCTACGCTGTGCTGCTGATGCTCCAGGCCGCATGCCTGCTGGCGACGTTCTCGCGCAGCGCATGGGTGGGGGCAGCCGTCGGCGGGGCAGTGTTCTGGCTGCTGATAGGACTGCGCCGGCGCTGGATTCTCGCCGGGCTGGGGGGCACAGCGCTGGTCGCGGCGCTACTGGCCGGCCTAGGCGCCGAACCGCTGGCGCCGGTCTATAACCTGCTGCAGGGCCAATCTGCCACCGCGACCATCCGGGCCATCGAGTGGGAGGCAGTGCTGCGGCTGGTGACAGCGCGTCCGCTGCTGGGCGCAGGGCCAGAGACCCTGGGCTGGGCCTTGCAGGCCGTGTATCCCCCGGCGCTCACCGCCTATGGCGGCATCGGCGCCATAGGCGGCCGGGCGCACAACGACGTCCTGGACTGGGCAGCCAGCGTCGGCGTGGCCGGGCTGGCGGCATACCTGGGGCTGGTGCTGGCGGTGTGTTGGCGCGGCTGGTGTGCGGCCGGCGACGCCAGGCAACTGGCAGCCGCCCTGATCGCCGGCGTGGCGACCTATCTGGCGGCGAACCAGTTCAGCTTTGGCACGGCGGCAACGCTCAGCCTGTTGTGGATCAGCCTGGGCCTGCTGGCCGGATTGCCCCCCCACCATGACCGGGCCACCACGCAGAACGACCGGCCGGTGGCACGCTGGAAGGTACTGGCCGGGGCCGGGCTGGTGGGTCTGGTAATGGCCGGGGCTGGCATCGCCAACCTGGTGCCACTGCAAGCCGACGAGCACGCTCGCACCGGGCTGCACGCCATGACCCGGAGCGACTGGCCGGCCGCCATCCGCGCCTACGAGCAGGCCATCGCCCTGCAGCCCACGCAGGACCGCTATCACGCGCTGCTGGCCCAGGCGCACCTGGCCCAGGCCGTCACCGGCGACCCGGCGTCATTTGCCCGAGCCGAGGCTGCCCAGGAGCAAGCGCTCCAGATCATGCCCATCGACGAGGCGCATTGGCTGGGGCTGGGCGACGTGCGGCGCTACTGGTGGGAAGCGACCGGCGACGCGCGCCTGCTGGACCGGGCCGCCACGGCCTATGAGGAGGCCCGGCGCTTGTCGCCCACCGACCCAGAACCCCTGGTGCGCTTGGGTCAGGTGCAGGCCGCCCGGGGCCGGCCGAACGAGGCAGTGGCCCGGTATCAGGCCGCGGTGGCTCTGGACCCGCTCAACGCCACCGCCTACACATACCTGGCGCTGACCTACGAGGCGTTAGGCCGGTCGGCAGAAGCAGCCACGGCCCGCGAGCAGGCAGCCCAGGCCGCAGCAGAAATCGACCGGCTCATCGCCCAGCGATAGGTTGGCTACCAGCCTTGCCAGTCGCGATCAAGTTGTGTATAATAGCATACGCAAGCCCCGCGCCTCGGCGTGGGGCTGTGTTGCCTGTCAAACAGCCAATAAGTCCTAATGACCCACCGATAGGCAAGGTGGGTGCCTGTGGATAGTGTGGACAGCCGAAAAGCGCGCCTGCCCACACTATCCACAGGCCGACGGCGGCGGCTCTTCCTGGGCAGTTGGCTCCCCAGGTGAGGGCGGGTACAGTACCAGCCCCGGTTCATACTCCCGGAGCAGGGTCAGGTATTGCTGGACTACGCTGGGGGTCAACCCCGTGAGCGCCGGTAACTCGGCGGCCGTGAATTTCTGGGCCAGGGTCCGCACTTTCTGATAGTCAGCGATATAGCGATCGACCGACTCCTGGGCGTGATTCAAGGCGCGCGCAATCTGCACTGGCGACTCGTGGCGCAGCCAGCGGCGGATGACCTCGGCCTTGTGTGTGACTGAGGGGCCAATATCATGCACGGTGCCGCGGGTCGGCACTATCTGATCCGTTTCGGCTTCATATCGCCGCAGCGTCCGCCCGATGTAGCCGGTCGATTGGCCACTCAAGAGGCTGAGATCCAGATGAGTCAAGACTCCGCCCTGCTCATAGGCCTCGTGGCACCAGCGGACATAGCGCGCCTGATTGAAGGCATAACGAGCTTGGTGCCGCCGGGTGTTACCCAGGCTGGGGTCCGTCAGAATCTGGATTTCCGCATCGGTGATCACGGCGAGTTGCACTGGAGTCAGGTCGCTGACGGCCAAGCCCTTGCGTTGCCCGCGGCTCTCGCGCCGTACCGCCAGCCAGACCACGGTCTTGGGGGGCACGCGCTCGGGATAGCATTGCTGGATGGTCACCAGGATGTCGTCGACGATGGCCCGCGCAATCACTGGGCCGTGAGCGTAGCCATACTCGGTCAGGAA
Source organism: Chloroflexota bacterium (assembly GCA_018823415.1). Classification (GTDB taxonomy): domain Bacteria; phylum Chloroflexota; class JAHJIN01; order JAHJIN01; family JAHJIN01; genus JAHJIN01. The sequence continues at coordinate 36,603 of JAHJIN010000484.1, read as the reverse complement.
CTTGTGCACTAGCAAATCGGGCAGATTGCGCTTCTGGATGCGCGTTGCGGTATAGTTGGGCGGCGTATTCATCACAACCAAGCCCCCCTTTTTACCTCTGCTGGCTGGGCTGTGGTCGCCGCTGGTTCACTGAGCAGTTGGTTCAGACGCTCGTTGTCTGGTCCCACCGTCTCGTAGAGCGCCAGGTACTCACCAATCAGCCGCTCGGACAGGCCCGCACCGCGCCGAATCTCGGCGACGTCCAGGCCGCGCACATGGAGCCGCACCACGCGCTGAAAATCACTACAATACCGGGCAATCGAGCCCACCGTATGCCAGCGCCGCCGCTTGATCTGGCTGAAGGTGTAACCCGCCAGCCAGTCGCCGACAATCTGCGTCTTGTGGCTCACGCCCCGGCCAATGTCCTTGACCTGACCGCGTGTAGGCACGGCCGTCCCCGCGGCGCGCAGGTGGGCGATGTCCCGTTTGATGGTGGAGCGGCTGGTACATAGCAACCGGGCCAGGTCTTCCTGGGTCAGTAGGGCCCCCTGGTCCTGGGCCTCACCAGTCAGACGCTGGATCTTGCTGCGCCGCAGCGCGGCTAGACCCTGCTCCAGGGCCACCAGATCGTCTGCCTGGTCGAGGGTCAAGGTAATGGCTAGCCGTTCGCACTCGGCCACGGCGCGCCCCGGCGGATTGGTGGCGCTCAACGCCAGAAAGGTCATCTGGCCGACGTCCCGCTCCAGGTGCAGATACCGCTCGAAGTAGCGCTGCATCTGCTCGAAATAGGTGCGGGCCATGAAGGGCGCCAGGTTGAAGTCCCGACAGATTTGGTCAATGATCGCCTCTTCGGGCGACTTGGCCATCAAACGTGCGATCGCGCTTTGTTCCATCGATCCCCTCCGTGGTTTTCTCTATTGTACCACGGTGGGTCATTTGAACCAATAGCCAATGAGGATAGACATATGAAGAAAAAGCAAGACCTAGTTCGCCCGTCCCACAAGCGACGCGACGTGCGCGTGCGTTTTCCCGATAGCAGGGTCTTGGGCGGGCCCCTGAAAACACCGCTGGAAACCTTTACCAAGACCGCGTACCCCGACCAGTCCAACCCGGTGGTGGCAGCCCTGGTCAACGGCACGCTGCGCGAGCTGCGTTACAAGCTCGACGGCGACGCCACCGTCCAGCCCATTTTCATGGATACCAGCGACGGCCTGCGTGTCTACCAGCGGTCCCTGTCGTTCTTGCTCATCACGGCGGCCCACGAACTGTTCCCGCAAGCGCGCATCACCATCGACCACTCACTGACGGAGGGGTTCTATTGCCAGGTCGAAGGCCGCGAGCCGTTCACCGTGGCCGAGTTGCAGGATATCGAGACGCGCATGCGCGAGATCGTAGACCTGGACGCGCCCATCTCCAAATGCCAGATGCCGGTGACCGAAGCTCAGGCGCTCTTTGCCCAACTGGGCTATGAAGACAAGGTGCGCCTGTTGAGCTTTCGGCAAAAGGACCACGTATCGATTTACACCCTGCGCGGCATGCAGGACTATTTATACGGCTATATGGTGCCATCGACCGGGTATCTGCAACAATTCGGCCTGCAAAGCTACCCACCAGGGTTTATCCTGCGCTTTCCGACGCCGGCCCAGCCCACCGACTTGCCGCCTTTTCACGACAGCCCCAAGCTGTCCAGCATCTTTCGGCAGTATACCCAGTGGATGCAGGTGATGGGCATCACGGACGTGGGCTCGCTCAATCAGGCCATCAAGACCGGGCGCATCGAAGAGGTGATCCTGGTAGCCGAAGCGCTGCACGAGCAGCGCATCAGCGACATTGCCCAGCGCATCGCCGAACAGCACGGCCAGATTCGACTGGTGCTCATTGCCGGACCGTCGTCATCGGGCAAGACCACCTTTGCCAAGCGGCTCATGGTCCAGCTTTTGACCCACGGTATCCGGCCTATCTCGTTGAGCCTGGACGATTATTTCGTGGACCGCGACCTGACGCCACGCGACGAGTTTGGCGAGTATGACTTTGAGGCACTGGAGGCGCTGGACCTGCCGCTGCTCAACCTGCAATTGCTCGAGCTGATGGCCGGCCAGGAGGTGACCCGGCCGCGCTATGACTTTCTCACCGGGATGCGCACCGAGGGCGAGACAATATCGGTCGAGCCCGCTAGCCTGATCCTGACCGAGGGCATGCACGGCCTGAACCCGGCCCTCATCCCCAATATCCCCTCGGCAGCGAGCTTTCGCATCTATGCCAGCGCGCTGACCCAGTTGAACATCGACCACCACAACCGCATCCCCACGGCCGATACGCGCCTGCTGCGACGCATCGTCCGCGACGACCAGTTCCGGGGCTATACGGCCCAGGAGACCATCGCCCGGTGGGCCAGCGTGCGCCGGGGCGAGGCGCGCTGGATCTTTCCATACCAGGAGAACGCGGACGTGATGTTCAACTCGGCGCTGGTGTACGAGTTGGCAGTGTTGAAACCGCTGGCCGAGCCGCTGCTGCGCGAGGTCGACCCGGGGACGTTGGAATACGTGGAGGCCAAGCGCCTACTGGCATTCCTGGACTGGTTTTTGCCCTATGATTCCAGCCGGGTGCCCGACAACTCGATCCTGCGCGAGTTTATCGGCGGCTCTAACCTGCAAGATTTTGGCAATACGCCGGAAGATGATCTGGTCATATAGCGAACCGGGCAGGTCCGGGACCTGTCGAACCTGAACGCCAAAGGGCCGGGTCTTGGTAGACCCGGCCCTTTTTGTCGAACTCGACGTTTTTCACAGCCCAGCAAGCATGCCGGGCAGCGGGCTAGACTGCCTTGACCACGACCAGTGTCACCGGCTCGCCGCCCAACTGGGTATCCTGTCGATAGCCATCGTCAGGCAAGCCGGGCCGCAGTTCCACCGCCAGGGTTTCGGCGGCGATGTAATCGCCTTGTGCGGCAATGACGCGGGCCAGCATCTCGCCACCCTGATAGTGCGCCACGATGCGGTCGGCGATGTCAAACCCGGCCGCTTTGCGCATCTCCTGGATGGCACGCACCAGGTCCCGGGCCAGGCCCTCCAACTGCAACGCCTCGGTGAGCACCGTGTCCACGCCCACCGTCAGGGCCTGCCCTGAGCCTGTCGAAGGGTCGCCTTCGGTGGCGACGGCATAGCCCTCGCGCTGGACGGTGCTGACCTCGACTTCGTCCGGCTCTAGCGTGACCACTCCGCCCGTCACATCCAGCTCGACCGGCACGCCGGCCCCCACGCGCCGGGCCACGTCGGCCGGGTCCAGTGCTTCCAGCGTGGCGCGGATGGCCGGCACGCGCTTGCCGTATTTGGGACCCAGCTTGGGCAAGACCGGGCGCACCACATAACTCACCAGTTCGTCTGGGCTCTCGGCCCAGCGCAGAGCCTTGACGTTCAACTCGTCCTGGATCACGTCAGCCATGCGCGCCAGGGCCGCGCGGTCGGCGTCGCTCTTGGCAAACACCACCGCTTCGGCCAGCGGCTGCCGCAGCTTGAGGCCGGCAGTGTTGCGCGCCGAGTGGCCCAGCGAGACGGCCTTGAGCGCCAGGTCCATCGCCTGCATCAGGTCCTCGTCGATGAGGGCCTCGTCTGGCGTGGGCCAGTCGCGATGGTGAACGCTCACCGGCGCGGTCTCGTCCACGCTGCGCACCAGGTTCTGGTACATGGCCTCGGTAAGAAACGGGATGAACGGGGCCAGCAGTTCGGCCAGCGTCAGCAGCACGCGATGCAGGGTGGCATAGGCAGCCAGCTTGTCGGCGTCGCTTTCGGACTTCCAGAACCGGCGGCGGCTGCGCCGGACGTACCAGTTGCTCAGGTCATCCACAAATCGCTCGGCGTGCCCGGTGGCGGCGTAAGGGTTCAGTTCGTCCAGGCAGGCCGTCACATCACGTATCAATACCTGCAAGCGTGACAGGACCCAGCGGTCTAGCTCGGTCAACTCGACTGGCTGGCCGGCTGTCTGCGCCGGGGTCCATTCGTCCAGCCGCGCATAGGTCACAAAGAACGAGTAGACGTTCCACAGGGGCAGGATAAAGCGCCGGCGGGTCTCGTCGGCCCGGCCGTAGCCAAACATCAGGTTGTGCTCTTCTTTGTGGGCGCAAAAGAGCCAGCGCATCACGTCCACGCCCATCTTTTCTGCTGCATCCTCGAACCAGATGGCATTACCCCAGCTCTTGTGCATCTGCCGGCCGTCCTCAGCCAGGAGCACCGCGTAGGTAAAGACACTTTCGAACGGTGCTTTGCCGGTCATGACCACGCTCATGGTGAGCAGGCTATAAAACCAGTTGCGAAACTGGAGCAGGAACGTCTCCGAGATCAGGTCGGCCGGGAACCATTTTTCCCAGTAGGCCCGGTCGCTGTTGTAGCGCACAGTGCTCAGGGCCACGATGCCGGCATCGAGCCAGGGATTGCCTACATCGGCGATGCGGCTGACGAGCCGGCCGCATTGAGAGCAGCGCACCTTGACCGCGTCGATGTAGGGCCGGTGCGGGGTGTGTCCCTCGAAGGCGTCCCAGCCCTCCACGGCGCGCTCACGCAGCTCTTCCTGGCTGCCGATGACGTCGAACCAGCCGCACTCACAGGCCCAGATGGGCAGCGCCAGGCCCCAGAAGCGCTTTTTGGAGATCATCCAGTCGTGCATGTTGCGCAGCCAGTCCATCTCGCGGGCCTGCCCAAAGTCCGGCACCCAGCGGATGTCCTTGACCACGTCCATGATCTGGTAGCGCAGGTTGGTCACCTTTTCCTGCGGCGTCACCTCTTCCAACGGCTTGTCGAGTTGGGCACCCATACTGATGAACCACTCGTCCACCAGCCGAAAGACCAGCTCGGTCTCGCAGCGCCAGCACACCGGGTAGCGGTGCGTATAGTCGGACACGTCGTACAGGACGCCTTTTTCGCGCAGGTTGGCAAAGATGGGCTGGGCCACATCGCTCACGTTCATGCCGGTGAGCCAGTCATAGCCAGCCCCAAAGATGCCGGCTTCATCCAGGGGCGCCAGGGCCGGCAAGCCAAACTCCTTGCCTAGGAGGAAGTCCTCGGCGCCGCAGCCCGGCGCGATGTGCACGATGCCGGTGCCCTCTTCTTCGCTCACCTCGTCCCACAGGATGACCCGGTGCGCCGCCGCCGAGCCGGTGCTCTGCTGGATGGATAGCTCGTCAAAGGGGCCGTCATAGGTCCAGCCCTCCATCTCGCGGCCGGGCAACTCGCCCAGCACCTCGTAGGGGCCTTGCAGGACCGGCAACGTGCCCTTGGACAGATACAGCACGTGCTCGCCCTGGCGCACCTGAACATAGGGCAGGTCCGGGTGAACGGCCGCCGCCACGTTGGAGGTGAGAGTCCAGGGCGTGGTGGTCCACACCAGCAGCGACTCACGCTGACGCCTGACCGTGTCGTCGGACCGCTCGCGCAGCGGAAAGCGCAGGGTCACGCTGGCGTGGGTCAGTTCGCGATAGCCATCGGTGACGATCTCGTGCTGCGAGATGCCGGTGCCGCAGCGCGGACACCAGGGCATCACGTCGGTGCCCTGGTAGACCCAGCCACGCTCGTGGCAGGTCTTGAGCATGGACCAGATAGTATAATTGTTCTCGTCGGCAAAGGTATAGTAGGACCCGCCCATCTCGGGCATGCCCAGGTGTCCCACGATGTATTCGACGGTGTTGGTCACCGGGCCGTTGGGGCCGTCCACCGTGATGACCTGGTCTGGGTCTTTTGCCAGCTTGTCGGCCAGGAACCGCAAGGTGTCCGGGTCGTTCCAGTCCATCCAATAGCCCAGCCGGACAGACTGCTCAGTCTGGACGGCCGAGTAGCGCAGCACGCGCTCTTTGCAGCGCAGCACAAAGTCGGCCAGACCATAGGCCTCGATGTCGCGCTTGGTCTTGAAACCCATCTCTTTCTCGACTTCGACCTCTACCCAGAGGCCCTGACAGTCGAACCCGTTCTGGTAGCGAGTGTCATAGCCCTGCATGGCCTTGAAGCGATGAAAGAGGTCTTTGTACGTGCGGCCCCAGGCATGATGGACGGCCATGGGGTTGTTGGCCGTGATCGGCCCGTCGATGAACGACCAGGGCTCGTGGCCGGCATTGAGGGCGCGCCGGGTTTCGAACGCCTTGACCTCGGCCCAGAACGCCATGATGTCGCGCTCCAGGGCCGGAAAATCGACCTTGCTAGGTACTTCTTGATACATGTTTCACCTCTCGGGATAGAATCTCACACCAGCGATGGCACAATTCGCACGTGCAGGTCTATCCCGATGACGTGAGCGCGAAACGGGTTCGCACTCATGGTATCACCTCCCCTTTGGCTCAAGGAGGACAAGTTGTCAACTTGTCCTACGCGCCGTTCAAGAACGTGCTCATGAGCCGGCGCTCCAGTTCTTTGGTGATCTCGGACATGTCTTTGACCGTGTCCACCGACTTCCAGAAGGAGCGGGTGGTATAGGCCATGAGCTTGCCCTGCTGCACCAGGTCCGGGAACGTGGTGTTTTCGTGGTCGCCCCGGTCTGGCAAGAGCCGGGCCATCTCACGACTGAAAATATACACGCCGCCATTGATCCAGTAGGGCAGTTCGGGCTTTTCCTGAAAGCCCAGCACCCGGCCGTCATCCGCCACTTCTACAATGCCGTACTGGCTGAAATACGGCACCAGCAATACCGTCGCCACGGCCCCGGTGCTCTCGTGCAATTCGACCATCGACGTCAGCGAGAGGTTGGTGATCACGTCGCCGTTGGTGGCGATGACCAGTTCCTCGCTGGGCGGCAGGTGTTGAAAGGCGTACTTGAGGCCGCCGCCCCGGCCCAGCGGTTCTTCTTCCACGGCATAACGCATGCGCACGCCCCACTTTTGACCGTCGCCAAAATAGTCCTGGATAACCTCGTAGCGATAGCCGCAGGACACCACTACGTCGCGCACGCCCTGGCTCGCCAGCCATTGTACCTGATAGCCCATGATGGGCACGTTCATGATCTCGACCATGGGTTTGGGCCGGTCGTTGGTATATGGGCGCAATCGCTCGCCCTTGCCCCCGGCCAATATGATTGCTTGCATGAAACCCTCCTAACCTGGATAAATCAGAACCGAAAGTTCAGACCACAAGGGTCACAAAGAGCACTATGCTGTCTGCCTTGGTGTTCTTGGTGTCCTTCGTGGTTCATATTCTTGCTCAATGGGCAAGAATATCACGGGTAACGTACCAATTTTCGCCATGAATTGCAAGTACGCAAGATCGGTGTAGATTCGTGTAATTCGCGGCTAATTATCCAACGCGATGCGGAGCCGCTTGTTGATGCGGCCCTTGCTCTCGTGGCCGACCACGCGGATACGGCCCACCTCGCGCGTGTTGGCGACGTGGGTGCCACCATCGGCCTGCAAATCCAGTCCCTCGATGTTCACCACGCGCACCTGGGTGATAGCCGGCGGTAGCAGGTTGATCTTGGTGCGGATGAGGTCCGGGATCTGGAACGCTTCCTCACGCGGCACGATACGCACCTGGACCGGCCGGGCCGCTGCCACCTCGGCGTTTACCTTTTCCTCCACCTCGGCCGCAAACGTGGCGCTCATCTGCTCCAGCTCAAAGTCCATGCGTGCACCGTCGAGCGACATGTTGCCGCCAGTGACCAGCGCGCCATAGTCGCGAAAGATGAGCCCACACAGAATGTGGAGCGCCGTGTGAGTGCGCATGAGGCGATAGCGCGGCTCCCAGTCGAGCTGGCCGGTCACAGTTGTCCCCACCGGCGGCAGCGCGCCGTCCAACGTGTGCCACACGTCGTCGCCGGTCTTTTTCACCTTGACCACGCGGACCACCGCGTCAGCCCAGGCCAGCGTGCCGGTATCGGCTGGCTGACCGCCACCGCCCGGATAGAACGCCGTGCGGTCCAGGACCACGGCTGGCCCCTCCACGGCCGTCACCACCGCCGTAAACTCGCGCAAATAGCTATCCGTCTGATACAGTAACTCGGTCATGTGCCTCTCCTACGCGACTCGTTTTGCGGGTCACTCGCCCACCGGCTGCCACAACCGCGTCAGCAGGTCTGCAAACCCCATCGCCCGCCAGAACGCCTGCGATGTGGGATTGCGAGCTGCCACATTGACCTGCATGGTGATCAACCCCTGTTGGCTGAACCACTGGCGCAACGACTGGAACAGCGCCCGACCAATGCCCTGCTGGCGGTGCTTTTCGTCCACGCATATATCGGTGACATAGCCGAAATAGGGCTGCTGAAACATGGGCGGATTCTGCGCCACACGCCCCATGATGAACCCGGCCAGGCCCGGCCCCTCGTCTTCGGCCACCAGCACCCGGTCAAATTCGCTGTGGAGCACGTTTTCCACATAGCCCCGGAACGACTCGATCCCATCCAGATCCAGGGCCAGCCGGGCGTCCAGGTCCGCGTGAAAGAGCATCAGTTGCCGGTAGAGCCGCATGATCTCATCCAGGTCGCCCCGCCGGGCCGGCCGAATGGTAATCGACGCCATTTATCGCCCCCAACAAAAACGCTCTCATCCCAGACCGGGACGAGAGCATGTACTCCCGTGGTACCACCCCGCTTGACGGCCAGGCAGCCGCCCACTCGGTTGAGGTGCGTGCCGCCTGCGTGCGGCAAAGACCCCCGTCGTGATAACGAACGACGAACCCGGCCCGGCTTACTGGGGTTTTCCCGTTCAGTGGGCGGCTCGGGAAGGATTTTCGGCAAGTTGACCGCACCAGGCTTGCACCGGTCCCTGGCTCGCTGCGCGGCGCTCTCGCGTACTCGTTTCCGTCAAGACCATGCGCGCCGAAATGTGGCAAGAGCATATCATATCTATTGGGGAATGTCAAGCGCGGGCCGGACCGGCACCACCACCCCCTTACTAACCTTTGGTGCTAGTTCACAGACTAAGGCGTCGTCCATTTTCAAGTTTGTAGTTCCCGCCTGGGAAACAGGTGGTAAAAGTCCGAAGTTGTTTTTGGACGACGCCTAAACTCGGCGATAGAGAGATGCACGATGCCATCCTCATCAATAGGCAGACCGTACCACTGCACCAGGACGTTGAATAGAGCCATGGTGAAGGCCAAGCGCGCCTGGAAATACGCCCACACGCGGTGCATGACTTTCTTGAAATGGCTGATCAAGGTCAACATCGACAGCACGGTCTCGACCAGCATGCGGTCGTTCCATTCCCCGCGCCGACACACCCGCAGGTTGGCCGGATCGCCGGCCTTGGCGTGCATGCCCGTATCACCAAAGATGATCATCGTCTCTTCGAACTGTTGGATCACGGGCTGGAAGGTGTTATCAGCGACGTTGGCCGTGTCACAGTCCCACGCTACCACCAGTCCCCATTGGTTCAGTACCAGGCACAACTTGCCGCCCACGATCCAGCGGTGGTTGGATAGCCCTTTCTGGCCAATTTGCGCGGGGCTACGACCCTCCCGAATCGGGTGGATCAGTTCCACACCGTAGGTATCGATCACGCCCAGGACGGTGGGCTCGGCCAAGAACCGGGCCGTCCAATCCTGGTGCGTTTTGAACAGGCGGAACAAACGGGTGCGTTCGGGCAGGTGCGGGAACAGGGGGAGCCAATCCCGCTCGACCCAGCGATAGAACGCGCGGTTGCCCACGCCTTTGAGGGCAAAGAGAAAGGCCAAGGTCACAATCTCGCTGGGATATAACGACGCCTGGGGGTGCTTAGGCACCTCGGGCATCGCATCATCAATCCGACAGAACAATTCGTAGATGAAATCCTCGGTAGTCACGGGTAGCCTCCTGGGTCGTGTTTTTCGGGGGCTACAATAAGGCAATCTCGTGACTTCGTCAAGCCTCAACTAGCACCATTAGTTACTAGCGATGTACTCGTCCAGGGCCAGCAGGGCGCGCTGGCTGTATGCGGCATAGCGGCGGCGCTTGTCCAGGCGTTTTTCCAGCGGCGGCAAGATGCCAAAGTTGGCCTTCATGGGCTGAAAGCGTTTGGGTTCGGCGGTGGCGACATAGTGACACAAGGCCCCGATCATCGTGGCCTCGGGCAGCTCGAGCAAGGGCTGGCCCAGCAGATGGCGCGCGGCATTGATGCCGGCCAGGCACCCGCTGGCCGTCGATTCCATATACCCTTCGGTGCCGGTGATCTGACCGCCAAAGAACAGTTCGGCCCGGGCGCGAAACTGCATGGTGGGCAGGAGTAGCGTGGGCGCGTTGATGAACGTGTTCCGGTGCATCACGCCATAGCGCACAAACTCGGCCTGCTCCAAACCGGGGATGAGCTGGAATACCCGGGCCTGCTCGCCCCACTTCAAATTGGTCTGAAAGCCCACCAGGTTGTACAGCGTGGCCGCCGCGTTGTCCTGCCGCAGTTGCACCACCCCAAAGGGAATGTCGCCGGTGCGCGGGTCTGGCAGGCCCAGCGGCTTGAGTGGCCCATAGCGCAGCGCGTCGCGGCCGCGCCGGGCAATCTCTTCTACCGGCAGGCACGCCTCAAAAAACTGGGCGTCCTCGCGCTCGAAATCGCGCAAGGGGGCCTGCTCGGCCGCCACCAACTCGGTCACAAAGCGGTCGTACTCGGCCTCGGTCAGGGGACAGTTCAGGTACGCGGCCTCGCCGTGCTCGTAGCGCGACGCCAGATAGGCCACCGTCATGTCCACCGATTCCCGGGTGACGATAGGTGCCATGGCGTCGTAGAAATAGAGATATTCCTGGCCGGCCAGCCGGGCAATGTCCTCGGCCAGGGCCGGAGAGGTGAGGGGGCCGGTGGCGATGACGGCCGGGCCATCTGGCACCTGCTGCACCTCGGCGCGCACCAGGGCGATGCGCGGGTGGCTGGTCACGCGTTCGGTCACGAGCTGGGCAAACCGCTCCCGGTCCACGGCCAGCGCGCCCCCGGCCGGCACTGCCGTCTCATCGGCGCAGGCCACCACCACGGAACCCAGCCGCCGCAGTTCTTCCTTGAGCAGACCCGAGGCCCGGTCCACCAGTTGCGACCCCAGCGAGTTGGAGCACACCAGCTCGGCCAGTTGGTCCGTAACGTGGGCCGGTGTCATGAGCGCCGGCCGCATTTCGACCAGTGCCACATCCAGGCCGCGCTGCGCCGCCTGCCAGGCCGCCTCGCTCCCGGCCAGCCCGCCCCCCACGACAGTAAGCATCTGTGTCATGTCGCTCCTCCACGTTTGCGGGCCACCAGGGCCGCGAAATCGGCCAAATAATGCTCCGCCACCCGGTCCCAGGTGTAATGAGCCTGCACCCAGGTCCGGGCCTGCCGGCCGATGGCTTGCAGCGGCGTCGGATCCTGGACCAGATCCAGCAGGCGCGCCCCGTACTCGGCCCGCGTGTCGGCCAAAAAGCCGGTCACGCCGTCCTGGATCATGTAACGGCGCGCGCCGGTGTTGAACGCCAGCACCGGCGTCTCGCAGGCCATCATCTCGATGACCACCAGGCCCCAGGGATAGTATTGTCGCGTAAACAGTCCCAGGTCCACCGCCGCATAGATGCCGGGTAAATCCTCCAGCGGCACGTGACCCAGAAACTGCACCCGGTCGCCCAGCATGGCCTGCGCCCGGCGCATCATGGCCGGTGAGGTCCGGCCCAGCACGTGCAGGCGCCAATCGGCCACTCCCCCCCCAGAGCGGGGCAAGAGTTCCCGCAGCATGTCCGCCGCCACCGGCAGATCCAGCGGCGCGCACAGCAGGTTGAACTGGTCGGCCTGGATGCCGTACCGGGCGCGGATGTCGGCATCGGTCCCGCGGAACTCGGCCACATCCACCCCACTGCCCATCGGCACGGCGTCAAAGCCATAGTCATGCTTGAGGAACTCGGCCTCGGCCGGCGACAGCACATAGATGCGGTCCATCGCCCTCATGGCCTGTCGCTCGAACGGCCGCACGGCGGTGAGCCAGAACCCGCGCCACAAGGCCCGGCGCAGGGTTGTGCGCACCGAGCGAGTGACGGCATAGTCGGAATAGTACCAGATCTCGGGGGCCGCTTCGTTACAGGTCCAGGTGACGACCGGCGCGTCCGGCCGCGCCTTGTCGACGAGGGTGGCGTGCCAGTAAGACGGATAGTTGTGGAAATTGACCACATCGTACTCGTGAAAGGGAAACCGGCGCAGCGCGCGGCGCATGGACCAGAACCCCTTGAAGATGGGGACCGACGGCCGGGGCAGCCCGGTCTCGATGACCGGCACGCCCAGCCGCGCATAGTGGTCCTTGTACCACAGGGCCGGGTTCAGCTCGGCCGCCACGATAGTGACGTGATGCCCCCGGGCCACGTATTGCTCCGTGAGCCGGGCGATCTGGTTCTCGGCGCCGCCTTCGCGCTGGATGGCCCGGTGGACGACGAGGATCTTCACGCCGCTTTTTCCGCGATGAGCAGGAACCCGGTGCCCCAGGGCAGGCCCACGTGCCGCAGGATGGCCGCTTCGACCCGGCCCACCACCGACAATACCGTGTTCATCAGCGGCGAGGCTGGCTCCATCTCCACCTGGTAGGCATCCTTGTCGGTGTCTGGGGCCGCCAACTCGGGGGCCTTGCCGCTCCAGCGGCGCAGCAGGATGAGGGCCGCGGCCAGCGGGAACAGGAAAAAGTTATTATAGCCGGCCCGCCGCACCCGAAACCCGTGCCGGGCGAGCTTTTTCTTCAGTTCGCCCACGGTATAGCGGCGATAGTGGTGATTCACCTCGTCGTTCTGGCTCCACAGGAACATGAACGCCGGCCCGGTGAGCACCAACAGGCCGCCCGGCCGAATGGCCCGGGCACACTCGCGCAACACGGCGTCCTCGTCCTCGATGTGCTCGATGGTGTCCAACGCCGCCACGATGTCGAATGCGCCATCAGGGAACGGCACCGCCTCGCCCGAGCCCTGGCTCACATCATAGCCCCGGCCCCGCGCCACCATCAACGGTTTGTAATTGTTGTCCAGGCCCACCACCGGGCCATAGCGCGCCAGATGATGGATCATGTTCCCGGCCCCGCAGCCCGCGTCCAGCACGCGCCGGTCATCCGTCGTCACACAGCGGTCCAGCATGCCCAGCAGCGCCCAGGTGCGGCTGGCGAACCACCAATGCTCGTCTTCCGGGTTGCGGACCTCAATGAGCTTGTGGGCAGGTCGGTTGCTCGTTTTCTGAGTCATGATGCTCCTTGAGAAATGGTTTCGTGGCGCGGTCTATTATACCAGACCCGGCCCCCCGGCGAAAGTCAGGGACCCGTTGCCCACACCAATCGGTGCCAGCAACGGGTCCCTGGAGTCGCCTGTGGCGCAGCACGCTACATGGGGGCCTTGATGACGATCCCCGTGTTATAGTCAGAGCACAGCATCACGCCCCGCGAATTCAGGTCCAGGGCTGCACGCTCGAACTCGAAGCGATAGACCCAACCATCGTGTAGCCCGATATGCACGATCCCCTGGGTAAACATGGAGCCCACGTTTTCATCCTCGCCTTTGGTGGCAGCCTGATACGCGGCGCAGGCCACGCCATTCACCATGCTGGTACCCAATGGCGTCAGAACCAGGTCACCCTTTTCCTGGACCTGTTTGAGCACCAGAGAGGGGTTCATCAGCGTGTGAAACTCGGGGTTCACGCTCTCGGCCACCTGCCACTTGCCCTGGGGGTCCTGGAAATAGGCCTGATTGCCCACGATATAGCTCTCGGTCTTTTGCTCGCCCTCGGCGGTCGAGATGGTGGTCAGCATGTGCTGGGCCGTGGTGGTCCATTCCCCTTCCTGGCGGGTGATGTCGATGCCTGATGCCAGGGTATCGGTGATGACCAGCACAAACCGAAAGCTCTCGACCGACTGACCGCCCAGCGGCACGGCGGTAGGCAGCGGCCCGGCGACGGTCGCCAGGGGCGTGGAGGTGGGACCGGGCGGCTGAATCGCCGTGGCCGGGGGTGGGGACGGCGGAAGCTGGTGCATCGGCGTCGCCATTGCATCGCAGGCAGCCAGACCCAACACCAGCAGTGACGCGACGAAAAGCCAGATCATGGCGGATTTGTAGCGGGTCATACATTTCTCTCCAGGGTAACCACCCATTATACAGGGAGTTGTATCACAATGTCTGTGTTGTAATCCCATTGCTCCAAAAGCAGCCGGGCAGTGGGACCGGTTGGGCCGATGATCTCACCCTCCAGGCGATGAATCAGCCCACTGGCAACGCTCACATAGACAAATCCTTGCTCGCGGTCAGAGCCATCAAGAGTGCGGTACTGATACTTCTGACAGACGACGCCGCGCACGATGACCGTTTCGACGAACTCGAGGTCCAGGCCCGCACCGGCCCGCGCCTGGACCAGGAGACGATTGATGTCGAGCTTGTCCGGTGGGACCGTGTCGTTCTGGACTGTTTGCCACGGGCCAGCCCCGGTCCGCCAGACCGTGCGACCGTCCACCACATAGACCTCGGTTTCCTCGCGGTTGCCGTCGGCCAACACGACCGTGGTGATCGTATGCAAAGACTCGCCGGTCCAGGCCCCTTGCACGGTCATGGTTTGCGGGTCGCTGCCGTCAAGCCGCGTGGTCTGGACGGCAAAGCGATACGCACGCACCGGGATAGACCGGGGCAGCGCCACCGTGGGCGACGCTGCCGGCGTGGTAGGGGTGCTGACCGGCGCACTAGACCGCGTTGGCGATGGCGTCACCGCCGGAGGTGGCGATGGGCTCGGGCCGGGCGTGCGCGCCGGGGATGTGGACGTCAGCACCGCCACCGGCACCGCCTGCGAGTTGGCCGGCAGACTGCCGGCCCCATACGCGCCCACCAGCAACGCACCGCCCACCAGCACCCCGGCCAACACGGACTTGCCGTGCCTATGGACGTCGCTCTGCATGCTTATCCCCGGGGCTCCAGCACCCCAACAGTTCGCGTTTCAGTCCCGCACTGCGTCTAGATAGGCGGTTCGATGACAATAGACGTGTTATAGTCCCAATAGTCCATGATGATCTTGACCCCAGTACCCTGAGCCGAGTTTTCACCTTCCCAGCGGTACACCAGGCCATCAGCAACACCCAGATATAGGGTGCCAACACCCTGGATGGTGCCCACGCCCTCACCGCCCGGCACGGTAACCGTGGTCTGGTACTTGGTGCAAGGCACGCCGTGGATCGTTTCCAGGCCCACCGGAGTCATGTCGGGCATGGTTTCGGCAAAAGAAGAGTTGGGATTGCTATTCTGCAAGAACTCGGCGAAATCATCCTCCATTTCCGTCTTGTGCCATTGCCCGGTGGGGTCCTTGACATACTCGTAACCGCCAACATAATAGATGTCGGTCTGTACTTCTTGGTCTCCCATGCGCATGGTTGTGACCATATGCATACCCTCGGTGGTCCATTCACCCCCCATCTCGATGCCGCCTTCTTCCTCGCTGCCCAGGCCCTGGGCAGCGAACGAAAAGCGAAAAGACTTGACCTCTGTGGAGCCCACGGACGGTGCCTGGCCGCCGGGTTGACCGGCCGGTTGCGTCACTTGAGCCCCGGGCTGGGCAGGTTGGCCGGCCGCTTGCGTTGGCTGAGCACCGGGCTGGCCGGCCACCGGTGAAGCCGCGCCACCGCCCCCTAGATTACACGGATTGGCAAACCCACAGGCTACTGTTCCACTCAGGGCCAATACAGCAACCAACAGCAAGATATAGCTTTGCTTGCGAGTCACGATTCTTTCCTCCCTACGTTTTCTAGCTGGAACGCACGCTGGTTCGACAAAAGGGCGGTATGCCGGTTGCGCCAGCATACCGCCATAGATATTTGGTCAATCCCGGACCAATCAGCCTAGATCGGCGGCTCGATAGAGAAGTTCTGGTTGTAATCCCAGAACTCGGCCACGACCTGGCTGGTCGTCCCATCCGTGCCTTTGCTCTCGCCTTCCATGCGATAAAGCAACCCATCCGTGATGCCCTGGTAGATAGACCCGGTGCCCGTCGTCTCGCCCTCGGTGCTCACAAAGTCGTATTTGGCACAGGCCACGCCGCGAACAGTGCCGACTCCCGCCGGTTTGAGTTGCAGCGTGCCATTGTCCTGCGCTTCTTTCAGCGTCTTGTTAAAGTCAAAATCATCGATCGAAAAAGTCGGCGTTGCGCCCACCTCGATCTTTTGCCACTCTTCACCTTCTTGATAATACATGAACTCGCCCACATAATAGAGCGCCTGCGACTCGGAAGTGCCATCACTGTTGATCTGAGTCATCTTCATATACATGGCCGAAGCCGTTTGCGCGCCTTCCACCTGCATGGTCTCCCCGGTGGACGACTTGGACTCGAACATAAAGCGCAACGAGGTGATGGCGGTGGAGCCTAGCGGCGGCGGATTGGGGTTATCCACCGATGGCTGCGTGGGCTGGACCGCCGGTTTGGTGGTGGGCTGCCCCGGGGCCGTTGTTGGGACCTGGGCCTGGGGTGTCGAGACCGAGACGCCAGAGGTTGTAGCAAAGGGGGAGCAAGCACAAGCTACCCCACCGCCCACGACCAGCACGGTCACCACACCTAGAATAATCAATTGCCATTTGCGACTCATCACGTTTCCTCCTTGATTGATAATTGACTGACGCAACAGATACGGTAAAATCGACGCCGAGCCCTGCTCAGGGCTCAATTGTGAGATCAACGGTAGTGGAACGACCTTTAAGAATTCCCACGTTGCCACGCACCATGATGGGCATGTCGCCCTGGCCCGTGGCGCGTAGCCGCAGCACGACAGTTCGCGATTGGCCGGCCGCGAGCTGCATGTAACTCAGGTTGATCTGGAACGCATTGGATTGATTCACAGCCGGCGCCGGCCGCGCGGAAACGAGTTCCAGGCTGCCCCCACTCAGGGGTTGAATCACCAGGATCAGCATGTCATTCTGATTCGAGTTGTTGGCCACCGTAACGGTCAGGTCAAAGGGTTGGCCGGAACGAACCGTGGTCGGCGCCGTCGCCTGGATCTGCACGTCCGCCGACTGGTTGTTGCCAATGTACGTGGAGAATCCGCACAGGCCCACGCACGGCACCACCAGGCAGCAGCCCAGCACCACCACCACCGCCAAGCAGCCAAACACCAGGTACACCCAGGCGCGGTTGGGGTTTTCTGCGTTCATGGTTCAGCCCTCGGTCACAGCTTCAAGACAGGCTCATTATACACTGAAACTGTTTTCTGGACAAGGCACGTCTCGGGACCCAAGCAGCGTGGCGCCCCGGCGCGGCGATCATCAGACGCCCTTGCTCACGATTTACATTCTCGCTGGCCTGTGGTAAAATAGACCACGTCCATTATCCTGAGAGGATTTTGCCGCTGCTGATATGCAAAGAGTAGTGGCTGTGAAAGCAAGGAGTCTACGATGAACAATATAATAAGGATCGTGGTTTGCTTGATGGCCTTGTCTGGCCTGATGCTGATGGCCGTCCAGTGCGATGGCGAACCGGCTCCTATGCCTACAGCATCAGTTAGCGCCTATCCAGGCTCAGCAGGAACGGCCGAACCGGAATCTTATCCCGCCAGCACTGCCGAGATACTCGCGCCGCCAACTCCTTCGCCAGAAGCATACCCGGCCGATACACCAGGAGCTGGCTTGAAAGGCGAAGAACTGCTAAAGGATCGCTGTACACAGTGTCACACACTCGAGCGTGTGCAGGGAGCCAAAAAGACGGCCGAGGAGTGGCGGATCACCGTCACACTCATGCGCGAAAAGGGTGCGCAACTGAGCAACGTCGAGGCAACGATCTTGATCGGGTACTTGGCCTCCACATACAAATAGAGTCAGGCCAACGTTCAGATTGCGTTCACAATCACGCTGGAAACCTGGTACAGGTTATCGCCGCTGCCGCCAGTCGAGTCGCATGAGCCAGTCAGCAGGCCACATCGCCGCTTGTGCCCCGAGTAACTCGTTGCCAGAGCACAGGATGTCATTCACTAGCCATGCGGTGGGCACAGTGCGTGTTCAAATACATCCCCGCCGATCGGGTCACGCAGCAAACCGATGGAAACTGCTATTCAATCTAGCCCTCTGATATGCCTGATCTAGCCAGTAAAGCAGCCACACAGCGCCCTGCGTGCATCGCAGGGCGTAACACGTCTGGGAACCGGTGGGCAGGTCCAGGATAAAACGGCAGTCAGCACACCAGTACCAGACCACGTGCTCTACTCATGATCCCCTAACCTGACGAGCCGGGGTCAAGCAGATTCATGCTTGTGGGAATTCTTGCTCATTGCACAAGAATTTCACTGGTTAGGCCCTAGCCAGCACGCGAGGTTTCCATGCGGCTGTTGATGCTCAATAACGAGTACCCTCCCATTGGCGGAGGTACGGCCACAGCCAACTATTACCTGGTACGCGAGTTTGCCAGGCGCGGTTTGACAGTGGATCTGGTCACGTCCACCCCCAGCCGTTCTCAGCACGAGGTCGAATACGTAAACGAGACTGTCACCATCTATCGTGTGCCCATTGCCAACCGCAATCTGCACTATCAGACCGAAAGAGAACTGCTTACCTATATGGTTCGGGCCTTGCTCAAGGTCCGTGAATTGATGCGTGATCGGCACTATGACCTGTGCCACGCCTGGAGCACGGTCCCCGCCGGATTGGCGGCTGGCCTGCTCCAACACGCACATGGCCTGCCCTACGTGGTCTGCATGCGCGGCTCCGATGTCCCCGGTTACGATGTCCGCTACCGCTGGCTCTACCCTTTTATCACGCCAATCATCCGGGCCATCTGGACCAGCGCGGCAGCAGCCACAGCCAATAGCTGGGAACTCAGGCAGCTAGCTCTGCGTACCGCACCCAGGTTACCTATCGAAGTGATCCCCAACGGCATTGATGCGGCCAGTTTCCAGACTCGGCCGGCTGATGCTGGCGACAATGACCCACTTTTAATACTCTGTGTAGCTCGTTTGGTGGAACGCAAGGGCATCGGTGACTTGTTGGAAGCAGTAGCCCAGATAAAAGCTGCCGGCCAGCGGTTTCGGGTGCGATTGGTGGGCACCGGCAGCCATGCCGAGCCGCTGCATCAACGGTGCGTCGAACTGGGATTGGAAGACGTGGTCGAATTCGTGGGCTATATTCAGCATTTTGACATCCCCCGCATCTACACCCAGGCGGACCTTTTTGTTCTACCATCACTAAACGAGGGGATGCCCAATGCCGTGCTGGAGGCAATGGCAGCCGGCCTGCCCATCATCACCACGTATACCGGTGGCACCAGCGAGCTGATCCGGGGTAATGGCATCATCGTCCCGACGCGCGCCCCCGGGGCCATTGCCCAGGCTCTCACCGAACTCTTGGACGACGCCGCTCTGCGGACCAGCATGGGGTTGCGCAGTCGCCAGATTGCTGAATCGCTGGGTTGGGAGTTTGTGGCTGACCGTTATCAGGCATTGTACCAGCGCATCCTGGCTTCTGGGGAGGCCCGGTAGCGTGTCCCTCCTGGACCGGATCCATGGTGCCGCCATTCGCACCGGGTTCGCCCTGTGGTACGGCTGGCAACCCTATGGACGCCACACGGCTTTCCTGGAACGCTCCCAGTGGTGGCCCTGGCCTCAACTTGAAGAGTACCAGACCGCCAAGCTGCGGGCCCTGCTGACGCAGGCCTATGCAAACATACCCTTTTACCGGCAACGCTTTGATGAGGTGGGACTATGCCCGGCCGCCGTTCATGCACCGGCCGACCTGATAGGGCTGCCGGTTCTGACCAAAGCCGAGATCCAGGATCACGGGGAGAATCTACTGGCGCGGAATGTCGATCGGCGGCGCTTGCATCAAGACCACACTGGCGGCTCCACCGGCCATCCTCTAGCCTTTTACCAGGACGCCGGCTACACGGCATGGTGCAACGCGGACAAGCTGCGCTGCTATCGACTCGCCGGCTATCGATTAGGCCAGCGCTGGGCCTTTCTATGGGGTTCGGATTACGACGCACAGGCCCACAAAGGACACAGGGGGCAGTTGGCAGACCGGCTGGTCTACAACACGCTGTGGATCGACACTTTTGACCTGGACGTAGAAATGCTGGCCGCGGCAGCGCGACAATTGGCCCGCTGGCGACCCAGAATCCTGGTGGCCTATGTCTCGTCGGCTGTGCTCTTGGCCCGGCTCGTGCAAGAACGCGGCATTGTCAACGTTCTCCCTCATGCTATTCAGACCTCTGCCGAGGTGCTCACACCAGACGACCGCCGTTTGCTGGAAGAGGCTTTTGGCTGTCCAATATTCGATCGCTATGGCTGCCGCGAGGTAGGCAATATCGCCCACGAGTGCAGTGCTCATCAGGGCTTGCACGTCTTGGCAGAAAACAATCTACTAGAACTGCTGGACGAGGCCGACCAGCCGGTGCCCCCGGGCCAGCCCGGTCGCGTCGTGGTGACCAACTTGAACAACCACGCCATGCCACTCATCCGTTACGAGACCGGCGACATGGCAGTGGCGTCAGCCCAACCATGCACCTGCGGGCGCGGGTTGCCGCTCCTTGAATCCGTGGTGGGGCGTGTGAGCGACCTCATCACCTCACCGTCTGGCCGGCTCTTGCACGGCGAATTTTTCACGCATCTGTTCTACAAAACCCGGGGGGTGCGCCAGTTTCGCGTGATTCAGGAAACCCGTCACGATCTGCTGATAGAATTGGTGCCGGGACCAGGGTTTGATCAGGCGACAACCTGCAACCTGGTGGAACAAGGTATCCAGCAACATGGAGACCCGGCCTTTCGAGTCCGTTTCGAGTTGCACGAGCACCTAGCCCCGAGTGCGTCTGGCAAGTATCAGTTTACCATTTCGCGTGTACCACATCTTTAACAGGACCGAAAATGACCGTATCGCCCCATCCCATGTTCGATCCCCGCGTTGCCGTGTATGATGTCCAACGCGCGGCTTATCCAACACGACCGCCTTTTAACCCGCCGGCGCCCTACCCGGAGTATCCCTTTGACAAGCATGAAATCGACGCTAGCAACCACGTCTATCACGCAGTACGGGAACTGTTTGTGTTGCTGGGCCTGGACACTGAACATTATGGTACACCAGCGTGGAACCCGCTGGGAGACATTGTGCGGCCCGGCGACAATGTGGTGCTCAAACCCAACCTGGTCATCAGCGAACACCCAGACGGGCTGCCCGGCATTCAGGCGGCCGTAGTACACGGTTCGTTGGTGCGGGCGCTGCTGGACTATGTGTTCATCGCCAACCGGGGCCTCGGACGCATTACCGTGGCCGACTCGCCCATAAAGGAAGTGGATTTCGCCCGCATCCTGGATCTCACCGGCATCGGACCAGCCATCAGCTGCCTAAACGAACGTTATGACCTGGGAATAGAGTTAATAGACCTGCGCGACGTACAGGTCAGCCGCGACAAGGACCAGATCATGGTAGACAGCCAGCGCCTGGCCGGGGATCCGGGCGGCTATCACGTCATCGATCTGGGCCAACACAGCATGCTCGCCGAGATCGCTCAATACGCAGATCGCTATCGCAGCACCGCCGCCATGTACGAAAATGCCATCCGGCAAGCCCACAACCGCCAGCATAACCTGTATAGCTTGCCCGACTGTATCCTCCAGGCTGACGCGATTATCAGTCTGGCCAAACTCAAGACCCATCGCAAGGCCGGTGTCACGTTGAGTCTCAAGAATATGGTAGGTATTACCAATGAAAAACGCTGGCTGCCGCACCATCGCGTGGGCAGTCCCGGTCATGGCGGCGACCTATATGCCGACAGCACGCGACTAGATGTCAAGATCCAGGAGCGGGCCAAGGATGTGCTCATCACTCACGCCTGGGGCCGTTGGGCCGCGCATTACCTGGGAGTACCTCTCCACAAGCTGTACCTACGAGCCGCCCGGCCGATGTTGGATCGCCGGGACCGGTCAGCGGCGCTGCACCAGGTGGAGGACGGCGATTGGTATGGCAATGATACCGTCTGGCGCATGGTGCTGGACCTGAACACCCTGCTATTCTACGCCAACGACCAGGGGGTACTATGCGAGACCCCGCAACGGCGCTATCTGTCAGTTATCGACGGTATCATCGGCGGCATGGAAGAAGGTCCGCTTAGACCGTGCCCGGTCCAAACCGGGGTGGTGGTGGGCGGCTATAACCCGGTGGCGGTCGATCTGGTCTGTACCCGGCTCATGGGGTTCGATGCGCAGCAAATCCCCCTGATTCGCCGAGCTGCTGAAAGGGATTGGCTACCCCTGGGCCAGCTTCAGCCGGGGCAGATACCTATCGCCAGCAATAGCCCACGGTGGCAATGTCTCTGGCAGGCCCCGGACGCGGGACTGAATCTCACCCCGCCGGCAGGTTGGCGGGGGCACATCGAGTTCCAGGCAGATCAGTGAACACCCCACACCGGGTCCTCCACATCATCGATCACCTGAACACCGGGGGTGCACAGGTGATCCTGCTGCGATTGTTGACCGGCATGGATCGGGAATGCTGGGCGCCCATCGTGTGCTGCCTCCATGGCAATGGCCCATATGTCGGCCAACTACAAGACCAGGGAGTGACGGTGCATAGCCTGGGGCGGCGCGGGGATCCGCGCGTCTTGTGGCGGTTGGCCCAAATGCTGCACACCGTGCAGCCGCACCTGGTACACCTGCACCTGGAGACATCCACGTTTCTGGGGGCGCCGCTGGCCCGGGCCATGACCGGCGCGCGGACAGCCGTGAGCATCTATGGCCTGCGCAACCAGTACCCGGCCTGGGTGTTCCCCCTACTGCGGACCATGTCCTGTTGGATCGGTGCTTATGTCGTAGGCGGTCGGGCACTGGAGCGCGAATTGCTGGCGGCCGGGTTTCCACCCAGCAAGCTGCGCTTTATCTCGCTGCTGGCTACCGAGCTGGCCGGCGATCTGCCAGATGGTGCGGCCCGGCGCGCGGCTGCTCGCCGGGCCGAAGGATTGGCGGCAGATACGCCGGTCCTGTTGCGCGTCGCACGGCTGCACCCACAAAAAGGTCATGGCCTACTCATCGATGCTATGCCGCGCGTGGTCCAGGAAATCCCCAACGTCCAACTGCTCATCGTGGGCGATGGGCCGCTGGAAACCAAACTGCACTATCAGGTTGCCAACCTGGGGCTGGAGGGCGTGGTGCGGTTCCTGGGATTTCGATTGGCCCTCTGCGACCTGTACCTGGCCAGCGATGTGGTGGTCATCTCCAGCCAACGCGAGGGGATTGGGTTGACCACGGTGGAAGCAATGGCCCTGGGCCGGCCGGTGGTAGCCAGCAATGTGGGTGGGGTGTCAGAAGTGATTCGACACGCCGAAACCGGCCTCCTAGTGCCCCCAGACGACCCGGTGGCCCTGGCCGATGCCCTGGTGGCCTTGCTGCGCGACGGCGAACGCCGGCAGCAGTTGGGGACTGCGGCTCGTTCCTTGATCCAGCGTGAATACTCGGTGCCTCACATGGTGGCTGAACACGAGCGCCTGTACGCAGACCTGATCCAGGAGAAAACATGAATCCCATTGCGGTCACGCCGCTGCGTGGGGATGAGGAATGGGAAACACTGGTCGCCCATTATCCCCACCTCCGCACCACGCCGGAACTCGTGCTAAGCGACCGAGATCGGACTCGGGCCATCGCTGCCGACCTGCGGGACTTTGTCGCCGCTCACCCAGACAGCACGTGGGTGGCCCGCGATGAGCGAGGGCTGTGCGGTCTGCTGGGCGCAGCCCTGGCGCCGTGGGAATCACGCCACTTTGGCATTCGGGCAGCCAACATCGAACATCTGCTGACCGTGATCGGTGATCCTCAGCGCCAGCGCACCACTGTAGACGCGCTACTGCTGGCATACCGCCAGTGGCACCGCGCCCAGGGTCTAGATTTCGTCGCCGCCAAACTGCCTTCGGCAGACCTGGTAGCCATCGGCGCCCTGGAAGACGAGGGCTTTCGCTACGTCGAGTCGCTGACCTTTTTGTTCCGTGATTGCCGAAGGGGCCGGATGTTGCCCCCACGGCGCACCGTCTACGTCTATCGCCAGATCCAGCCAACCGATGTCCAGGTCGTCGTGCCCTATGCTCGAGCCTCCTTTTCCTTTGCCCGCTTTATGGCCGACACCCGCTTTCCCCGCGACCAGGCTGTGGATTTCTATGAGCGGTGGATGCGCAACATGTGTCACGACCTGCCAGACACCGCCTATGTAATGGAAATAGACGGCCGGACCGTGGGCTTTTACATCTCGCGGGTAGACGATCTGACCGAACGCATGGGCCTGCGCGTGGGGCGCATGATCTTGGCCGCCATCGACCCCACGCTGCGCGGCCAGGGCATTGGCTTTGACCTGACCCGTAACACCGTGGCTTGGCTCCTGGAAAAGGCCGACATCATTGAGGGGGCCGTGATCACGCGCAATGCTCCCATGTTCAACCTATTGACCGAACTGGGTTTTCAGGTCCGGGTTCCCCGGGTCACATTACACCATTGGACGGAGAAAACGCATGAATGAGAAACTTGCCATCGATGGCGGCACGCCGGTCCGCGACAAATTCCTGGTCTTTGGCACCCCCACGCTGGGCGACGAGGAAATCGCCGAGGTGGTAGACACCCTGCGATCCGGCTGGATCGGTATGGGACCCAAGGTCGCACGCTTTGAAGAACAGTTTCGTGACTATATTGGCTGTTCCCACGCTGTGGCGGTGAGTTCATGTACTGCCGGCCTGCACCTGTGCCTCGTCGTCCACAACATCGGCCCTGGCGACGAGGTTATCACTAGCCCGCTGACCTTTGTCGCTACAGCCAACGTGATTCTGCACCAGGGGGCGCGCCCAATCTTTGTGGACATTGACCCACATACTCTGAACATAGACCCAAACCGTATCGAGGCCGCTATCACGCCGCGGACCCGGGCTATCATCCCGGTTCACTTTGGGGGCCTGTCCTGCGACATGGACGCTATCATGGATGTTGCCCGGCGCCATAACCTGATCGTTATCGAAGATGCGGCCCACGCTGTAGGAACGCGCTATCACGGACAACTGGTGGGCGCCACACCCGGTTCCCTGGCCAGCTTTAGCTTTTACGCCAACAAGAACATCACTACCGCAGAAGGAGGCATGATTACCACTGAGGACCCGGTTGCAGCGGGTAAACTGCTAGTATACCGCCAGCACGGTATGGACCGTGATGCCTGGCAACGGTTCCAGGTCAGGCAAAAAGACTTTTGTGACTTTGTAGCCCCCGGTTACAAATACAATCTGACAGACCTGCAGGCATCGCTGGGGATCCACCAGTTGCGCAAACTGCCCAGTTTCCAGGACGCACGAGAGCAATTGGCGGCCCAGTATGACGCGGCGTTTGACGAGTTATCCTCGGTGCAGCGGCAGTTCCGTCCCACCTCTGCCGGCGACCGCCATGCACTACACCTGTATGTGCTGATCGTGGACACAGACCAACTGACCGCCCCTCGCAACAAGGTCATCATGGCCCTGCGGGCCGAGAACATTGGGGCTACTCTGCACTATACCGCCGTACACCTGCTGGACTATTACCAGCACCTGGGCTACCGCCGCGGTGATTGTCCGGTTGCCGAGCACGTTTCAGAACACATTCTGAGTCTGCCACTGGTGCCCACCATGACCCCTTCCGACGCAGATGACGTGATATCGGCCGTGCGCAAAGTATTGACCGCTTACAAGAGGTAGCCATGCCCCTCGAAACTGGTCTGAGTCATCCAAACCGGCTCTTGTCGTTGACTCGCCGCCTGGCATTGGTGAGTGGGGTGCTATTTCTAGTAATCTTGGCGCTCCAGGTCAACCCAGCCGAGGTACTGGCAGCGTTCACGCAGGTCTCGCTGCCCTGGATCATTGTCGGATTTGCCCTGCTAGTGGTCTCCTACATGCTGCGAGCCTGGCGCTTTCAGATATTACTGTCTCAACACCTACCGTTCCCGGACCTATTTTACATCACCCTGGTTCACAGCTTTGCCTGCGATGTGCTACCACTGGGCCTGGGCGAGGTATTCTACCCCGGCTTTCTCAGGACCCAGCGTGACATTCCCTTGACAGAGAGTGTGAGTAGCCTGATGGTGGTTCACATCCTGGACCTGCTCACTCTGGGTATTTTCTTTGTGGTTGCGCTGCCGAATATCGCAACAGACATCCCCTGGTTGATGCAGATAGCCAGCGTAATCAACCTGATGCTGGTGGCGATGCTAGGAGCAGTTGGAATCCTGTGGGTACTCCGCCGCTCGGTTCTGACAACCTGGGATCGATGGGCCACCAGGCAGCGGCCCGCGGCTGGTCCAAGAGCTGGGGCTGTGCTGGACCTGACGGATCGTACGTTGCGGGTCATGCTGACCATCACCTCGGCGCGTACGCTAGTGATGAGTGGAGCGCTCACCGTCTTGCTGTGGCTTGTCACCCTGGGAGGCACCGCTATCATCTACCAGGGAATGGGTCTGATCCTGAAGCCGTGGGCATTGACCTTGCTCATCAGCTTGATGTATTTCTTTGGCGTGCTGCCCATCCACAGCGTGGGAGGCATCGGAACGCTAGATAGCTTGTGGGTGATCCTGATCATGGCCTTTGGAATACCCCAGGGACCAGCGCTGTCGTATACCATCCTTCGGCGAGTGCTCTCATCGGCATTCTCCTTGTTCATGGGGGGCATCGGGCTGTTCAAGTTGGGGATACGTCCCTGGTCACGCCAGTCGCCAGCGAATCATTCCACGGGAGATGACAAACCATGACCCTCTATCAGCGTACTTATCACTGGCTACGCCGCCATCAACTTTTGCGTCAGAACGTCCAACGGATCCTGACCAGGCCAGCCATACAGACAAACCCTCTGTACCACCGCATATACCATCGTCGCATCCAAAAGATCATGTCGCAGGGAGAACCTTTTCCCCTGCGCGTGCAGATCGAGGTGACCAACCGCTGTAATGCGCGTTGTCTCATGTGTCCTCGAGATCGCTTGCGCCGACCCCTGGGCGTCATGCCCCGCAGCCTGTCTGCCAATATCATCGACCAGTGCGCGGCTGGCGGCACCCACGAGGTGATCCTCAGCGGCTATGGCGAACCGCTGCTGGACCCACACCTGGAGGAGCGTATCACATATGCCAAGGAACAGGGTCTACCACGGGTCAGCACTTTTACCAACGGAGCGTTGCTAGATGAGGATCGTGCGCATAGCTTGTTATCAGTACCCCTAGATGCCATCACTTTCAGCTTTGACGGAGCCACTCGTCAGGTATACGAGCATATCCGGCGAGGTTTGAGCTACAACCAGGTGGTAGAGAATATCACACGCTTTCGGACATTGCGCGATCAACGAGGCCAAACGCTGCCCATTATCTATATGAACATGGTGCAACAGCACGATAACATGGCCGAGACAGGAGCATTCATGGATCGCTGGCAAGAGTTGGCCGATTACGTTTTTGTGACAGCCCTACACAACATGGGCGGCGTAGACAAAATAACCGCGCTCGGCCCGGCTGTTGGTTCGCCGCGCCAGTATCCGTGCTATCATCTTTGGACCGGCCTGACCATCTACTGGGACGGGACCGTGGGGCTTTGTTGTGTGGACTTTGATGGCGCGTCTATAATGGGAGACCTAAACAAGTCATCCATCCGCGAGATCTGGACCGAGTCGGCCTTCCGTGCAGTGCGGGATTGGCACCAGGCCGGCCAATACGATCGGCATCCCCTATGCAAAGACTGCACTGCCGATCATTCATGGTGGCATCAGGTTTGACGCAGCGCGCTTAACCCCAAAGTAGTAGGTCACAAATGTACCCAAACGACCGAACTGAGCAACAATTACCCCAATGAGTTATTGTTCCGGCGTACCAGATATGGTAAATTTAGACTCGATGGAAAGCGGGTAAGCAAACTGCACCGCAAAGGCATTTCCATATCAACCAATTTCAAGGAGGTAGGAACATGCGGAAATTTGCCAAGTTGTCGGGAGTACTGGCCATCGTGATGGTAATGAGCTTGTTGCTCACGAGTGGCGTGTTTGCGGAGGATCCGCCCACGCTATACACTGCTATTCAGGTGATGAACCTGAGCAACACCGCCAGCGCGAACATCAATCTCGCGTACTATAACCCAGACGGTACAGCAGCCTCAGTGGGGATCAATGATACCCTCACTGCCAACCAGTTCAAGTCTTATGACGCAAGCCAGAATGTGCCTAGCGACCTGCCGAATAATTGGCGCGGTTCTGTAGTCATCAGCTCAGATCAGCCGCTGGGTGCCATCGTGGGCATGGGCAACTCGGACTCGGGGACTTATGTGTCAGAGGCCTATCGCGGCTTCCCTAGCGCCGAGACAGCCAACACGATGCGATTGCCTTTTATCCTCAAGAACATATCGGACAAGGGTTTGACCTTTTATACCCAGTTCTCCATCCAGAACACCGGCTCCGCCGCTACCAGCGGTACCGTGACTTTCTCCCCGTTGGGTGGTGGCACAGATGTTGTAGAGAACTTTGGCCCCCTGCAGCCCGGCGCGGCGGTGGTCTTTGAGCAAAAGACTGATGCGGGCCTGGGTACCAGCTTTATTGGGTCAGCCAAGGTAGTCGCGACCACGGGTGGCCCCGTTGCCGTGACTGTGATGCAGCAAGGTGAAAAAACCGGCACCGGCCGCACGCTCCAGTTGTACACTGGCTTTACCACTGGCTCGGACAGCGTGCGCGCTCCCCTGCTCCTGAAGGAAGTGCTTGACCAGGGCTATTACTACAGCACGGCCATTCAGGTCATGAACATTGAGACCACCAACGTGGTGGCCCACATCGTATATCACCCAGCGGGTGGTGGTGCGGCTATCACCGGGTCTAATGTGACGATTGCCCCGGGTGCTTTGGCTTCCTTTGACCAGACTCAGGATACTGGCATCGCCAACGGCTTTGTTGGTTCTGGTGAGGTGGTACGGGTGTCCGGCGCTAGCAACGCGCTGGTCGGCATCGTGAGCCAGGGTGGCACCTCTGGCGGCGTGTATACGCGCGCCTTTTCTTACCCCGGCTTTGGCGGCAACGACGGTGCGCAAACGTGGCGCTGCCCCATCTTTTTGAAACAAATCTCGGACCCGCCCAACACCTGGAGCACGGCATTGCAGGTTATGGACGTGAGTGGCGCCAGCAACAGCATCAAGGTCACCTACTATCCCTCGGGCGGCGGTGCGGCGATAACCTTCACCAAGTCCGTGGGTGCCAATCAGTTTGGTTCCTTTGACCCACTACAGACCGGTCAGTCCGGCCTGGATGGGCAAACCACCTTTATTGGTTCGGCGGTGGTAGAGAGCTTGAGCGGCGGTGATTTTGTCTGCTACGTAGGCCAGGGCGCCGTGAACGCTGGCGACGCTGCAATGGCATACGTACCATTCAAGTAGAATCGGCAACCTGAGATCCGGCCAAGGCACGTGCCGGATAAGCAAAAAGAGCGAGACCATGAACAGACTCATGGTCTCGCTTTTTGCGCCGTGTCATCCCCTTTCTGGCAAGGAGTGCGCAGGGTGTTAAATCCGTCGAACAAAGCAAGCTCGGAACACATCATTATGGCTTTGCTGCTGTTCTTTGTTCTGACCAACAACCTGCTCTGGTCGGCCGTGGTGCCCTTTGCCGGCGACCCCTATGGCGCGCCAGACGAGATTCACCATTTCGAGGTGCCGCACTATGCGTTCGCGCACCAGCGATACCCCGTCTTTGGCGTGGGACGCGATCTGTACATCCGCGTGCCGCCCGGCCTGCCTGATGACATCTATCATCGCGTCTATGGCTGGTATGCCACCAACCCCTGGGGCGCGTACCTGTTTGGCGCAGCCACCATGTTTGCCGTCGGCTGGACGTCGCTGGCCGGCACCATCTATGGCGCGCGCCTGTCCTCCGTCTTGATGGGGGTGCTGGTCGTCTATTTGGCCTATCTCATCGCCAGGCAACTCTTTCCCAGCCGGGCCGACTTGCGCCTGGGCGTGCCCCTGCTCATCGCGTGTATCCCCCAGTTTACCTACGTATCCGCCTATTTTAACGCCGACATGTTCTCGGTGCTATGTACCACCCTAGTGTGCTATGCCTGGGTCCTGGGGCTGCGCAACGGCTTTACCGGGCGCACCAGCCTGTTCCTGGGCTTGAGCCTGGGGCTGTCGGCCCTGGCGCGTATGAACTGCTGGATCGTGGTGTATCCCGTCAGCCTGGCGCTGGTGTTGCTATCCTGGCGCGGCAATTGGCGGTATTTTCTGGCGCGACTGGTCCTGGTGTTCCTGATCCCGGCCGGCGTGTTTGGCATCTGGTTTGCATACAATGTGGCCGTGTATGGTGACCCCCTGGCCGCGCAGGTGTTCAACCAGGCGTGGGCGCAGGACCGGCCGCACCTGGTCTCCTATGCTGCCCAGGGCTATAACTGGCTGACGTTCCTGCTGGAAACGCCCTGGCTGGATTGGGGATTCACGAGCTTTTGGGGACGACTGGGTTACCTGCTCGTGCCCTTGAGCCCGTGGTACTATGCCGTGATCCTGGGCTTTTGCCTGCTCGCCGTGGTTGGGCTGGTGCGAGGACTGGCGCGCCATGTGCGAGCACAGCCGGGCTTGGGACGCTCGTGGCGGTTTCAGACGCTGCTGCTCTTTGCCGCTGTCGTCATCTTGATCGTCGCGGCATCGTTCCTGAACAGCTTTTACCAGGACTTTCAGCCCCAGGGCCGGTATCTGTTTACCGCGCTGGTTCCCATTGGCACGCTGCTGGTGCTAGGACTGGGCCACGTGACAAGCACACGCCCGGGACAGGCAGTTCTGTGGATGGCAGCGGCCCTGTGGTTGTTCGTCCTGCAGGCCGCCAGCCTGTGCATCTATCTTGTGGGTCTGCTGGTCCTGGGCATGTGAGCGAATAAACAGGCCGCCGGTGCGCCCGGCGGCCTGTAGCTTGTGATTGGGCCGGTTGGCCTACCCCTTGATCACCCCCAACGACCGCAGCCGCGCGACCTTGCGGGCAATACCGGCCTGATGCACCACGTTCACCACGCGATCCACGTCCTTGTAGGCCGCCGGGGCCTCTTCGGCGATGCCCTTCATGGTCGCACCGCGCACGATGATGCCCTTTTTGCGCAACTCGGTCACCACATCTTCGCCCCGGGCCTGGCGCTTGGCGGCCGCGCGCGAAAGCACACGCCCGGCCCCGTGACAGGTGGACCCAAACGTGTCGTCCATGGCCTGCTGCGTGCCCACCAGCACCCAGGAGCCAGAGCCCATGTCGCCGGGGATGAGCACCGGCTGCCCCACGGCCCGATACTCGCGGGGCAACTCGGGCCGGCCCGGCCCAAAGGCCCGCGTGGCCCCCTTGCGATGCACGCACACGGCCATCTCGCGCCCGCCCACCACGTGCGTCTCGATCTTGCCAATGTTGTGGGCCACGTCGTACAAGAGCGTCAACCGGGTGTCCCGGACCTGCCCTTTGAGCGCCTTTTCAAAGGCCTGGCGGGTAAGGTGCAAGAGGCACTGGCGATTGGCCCAGGCATAGTTGGCCGCGGCCGCCATCGCCCCAAAATAGGCCCGGCCCTCTGGCGAATCCAGCGGCGCGCAGACCAGCTCTCTATCGGGGATATAGATGCCGTACTTTTGGACGGCGCGTTGGAGATCTCGCACATAGTCGGTGCAAACCTGGTGCCCCAGGCCGCGGGAGCCAGAATGGATGAGCACGGCAATCTGGCCTTCCCGCAGCCCCAAGGCCTGAGCCGCCTCGACGTCGAATATCTGATCCACCACCTCGACCTCGATAAAGTGGTTGCCGCTGCCCAACGTGCCCAGTTGCCCCTGTCCGCGCTTTTTGGCCCGGGGCGACACAGCCCCGGCGTCGGCATCGTTCATAGACCCGCGCTCTTCGGTGTGCTCCAGATCCGCCTTGTGCCCGTAGCCCTGGCGCACGGCCCACTCGGACCCGCGCTCCAGCACCGCGTCCATGTCCCGGTCATTCAGGTAAACCTCGCCGCCTTTGCCCACGCCGGTGGGCACGGTATTGAACAGCATGTCCACCAAGCGTTTCATGAGTGGTTGGACTTCTTCCACGGTCACCTGTGATAGGGCCAATCTAACACCACAATTGGAAACGACAAAGCCATTGGCGATAAAGTTGTGATCGGGATGGTTCACGGTCAAATCATACACATCGCCATCATGTATTATCGGCTCGATACGGGCAATGCGTGCCCAGACCATTCCCTCTGTTCTTGTCTCGACTCCGGAATGGGCACAAAACTGGTCAAAGGGATCAAAGCGTTTCCCTATTCGGGGCGATGTCTTGCGACCACCATACAAAGAACGCTCCAGGAACCGTTTGTTGACATGCGGTCCGACAAGCTGGGCAAAAATCTCGCGAGGCGGCACGCCTTGCTCAGCCAGGGCCACCGCCGCTTGCGCTGCTTGTTCACGCTGGGCCACCACCTGCCACTTGTACTTGAGATATTGCACTGCCAGCGCAGCTCTGCTGGCCCGCTCATGGCTGTATTCATAGCCCACCCTAGACCACAGGTTGATCAGGCTTTCGGTTTTGTTGGACAGGACGAGCCGCAGTCGTATGGATTGTTCGCCGTCTGCGTTCACTTGTTCCGCGCGAGAGGCGATGGATTGCGTCTCGACTCCGAACTGGTCTAGCCAGGCCGAGAGTTGGCGTAGGAATTCGAGGCCGCTGGCGACGTACTGCTCGCGTTTGTTCATAGAAAGCACCGGCGCGGCAAAAGTGGCACCGTGCCCGGTCATGGTGGTGGGAGCCATAAGCTCGGCACCGAACAAGGCGGCCAGAAAGAGTCGTTTTTGCCATAGGGGAGCCGCCTCCAGCCACGCCGGCGCGCTGTAATCCTGCTGGGCCTTGTTTCCCAGAGGTGCGCCGAGACAAGTCAGCAGTGCCACCAGTGCAGAGCTGCTGACGTTTACGTGGGTCTCGAAATGTTCAAACGAGTATTCGGCATAGGGGGTCTGGATAGTATGCTCCCGGTTCCGAGCATAGATGCGAGATGGCGTGACGTCGATGGCCTCGAGATCGGTGCGCAGGCGTTCCAAATCTGGCGCTTTACCATAGAACGAGAGCAACCCCTTGCCAGATTTCGGGTCAATGCGCATCGTGCCATCGCCAAGCAAAAAGCCCAGCACCTTGCAAAGCCAAGGCAACACCGGCGACGAGTAGCGCAAGGGCAGCAGGCCACGCGATGTCAAAAAGCTGATGATCTGCTTGGTGCTGTGGCCGCTGGCGCCCTTGCCAAACTGGCCCAATTGCGCACGTAGATCATCTTCCGACACGATCACCGCGTCCGATGGCGGCTCGTAGGCTACTCCCTGAAAAGGCATCTGCGCCACCCGGTCGCCCGGCCTTAGCTCGGCCAGCGGCTTCATGCCATCTGGTGTCCAGAAAGGATGATCGGCCGTGGCGCGAATCTGGTCGCCGGTCTCTGTCGTGACCTCCAGGACCGGCGCTTGGGGAGGCCGCCGCATATAGTTTACTATGTGCACTTTTGTGGTGGTATTCGCCACCCAGTCTTGGGCTGCTAACTGCGTTTGCGACCAGTCATCCTCCATTTCATCAATGCGGCGGTGATAGCCAAACTGGTGCAGTATCAGGCTTGCCCCGGCAAGGCAATTGATATCATACCCTATCCCCCCGGGCGAAATGACCCCAGACGGCAGTTCCGTAGCCGCCACCCCGCCGATGGGAAAACCATAGCCCTGATGGATGTCAGGCATGGCCAGGGCATAGCGCACGATGCCCGGCAAGCTGGCCGTGTTGCTCAACTGGATCACAGACTGGTCGCCCAGGGCATCTTGCAGGATGACGTCGTCGGCATAGATGCGCGCCGGCACGCGCATGTGCGGTCGTGTCCCGGCCGGCAACTCGTACACGTGTTCCTTGACGCGCTTGAACTCTTGTCTGGTGATGGTCGTGCTCATGATGCACCTCCTCCTGGCTCTATTATACCACATGAGCGGTAGAGCGGAGGCATGATGGCGCGCGCAGGCTTGGTGACCTTGCGCATCAGGGGGCAATGATGTATAATCAGCCGTGGGGGTGGATGGGTCCCGGTGGGTCCCGCGGGCTTCAAACCCGTATGTTGGGCATGTCAAAGATGTCCAAGGTGGGTTCGACTCCCACGCACTCCCGCCACAGGATGAAACGAGGTCGTCGGCAACAACCGGCAACCTCGTTTTTGTATAGCTGTCCACTTGCGGGCAGCGTGTTACCAATGCTTGCGCCAGTTCAGCGTGGCGATAGACATCCAGCCCACGTCCGTGGTTTCGACCATGACGGTGGGAGACAGGGCGTTGCCGTCCTGGTCCACGATGGTGACCAGCCACTTGCAGTTGCGCGACCAGTCGCCCAACGCGAAATCATAGCAGCCCGGCCCGCACGACCCGGAGGGCTTGGAGGTCCAGCACTGGTTGGTGCAGCATTGCACCAGCACGCCATCCACCGTATTGCCGGCGTCGTCATGGATGACGCCCAGAATGCGGGTGAGGCCCGCGTTGGACTCGTACGAGATGGGACCGTCCGGCGTATACTGCCACGTGGGTGTAGGGCTGGCGGCCGGGGTCCGCGTGGGTCGCAGCC
Organism: Chloroflexota bacterium; assembly: GCA_018823415.1. Lineage (GTDB taxonomy): Bacteria > Chloroflexota > JAHJIN01 > JAHJIN01 > JAHJIN01 > JAHJIN01. Next base: position 2,188 of record JAHJIN010000484.1, on the reverse strand, counting down.
GACTCGTCGGAGTGGCAGCCGGCGTCGCGGTGGCGGTTGCCGTCGCTGTCGCGGTGGGCAGCGGGGGCCGGTTTATCGCGCCGGGGATCAGCAGCCATTGGCCCGGCGCCAGCCAGGGCTGCCAGCACCCGTTGGCCCGGGCCAGGTCCCAGGCATCCACGCCATGACGCCGGGCGACGGCGCTCACAGTGTCGCCGGCCCGGGCCTGGACCACGCGATAGGCCAATGGACCGGCCGTGGTGGGTGCTGGCAAGACCAACCGCTGGCCGGCCCACACGTGCCACGGCGAGAGCGCACCATTGGCCTCGCGCAAGGCCCACGGCGACACGCCGTAGCGCAGACCAATGGATGCCAGCGTGTCGCCGGGCTGCACCACGTGGGCGCGCAGGTCTTGCTGGTGGGCCGATGCCAGGCTCCCCACCAGCAGCCACGCGATCACGCCGCACAGCAACCACGCGCCCCGGCCCTTCATCCCGTTCAGTCGCCCGAGCGGGGAGCCATGGGCCCCTGACCCAGCACGCGGAAATAGATGCCCAGATAGCCCACGCCGGGCCTTTCCGGGTTTTCACCCAGGCGCACGCGCACAAACTCGGTGTGGCCCTGGCGCCACAGGCCCAGCGTCACCTCGTCACCGGGGCGATACTGGGTGACAATGTCGGCCAGGTTTTGCCCATCCTGCAGGCGCTGCCGGTCCACACTCACGATGACGTCGCCGGGTTGCAGGCCAGCGGCCTCGGCCGGGCTGCCAGGCACCACCTCGGTGATGAGTGCGCCAGCCTGGCCCATGCCCGGCTCCATCGGTTGCGGTGTCGCCGGCACGCGATAAGGCCGTGCCGGTGGCTCATAGTACACCGGCCCCGAGTCGCCAGATTGCGCCAGCGAGATGCCGCAGCACCCGCAGGCCAGACTGAAAAACACGCATCCGCCCCACAGCACGACCACCAGCGCAACCAGCGCCAGCGCCGCGCCGACCAGGGCCAAAACCACTTGACGCGTTTCCATATTTACCTCCCGATTCTACGAGTGTCCATTCTGGATCAACGAGATAAACTCAGCGCGAGTGACCGGTTGGCGGCGAAAGATACCTCGGTTGGCCGACGTAACCGCAATCGAACCGGGCTTGCGAATGCCGCGCATGGTCATGCACAAGTGCTGGGCCTCAATGACCACCCCCACGCCGTCGGGTTTCAAGGTTTCGTCGATGATGTCCGCGATCTGGCTGGTCAGCCGTTCCTGCACCTGCGGGCGATGGGACAAGATTTCGACGACCCGGGCCAGCTTGCTCAGGCCCACGATACGCCCGTTGGGAATATAGCCCACGTGCACAACGCCATGAAAGGGCAGAAAATGGTGCTCGCACATGGAGTAAAAGGGAATGTCGCGCACAATGACCATCTCCTTGTGCGCTTCTTCAAACCCTATCTGCAGAGCCTCGGCCGGGTCCTGGTCCAGGCCAGCGAACACCTCGGCATACATCTGGGCAATGCGGCGTGGCGTATCCCGCAGCCCTTCACGGTTGGGGTCTTCGCCAATCGCTTCGATGACGAGTTGCACGGCTTGTCGAATCTTGTCCTGGTCGATCATACTACCCTCTGTCGTGATGATTCGCCGCCATTATATCGCACAAGTTGGCGTCTGACAACCCTCGTCAGGACGGCTCCGCAGTCGCCTCATTCAGCCAGGCCAGGTAGCGCGACGATCCGGTCGCCAGTGGCAGCGCGATGATCTCGGGCACATCGTACGAGTGCAGTTCTTGCACCCGGTGGGCCAATTGGTCGAAACGATCCGCCCGGGTCTTGATGACCAGCAGTACCTCCGGGTCATCGTGGACGGTGCCCTGCCAGCGATAGATGCTTCGCACGCCGGGCACGACGTTGGCGCAAGCGGCCAGTCGTTCCTCCACCACCGCCCGGCCGATGGACACAGCCTCGTCCAGCGAGCCGGCTGTGACCAGCACGACCATGTGTGTGTTCATGTGGCACCTCCCAACTCGGATAGTCCAGACCACAAAGGATAATACCAGCTACCTTTGTGGTCTTGGTGGTTCATAGTTCCTAAAACCATAGACAAATGTGACCTGGCTTCAGTTCATGCCCAACGGCATTGGGTGAACTACGCACCCTCTATCCCTCTGCCACCTGGCGTCAGGGATTGCCTTACGGATGATTTGATAGGCCCCATTGACATC